>NZ_DATERI010000053.1:0-88133 GCF_035271705.1 Buttiauxella sp.
CCCTGATGCTTGCCTCACTTGGCCCAGTGGTGATTGCCGCCGTCTGTGCCTTGCTGATGACACACTTGTTAAACGACGAACAAACGCTGCTCTATACCGTCCGCGCACTCAACGCCCCGCAACTGGTTCAATATATTCTGATGGCGTCACTCGGGCTGGTTGCGGGTCTTACCGGGCCGTTGTTTCTCTGGTTAATGGCGCAAAGCAGTAAATTGTTCCAGCGTTTGCAGTTAACCCCGCCATTGCAGCTCGCGTTAGGTGGGTTACTGGTTGGGCTACTTTCGCTTATCACGCCGCTGGTTTGGGGAAATGGGTACAGCGTGGTGCAGTCGTTTCTTTCACAACCGCCCGCACTGTTATTCGTGGCTGGCATTCTGGTTTATAAATTGGCAGCAGTGCTGGCAAGCAGCGGCTCTGGCGCACCTGGTGGCGTATTTACCCCGACCCTGTTTGTGGGTGCCGCATTGGGAATGCTAGTCGGACAATGGTTCGGAGTATGGGCATGGAGCGGGGATAACGTGGCGATTTTGCTGGCATTAACCGGAATGGCAACGCTGTTAGCGGCCACCACACATGCACCGATAATGTCGACGCTGATGGTTTGTGAAATGACGGGGGAGTTTACATTGCTCCCCGGCTTACTGGTTTCTTGCGTGATGGCTTCCGCACTTTCGCGCTGGTTACGCCCGCAGACCGTCTACCGACAGAGCGCCGCAAAGGCGGGATAAATCAATGTAGTTTGCCAGTTCACGCTGTTCGGCACGCGGCAGATAAGGCAACTCGCCCACCAGCGGTGCAGGCAGTTTCTTACTTAATACATCAATGATTTCAGCGTAGTGCGCAAGCCCTGGATTAATACGATTCGCTACCCAGCCAATGAGTGGTAAGCCATCATTCGCAATAGCCTGAGCCGTCAGCAAGGCGTGATTAATACACCCTTCCTGAATGCCCACCACCATCAACACGGGCAATTGCTCCTGAACGACCCATTCCGATAACGGGCGTAAATCATTCATCAGGCTCCGCCAGCCGCCCGTTCCCTCAACCACAACGTGATCAACTTGCCTGGCTAAATTTTGCAGCCCGTCAGACAGCAGCGAATAGTTGATTTGGCTATTGTGGCTAACGCTGCTTTCTTCTGCGCTCAACGCGATAGGATTAATGGCTTCATAAGGCAGTTCAAGTGTGGAAACACTTTGCAGAACTAACGCATCTTTGTTGCGCAGGCCCTCTGGCGTCTCTTTACTGCCTTTGGCTACCGGCTTATAGCCGACAACACTTTTGCCACTGGCTGCAAGAGCCTGCAACAAGGCACGAGAAACTACAGTCTTCCCGACTGAGGTATCAGTACCTGTTATAAAGAAACGCGTAAGCATGACTAACTCCCAAGGCAATGCGTCAAATATCCGTCTTTCGTTATGCTGTAAGACGGATATTAGTGATTAGAAATTGAATAATTCAGGAGAGAAAGTCTAAAAGAATAGTCATTCGGTCAGATTGAGATAGCGCAATTTTTAGTGGATCAGCCTATAACATTACCCTTGCAGCAGGCGAATCAATAAAGAGCCGTTATACATTGCGTCTTTTACCAGTGCCGCACCGGCCATGGTTCCACGGTGATTATATTGCGTACTTTCGACAATCATGTGTTCGCTATACGCCGGTAACGACTGCTGACGAATACAATCAGTGATCGCCGGATGCAGTATTTCTGCGGCCCGGTTGAGTGGAGAACCAATCAGGATTTTTTGTGGATGGAACAAGTTGACCATAATCGCAAGGATTCTGCCGACATTAATGCCTACCCCAAGAATGATATCTTTCGCTAATAGGTCGCCGTTAAGTGCTGCATCACACAGCGATTCGACGGTCAGCGGCTGTTCATGCAGCATTGAACCCATCGACTGGCTCATGCGCAACTGAGCCAATTCCAGCACGCTGTCGATGCTGGCTATCGTTTCAAGGCAACCGTTATTGCCGCAATAGCAGCGCTTGCCGAATGGGTCGACCTGGGTATGACCAATTTCGACCAGGCTGCTGCTACCCGCATGGAGCAGGCGTCCATCGGTAATGACACCGGCACCGACGTTATTATCAATCACCACTTGAATCACATCACGCGCCCCTTTTGAGGCACCAAACAGCCCTTCTGACATCGTCCACGCGCTGATGTCGTGTTGAACATACACCGGCACACCGGTGTAGTTTTCGAGGACCTCGCCCAGAGGCATATCACAGACATCATAAAACGGCATCCGATGGACGATGCCGCGCTTGGTGTCGATAATCCCCGGCATGGTGATAGCAATCGCGGTAAGACGTTCAAGTTTTTGTTGATGACGAATGAAGAACTGGTCGATTTGCACGATGATCCGCTCAATGAGCGGCTGCACATCGTCAACACCGAGCGAAACGGTATCTTCCACAATCAGTTTGCTACTTAAATCATGCAGCCCGAGCGAAATTTCCCCACGGCTGATTCGCACAGACAAATAGTGCCATGCTTCAGTTTCCAGCATCAGACCCACAGCAGGACGCCCCCGGCTACCAGGATCCTGAATTTCAGTTTCCTGCACCAGATGGGCTTCAATCATTTCACGAACAATTTTCGTGATGCTGGCAGGAGCCAGTTGCGCCAGGCGAGAAAGATCGATTCGCGACACCGGTCCATTGGTATCAATCAGACGATAAACAACGCCCGCATTGGTTTGCTTAATCTGATCAATATGGCCCGGTTGGCTATCAGCAACCACTTGCGACTCCCTTTATTTTCGCGCTTCGAAATAAACTTTTGGCTATGGTTAAACACTTCAACCAACGGAGTCAAATATTTACGTAGGGATGTGATTTACCGCACATATTAAAGCACTTTAATCGTCTTTTAGTGCCGTTATTGACTCCGTTAGCAATGCTGAGATCCGCAGTGCCGCAGCGGACAACTCGTGATGTTTGGGCCAAACCAACCACATTTCTGATTGCGCTTCAGCCTCTTCGAGGGGCAACCAAACCACTTCTGACAATCGAACACGTTTAAACGATGCTGGAAGAATCGAAACGCCTAACCCCGCAGACACCAGACCGATAATCGTCATCGCTTCACCGACCTCCTGGGTGATAAACGGTGTAATTGCGTGACGTTGTAACAAACCAAGAATATCGTCGTACAGCCCGGTTCCGACGTGCGGGTCAAAAAAGACAAACGGTTCGTTGGCCAATTGTTGCAGGGAAATCACCGGGCATTGGGCTAACGGGTGGTCGCGGTGCACCATCGCCAACAGCGGTTCCCTTAACACCAGCTTCCAGTCCAGGGTGTCCGGAAGCCGCGTATTTCGCATCAACCCCAATTCAAGTTCGCCGTCGTTGAGCGGTGCAATTTGCGCGCGGGTGTTAATTTCCCGCATCTGCAGGTGCACATCAGGATAACTGCGGCGAAATGTCGACAGGCTGTCAGATACTGTTTTGATAAACGGTGCAGATGAGGTGAATCCAATACGTAATTCGCCCGTTTCCCCTTGATGCAGCCTGGCAGCCCGCCCAGCAGCCACCTCAACCTGGCTTAAAATCTGCCGCGCATCCTGTAAGAACTGGCTCCCGGCTGCGGTAAGGTTCACGCTACGGTTGGTTCTTGCCAGTAAACGTGCGCCAATTTGTTGTTCCAGGATTTGAATCTGCTGGCTAAGCGGTGGCTGTGAGATGCGCAGACGTGCAGCTGCACGGCCAAAATGCAGTTCTTCAGCAACCGCAACGAAGTAACGCAGGTGGCGCAATTCAATATTCATACTTTAAACATATCAATTGAGATTATTAATATATTAGACAGAACATTGCCAATTTTCTACTCTGAAAACAAGACTTCAAAAGCGCATTAAGGACCCATTTTGAGCCGTACAACCCTCGTCGACACCGCTCCGGCCAAAGATGTTGACGACAGACGTTCATCCCAGTCGGCCACTTATATCAAACGGGGTTCGCCCCAGTTTATGCGCGTCACCCTGGCGCTATTTTCTGCAGGACTCGCCACCTTTGCCCTGCTTTATTGTGTGCAACCGATCTTGCCCGTGCTGTCGCATGAATTTGGCGTGTCACCCGCCAGTAGTAGTATTTCCCTCTCAGTTTCTACCGTCATGCTCGCCCTTGGGTTGCTGTTTACTGGGCCACTTTCTGACGCCATTGGCCGCAAACCTGTGATGGTGACCGCGCTGTTGCTCGCCTCAAGTTGCACGCTTATCTCCACGATGATGACCAGTTGGCACGGTATATTAGTGATGCGAGCCTTGATAGGGTTATCCCTAAGCGGCGTCGCCGCCGTAGGCATGACGTATCTGAGCGAAGAGATGCATCCAAGTGTTGTGGCCTTTTCAATGGGGTTGTATATCAGTGGCAACTCGATTGGCGGCATGAGTGGCCGTCTGTTAAGCGGGGTTCTGACCGATTTCTTTAACTGGCGTATTGCCGTTGCCGCCATCGGTTGTTTTGCTCTGGCCTCAGCCTTAATGTTCTGGAAAATATTGCCTGAATCGCGACACTTCCGCCCTTCTTCGCTGCGCCCTAAAACGCTGTTTATTAACTTCCGTTTGCACTGGCGCGACCCGGGTTTACCGCTATTGTTCGCTCAGGGCTTTTTATTGATGGGCGCATTTGTCACCCTGTTTAATTACATTGGTTATCGCTTGATGCAAGGGCCGTGGTACTTGAGCCAGGCAGTGGTAGGCTTGCTGTCAGTGGCGTACTTAACCGGTACCTGGAGCTCACCTAAAGCTGGAGCGATGACCGCAAAATTTGGCCGTGGCCCTGTGATTATCGTATCCACAGCGGTGATGCTGTTCGGTTTGGTGTTAACCGTGTTCTCACCGCTGGCGATTATTTTCATCGGGATGCTGCTTTTTTCTGCCGGATTCTTCGCCGCGCACTCGGTCGCCAGTGGTTGGATTGGTCCACGTGCGAAACGCGCTAAAGGACAGGCCTCATCATTATATTTATTTAGCTATTACCTGGGTTCAAGCCTCGCCGGTACGCTTGGTGGCATTTTCTGGCACCAATTTGGATGGACCGGTGTCGCGAGTTTTATTGGCTCTCTTTTGGTCATCTCATTGTGGGTGGGCACACGTTTGCATCATCGTGCACATTAACCCCATTACGGCCTCGTTTTCGGGATGTCTTTTTGCTATTTTTGCTTATGTAAATCATCCCTTATGAGGCTCTATGGAAAAGCGAAATTATAATCACCTCACACGCACCTTCCAGCGTCTTTCCCGTTTTGCACATCTCTCGGCCATCGCTGGCTGGGATATGTTTACCAATATGCCGCCTAACGGCAGCACAGCGCGCGGCGAGGCTCTGGCTGAACTGAGCGTTTTGCAACACAAAATCCTGACCGATAAGAAAATCGCTACGTTGTTACAGGCGGCGGTTCAGGAAGACCTTACCGAGGTTGAACGTGCCAACCTTCGTGAAATGACCCGCCAATATCAAGAAGCTATTTTGCTGCCAGCCTCACTGGTAGAAGAAAAATCGCTGGTTGGGACGCGCTGCGAACATGGCTGGCGGACACAACGTCCCGCTAATGACTGGCAAGGGTTCGCCACTAATTTGAAAGAAGTGGTCCGCGTTAGCCGCGAAGAGGCACAACTTCGCGCCGAGGCAAAAGGAAAATCCTGCTATGACGCACTGTTAGATATTTACGAACCGGGCATGACCAGCGCCAAACTCGATGGGCTATTCGGGGATTTACGCAGTTGGTTGCCTGATTTATTGCAAAAGGTGGTCGACAAACAGGCAAAAGAATCTGTTATCACTCCGTCTGGCCCATTCGCAACTCTTGACCAACGCGAGTTGGGCCTGGACACGATGAAATTGCTGGGCTTTGACTTTAACGGCGGCCGACTGGATGTTAGTGCTCACCCATTCTGCGGCGGTGTACCAGAAGATGTGCGCATTACCACGCGCTACGATGAGTCCGATTTGGTCAGCGCGCTATTTGGCGTTATCCACGAAACCGGTCACGCACGCTATGAACAAAACTTGCCGCGTGAATGGCTTGGCCAACCCGTTGCTTTAGCACGTTCTACGGCTATCCACGAATCACAGAGCCTGTTCTTTGAGATGCAATTGGGTCGCAGCAAGGAGTTCCTGAAACTGTTGTTGCCAATGGTGACTGCACGTTTTGGCAAGCAACCTGCGTTTGAAACGGCGAACTTTATTGCCGTGAACCAACGTGTTGAACGTGGATTTATTCGCGTCGAGGCCGATGAAGTCAGCTATCCGGCCCACGTCGTTTTACGCTACGAAATTGAGCGGGCGCTCATTGATGGCGATATCGAAGTTGAGGACATTCCTGCACTCTGGGATGAGAAAATGCGGCACTGGCTGGGGCTGTCTACCAAAGACAACTTCCGCAATGGCTGTATGCAAGATATTCACTGGACAGATGGCGCGTTTGGTTACTTCCCATCGTACACGCTGGGTGCGATGTATGCCGCACAACTGTTCAATGCCGCCAAACTCGCTTTGCCGCAGCTTGAAGCAGACATTGCAGAAGGTGATTTCAGCGCGCTATTTGACTGGTTGCGTCAGAATATCTGGCAGCACGGCAGCCAATTCACCACCTCAGAACTGATTACCAATGCCACCGGTGAAGACCTTAACCCGATGTATTTCCGCAAACATTTAGAAGCACGCTATTTGTAATAACCGTACAAGCGCGTGAGCCCCAGGAGCATAGATAACTATGTGACTGGGGCGAGACCCACGATGGGCCGAATAGTCGTGAGCCGCCAATCATCAACAACCTGAAGTATGGCGGGTGCTTTGTACAAACCGTTACACGCCGAAACCAATCACTCACTGAAGCCCTTGATCCACAAGTTTATAGTTCATCTCAACGGCCCCGCTGGGGTTCAAACATAAACACATTCGAGGATGTAGAGATGAATAAAGTATTAGCTCTGGTTGTTGTTGCGACAATGGGTCTGTCCTCTGCCGCTTTCGCTGCTGAAACAACGGCAACGCCAGCACCGGTTGCAACTTCGGCGGCTAAAGCGCCAGCTGCAAAAACCACTCATCATAAAAAACACAAAACAGCAGCCACCGAGCAAAAAGCGCAAGCCGCTAAAAAACACCAGAAAAAACCTGTAGCAAAAACTGAAGCTGCAAAACCAACCACTCAACCAGCTGCATAAGAATTTACCCGGTCCGCCTGTTGAAGAATGACGGGCTTATCGGTAACACCGTTCACTTAAGCCAATGAATGAGGGGAAACACTGGGATTTGGTTCCCGGAGGGACGCCAAACCCGGTGGTCGCCCCGGATATCTCGGTCTTAAACTCACGGTGTCATGAATGAGGGGAAACACCGGGATTGGGTTCCCGGAGGGACGCCAAACGCGGTGGTCGCCCTGAATATCTCGTTCTTAAACTCACGCTGTCATGAATGACGGGAAACACTGGAATTGCGTTCCCGGAGGGATGCCAAACCCGGTGGTCACCCCGGATATCTCGTTCTTAAACTCACGGTGTTAGGCTTATCGGGGCAATCCCCAAAGCATAGCCACACTAAAAACACCCGGTTCGCCGGGTGTTTACTTCCGGAGTCTGGATGATGTTGCGACGCTATAGTTTTGAAATCATCCTTACCCTGCTCATTCTTTGCGGTCTTATTACGCTAAGCTTCTGGCTGTAATGACTTTTTACTCCCACTTTCTGTGCGACCCGTCTATAGTTAATCCATTCGCTGGGTTTATATAAAAAAAATTAATCGCCCCATCAGAGAGTGATATGCGTAAAAAAGTTGTGTTGTTATTAGGAGTGTTGTGTCTTATACCGGCCCTTTCCCACGCTGATGACGAGAGCGCTGCTGACATCAAAAGGCTGTTCTTTGGTCAGGATGATCGCACACGTGTGAGTGATCCTGCTCGTTCTCCGTGGGATGCGATAGGCCAGCTCGAAACGGCCAGTGGTAATTTGTGTACTGCGACATTAATTTCACCTCACCTGGCGCTGACCGCCGGACATTGTTTGCTGCAACCGCCGCACGGAACTCCTGATAAAGCCATTGCTTTGCGATTCATTTCGCGTAAAGGCTCGTGGCGTTATGAGATTCATGACATTGAAGGACGAGTGGAATCTTCGCTCGGTCATCGACTCAAACCTGATGGTGAGGGTTGGATTGTCCCACCGAATGCGGCTCCCCATGATTTTGGGCTGATTGTGTTACACAATCCACCATCGGGTATCACCCCGTTGCCGCTATTTGAAGGCGACCGCGATGCACTCACCGAAGCGCTCAAAATCCAGGACCGAAAAGTCACACAGTCGGGTTATTCAGAAGATAATCTTGACTCCCTCTATACCCATAATGATTGCCTGATAACCGGCTGGGCGCAGAAAACGGTGCTTTCCCACCAGTGCGATACCTTACCAGGGGACAGCGGTTCACCCTTAATGCTGAAAACAGACAATGGCTGGCAAATCATTGCCGTGCAAAGTTCAGCACCTGCTGCCAAAGACCGCTATCGGGCCGATAATCGCGCGATTTCTATTACCGGTTTTCGTGAACAATTACAGCAACTCGCCAATCAATAATTTCACCGCCCGATATTCACTCCGGGCGGTATTTCTTTTACGCCAGTTTGATTAGCACCATACCTATCAGCAATAAAACCAATCCTACCCAGCCTTTGCGATTGAGTCGTTGACCAAATAAGATCCAACCCGCCGCCACCGTTGCGATGATGCCAAACCCACCCCATAGCGCGTAAGCCACTGACAATTCGATACCTTTTACTGCCTGTGAAAGTGCGCTGAAGGCCGCCAATACGGCACAGAGTGATAACACGCCATAACCAAAACGTCGGAAACCATCAGAGTGTTTCAGGAAAATGTTGGCAACGATTTCCAATACCATTGCCGCCAATAACCACGCGGCGTGAACCCATTCAAATGACGGCATGTTTGCTGTCCTTTGAGGGTTTCAGAGCACTTTCTTTCTTCGTGGAAGTACCTGATTTAATCAGCACGATGCCGACCACGAGTGTGGTGAGTCCAATTATTTTCAGCAGTGAGACTGACTCATCAAACAGCAGAACACTGAATAAGGTAATGAATAAAATGCCGATACCTTCCCACATCGCGTAGGCCACACCGAGGGCGATTTTTTTAACCGAAAATGATAATAAAATATACGACAAGGTAATCATTAACAGCATGAAAATATAACCCATATTGTCATCACTGACGCTGGACCATTTCATTGATAGGGTGCCGGTAATTTCCGCAATAATCGCAAATGCCAATAAAATCCAATAGAACATGATTCCTCTCCTGACAGAGAAAATAGTCGTACCAAAGTCTTAAAAGACTGAGTAAATAAAAATGTGACTATTTTTTCCCCAAATAATTTGAGTTCCAGCAATGCAACAAGCCCGTAAATCCCCCTGGACAGAGTGAACTATGTGATTGGGGCGAGCGGGTGCGCTTAACGCTGCTGGGGCACGAAATATAACGGGAAGAAGATCTAAAGCGCGTTGCGCCAGTGTTGTTCACCGGAAAGGGAAAAAGCAGAAGAGAAAGAGGGTGCTTGTTGGATTTCTAACGTTTTGAACAGCTTGTTCGTCAGCATAATGTCCATAGTTTTCACAACGTATCCGCGTTGTTGCTTCTCATCAGTTGCGGATAGTAAATTGTCCTCAGTAGTCAAATATGCTGAATTTGTACCATATCGCAGAATGTACTTGCCTCCCCTTTGCAATTCTTTACGAAGGTTCGCGAAAAAATAACGGTTTATTACTCCGTTGCACCCCCGTATTATACGATTAATTAAGGAACGAATTATTGTTAGTGAGACCCTCAATAGTGTCAAAACCCATTATTACGTTAGGTGGATTAAAAATCGTCATCATGATGGGGATGTTAGTCATCATCCTCGTGGGAATAAAAGTGGCGGCGGATATCATCATTCCGTTTATTCTGGCGCTGTTTATTGCCATTGTTCTCAACCCGATGATACGGCGCCTGGAACGCATTCATGTCCCGCGGGTGCTGGCGATTACCATGGTTATTTCGGTGATTATCCTCCTCGTTGTGCTGCTGCTTGCTTATCTTGGCACCACGCTTAATGAGCTGACACGCACCGTGCCGCAATATCGTGAGTCGTTTATTTTTCCACTCCAACTGCTTGAGCCGTGGCTGAAACGAGCCGGGATCACCGTGTCGATAGATGAACTGTTCAAGTACATCGATCCCAATGCGGCAATGACGATAGCGAAAAGACTGATCACTCAGCTTTCCAACGCCATGTCCTCAATCTTTTTACTGCTGCTGACCGTGGTATTCATGCTGATTGAAGTGCCGCAATTACCGATAAAACTTCAGCAAATGATGTCTCGTCCCGAGGAAGGCATGGGTGAGATTCAGCGAGCATTGGACAGTGTTAGCCATTATCTGGTGCTGAAAACCGCAATAAGTCTGGTCACCGGCCTGGTGGTCTGGATTATGTTAGTCATGTTGGATGTGCGCTTTGCTTTCGTCTGGGCGCTGCTGGCCTTCTCGCTCAATTACATTCCCAATATCGGTTCAGTACTGGCGGCTATTCCCCCGGTCGCGCAAGTGCTGGTGTTCAGTGGACTGTATGAGGCATTACTGGTGGTTGCCGGGTATCTGGCCGTCAACCTGGTATTTGGCAATATCATCGAGCCACGCATGATGGGCAGAGGTTTAGGGTTATCCACTCTGGTGGTGTTCTTGTCGTTGATATTCTGGGGGTGGCTATTGGGGCCTGTGGGTATGCTGTTATCGGTTCCCCTGACAATTGCCGTGAAAATCGCACTTGAACAATACGAAGGTGGCAAGAGTATCGCCGTGCTGCTCAGTGATGTGACAGAAAGATAGTCAGTCAGAGCCGTTCGACTTGGGATGAGCGGCTCTGGCAGCTAATTACAGGGTATAACCCGGTTTTTTGGCGAGAGTATCAAGCACCGGAGCGATCTCTTTATCGTAGACATCCTCTTTCCAGCGGTCTTTCTGGATAGGGGTTAACGCGACAGACAGTGATTCATCCGTTGAGTTGAAATGCTTCTTGAGTACGGCACAAATATCGGCGGCCAGCGCTTCTTTTTGCTCGTCAGTCAGGTCACGCGGAAAGTGTTTTACAGTGATATGTGGCACAGCGATTCTCCCCTTAATTGGAAACAATATACTTACGTTAAGCGCCTGTGCCTTGCAACTGTTACGGCAGACTAATCGCCGTAAATGATCGATAATGCCCAATACACTCAGGATTTAAGCGCCACAAGGAAACCCGCCGTGAAAACCAAATCGATGACGCTTTACGATGTGGCGAAACATGCCAATGTTTCCTATCAAACGGTATCGCGTGTGATTAATCAGGCGGAACACGTTTCTGACAAAACCCGGCGTAAAGTCGAGGCGGCAATGCAGTCGCTCAATTACGTTCCAAATCGTGTTGCACAGCAACTGGCAGGGAAACTCAGCCAGAACATTGGCTTGGTGACCAGTAATTTGTCGCTGCATGCGCCATCACAAATCGCCGCAGCCATTAAGTCCCAGGCCAGCAAACTTCACTTTAATGTGATGATATCGATGATTGAACAGCCTGATGGGGACGCCTGTAAAAGTGCGGTCAATAACTTGCTTTCACAGCGGGTTGAAGGCTTGATAGTCAACATCCCCCTGGAGGATGAGCAGGTGCGAGCCATCACTGAGATGTGTGGCAACGTCCCTGCGTTATTCCTGGATGTGTCACCGGATTTGGATATAGACAGTATTACTTTTGATGCGACAACCGGCACGCATCTGGCGATTGAGCATCTGGTGAAGCAAGGCCACCAGCATATTGCTTTACTGAATGGACCGCAGACTTCTGTTTCTGCCCGCTTGCGTCTTGAAGGTTGGCAACAGGCGCTGGCACAACATCAGCTGATTGCTGCGGCGCAAATGCAAGGTGACTGGAGTTCACAATCGGGTTATCTCCAGACGCTGGCGCTGCTCGGTCAGGGAGTCACATTCACCGCCCTGTTGGTCGCCAACGATCAAATGGCGCTAGGTGCTTTACGTGCGCTGAATGAATCGGGTTTATCCGTGCCAGGGCAAGTGTCGGTGATTGGCTATGATGACACCGAAGATAGCGCCTGTTTTATCCCACCGCTCACTACCATCAAACAAGATTTTAAAGCGCTAGGCAGTGCCAGTGTTGACCGACTGCTTGAAAAAATCCACTCGCCAAATCAGCCGATGCAAACCACGGTACTTCCGGTCACGTTAATCGAGCGTAAAACCACGGCAGAACCGGGTTCTTCGACCCCATCACCACAGCAACTTGCCGATGCGCTTGCGGTACTCGCCCGCCAGGTCGCGCGGCTGAAGTCATTTCTGTGAATTTCCTCACCTGAAACTGTTTTGCTGCTTTACATTGCTGCTCACAAAAATCATAGTAACCAGAATTGTGAGCGCATCGCAAAAATGTAAAGGAACATCCAATATGACCATTCAATCAGGTACTGTCGCCGCATCAGTGGCAGCAATTCTTGGCCGACGTGACTGGGAAAACCCAGCGGTCACGCAATTAAACCGCCTTGCGGCTCATCCCCCCTTTGCCAGTTGGCGTGATGAACAGTCAGCACGTGACGACGCCCCCTCAGAAAGTCTGACGAGTCTTAACGGTGACTGGCAGTTCAGCTATTTTACGCAACCTGAAAAGGTGCCCGAAGGCTGGCTGAATGCGGACTTACCTGATGCTCAAACTTTGCCTGTGCCATCAAACTGGCAAATGTATGGTTTTGATGCACCTATTTATACCAATGTCACCTATCCGATTCCGGTCACGCCGCCGTGCGTTCCTGAAGAAAACCCAACCGGTTGTTACTCGCTCACATTCAATCTCGACCCTTCGTGGCTCGAGAGCGGACAGACACGGATTATTTTTGATGGCGTGAACTCTGCCTTCCACCTGTGGTGCAACGGCCACTGGATTGGCTATGGGCAGGACAGCCGCCTGCCCTCTGAATTTGATCTCAGTAAGGTGCTCCGCGCCGGGCAAAACCGAATTGCGGTGATGGTGCTGCGTTGGTGTGACGGGAGCTATCTCGAAGACCAGGATATGTGGCGGATGAGCGGGATTTTCCGCGATGTGACACTACTGCATAAACCTGCGACGCAGTTGAGCGATGTGCGGATCGCAACACATCTGAATGAAGATTTTAGCCACGCCATTGTAGAAACGCAGGTGGTGGTAAAAGGTGAAATCGACAGCGCAGTGCAAGTCTGCATGCAATTGTGGCGCGGCGAACAGTGCATAGGGGAAAAGCAACAACCCCTCGGCAGTGAGATTATTGATGAACGTGGTGCATATACTGACCGCACTACGCTCAAAATACCCGTCGCCAACCCGTTGCTGTGGAGCGCTGAAGAACCGCATCTTTATCGCGCAGTGGTGATTTTGCGCGATAACCAGGGCGCGACAATAGAAGCCGAGGCCTATGACGTCGGCTTTCGTAAAGTCGAAATTCATCAAGGATTGTTGAAGTTAAATGGCAAACCCTTGCTGATCCGTGGCACCAACCGCCATGAGCATCATCCGGTCAATGGCCAGGTCATGGACGCTGAAACCATGCGCCAGGACATCTTGCTCATGAAGCAGCACAACTTTAATGCAGTGCGCTGCTCGCATTATCCAAATCATCCATTGTGGTATCGCCTGTGCGACCGCTACGGCTTATATGTGGTGGATGAAGCGAATATTGAAACTCATGGCATGGTGCCGATGAATCGCCTGAGTGACGACCCCGTCTGGCTGCCCGCGATGACAGAACGCGTGACACGCATGGTGCAACGCGATATCAACCATCCCTCGATTATCATCTGGTCGCTGGGTAACGAGTCCGGCCATGGTGCGAACCATGACGCCCTCTATCGCTGGATAAAATCAGTCGACCCTTCGCGCCCAGTGCAATATGAAGGCGGCGGTGCCAACAGTGCCGCCACCGATATTATTTGCCCGATGTATGCACGCGTCGACCAGGATCAGCCCTTCCCGGCGGTACCAAAATGGTCAATTAAAAAGTGGATCGGCATGCCGGATGAAACGCGCCCGCTGATTCTTTGTGAATACGCCCACGCCATGGGTAACAGCTTTGGCGGCTTCCATAAATATTGGCAGGCGTTCCGTCAGTATCCTCGTTTGCAAGGCGGCTTTGTCTGGGATTGGGTGGATCAATCGCTCATCAAACATGACGAGAATGGCGAACCGTATTCAGCGTATGGCGGTGATTTTGGTGACAAACCAAACGATCGTCAGTTCTGTATGAATGGTCTGGTGTTTGCTGACCGCACGCCACATCCGGCGTTGTATGAAGCCCAGCAAGCGCAACAGTTCTTCCAGTTCGAACTGCATCGCGAAACCCCATTGCGCCTTGAGATTACCAGCGAATACTTGTTCCGTCGCAGTGATAACGAGCGCCTGATTTGGCAAGTTTCGCAAGCGGGAACACGGCTTGCCGAGGGTGAAGCACGGTTAGATATTGCCCCGCAGGGTAAGCAGGTTATCGTCCTCGATTCGCTCCCAACCATGACTGAAAATGGCGATGTGTGGTTGACCGTAAAAGTGCAGCAAATTAACGCCACGCAATGGTCTGAGGCCGGGCATATTTGCGCCTGGGACCAGTGGCAACTTGCGGGCGTACTTCACACGACAGTGCCACCCGTTAGCGGCGAGGCACCTAAGCTTGAAATCAGCCAGAGTCATTTTGATATCCACCATGGCAGTCATCATTGGCAATTCAATCGTGAAACAGGATTACTCAGCCAGTGGTGGAATGCGCAACAAGCCACACTGTTACAGCCGCTTCAGGATCAGTTCACCCGTGCTCCATTAGATAACGACATCGGTGTCAGTGAGGTCACGCGGATTGATCCCAACGCCTGGGTCGAACGTTGGAAAGCGGCGGGCATGTACCAACTCGAATCACAGTTGGATTATTGCGAGGCTGAGGCTCTGGCAAATGAAGTGCAGTTACGTACAGTGCACAGCTGGCAGCACCAGGGCAAAACGCTGTTCATCAGCCGTAAACTCTGGCGGATTGATTGCCAGGGCGCACTCCACGTGAGTGTGGATGTTGACGTCGCTTTTGGCACACCACCACCGGCGCGTATCGGGCTTACCTGCCAGTTGACCCAGGTCGATGCGCAAGTGAGCTGGCTGGGGTTAGGGCCACACGAAAACTATCCTGACCGCCAGCAATCTGCCCTGTTTGATTACTGGCAGCGTCCACTGGAGGATTTGTATACCCCGTATGTTTTCCCGACGGAGAACGGACTGCGTTGCGAGACCCAAAGTCTGGAATACGGCGACAATCATTGGCAGGGGAAATTCCACTTCAACATCAGTCGCTTTAGCCAACAACTGTTACGTGAGACCTCCCATCGCCATTTGCTCGTTGCACAACCAGGCACGTGGTTGAATATTGATGGTTTCCATATGGGCGTAGGTGGCGACGACTCCTGGAGTCCCAGCGTATCGCCGGAATACTTACTCGATAAACAGCATTACCACTATGAAGTGACCTGGCAGCGCAGCTAAGGTTACCCGCGATGGTCGGCCTCGGTGCCGTCCATCGTTTTTTCCCTCCTCGCCAAACATTCACATTCCCTTATTTTTTAATAAAAAGAGATTAGCGTCCGTTAACATTTATGGATAGGATCTAGCGCCCTTTTGCCATGACGCTGAATGTATAAAAAGCCAGGCACTGCGGTGGGTATCTTTTTAATAAGGAAACAGGGATCACAATGCAAACACGACAAAAAACGGAAGCGGAAAATCACGCGGCCAAACGGCGCTGGCTAAATTCACACGATGCCGGTTATCACAAAGCCATGGGCAACCGCCAGGTACAGATGATTGCCATCGGCGGCGCCATTGGTACCGGCCTCTTTTTAGGCGCGGGTGCGCGTCTACAAATGGCAGGCCCCGCATTAGCACTGGTGTATCTGGTGTGTGGGATCTTTTCATTCTTCATTTTACGTGCACTGGGTGAACTGGTGCTGCACCGCCCTTCAAGCGGCAGTTTTGTCTCTTACGCCCGTGAGTTTCTCGGCGAAAAAGC
The DNA here is from genome assembly GCF_035271705.1 of Buttiauxella sp. Classification (GTDB taxonomy): domain Bacteria; phylum Pseudomonadota; class Gammaproteobacteria; order Enterobacterales; family Enterobacteriaceae; genus Buttiauxella. Next base: position 16,112 of record NZ_DATERI010000053.1, read on the forward strand.
GTCTTATGTTGCAGGCTGGATGTACTTCGTCAACTGGGCGATGACCGGCATCGTCGATATCACCGCCGTCGCGTTGTATATGCACTACTGGGGCGCATTCGGTGATGTGCCGCAATGGGTCTTTGCTCTTTGCGCACTTGGGATTGTCGGCACCATGAACATGATCGGCGTGAAATGGTTCGCCGAAATGGAATTCTGGTTCGCATTAATCAAAGTCCTCGCGATCGTGGTCTTTTTGGTGGTCGGCACGATATTCCTCGGCAGCGGTAAAATGCTTGATGGCAACACGACGGGCTTCCACTTAATCACCGATAACGGCGGGTTATTCCCACATGGTTTACTACCCGCCTTAGTGCTTGTGCAGGGCGTGGTCTTTGCCTTTGCGTCGATTGAACTGGTGGGGACGGCGGCGGGCGAATGTAAAGACCCGCACACCATGGTGCCGAAAGCCATTAACAGCGTTATCTGGCGTATCGGTCTGTTTTACGTCGGCTCAGTGGTTTTACTGGTGCTGTTGTTGCCGTGGAATGCCTATCAAGCGGGGCAAAGCCCGTTTGTGACTTTCTTCTCAAAACTCGGCGTGCCTTACATCGGCGACATCATGAACATGGTGGTATTGAGTGCTGCGCTTTCCAGCCTCAACTCCGGCCTCTATTCCACCGGGCGCATTCTGCGTTCGATGTCGATGGGCGGTTCTGCGCCTAAATTCATGTCGAAGATGAGCAAGCAACAAGTCCCTTACGCCGGGATTATGGTCACGCTTGGTGTGTATGTGATTGGGGTGCTGTTGAATTATCTGGTGCCTTCGCAAGTGTTTGAAATCGTACTCAACGTGGCGTCGCTGGGGATTATCTCTTCCTGGGCGTTTATCGTGGTGTGCCAGATGCGTTTACGCAAAGCGATTAAAGAAGGTAAAGCGGCAGATGTCAGCTTTAAATTACCCGGTGCGCCGTTCACTTCATGGCTGACGCTGCTATTTCTGTTTAGCGTGTTGGTGCTGATGAGTCTCGATTACCCGAACGGGACGTATACGATTGCCTCTATTCCGCTGATTGGTTTGGTGCTGGTACTGGGCTGGTTTGGTGCACGTAAACGTGTACGCGAAATTGAAAAGCAGATCCATCTTCATCACGAAGACTGCACAACAGTAACCGATGAGCTCTAAGCTCTAAGCTCTAAGCTCTAAACCATTTTGCTCTGAAAAAAGATAGCCACGCTCTGCGTGGTGGCTATCTTTTAACCCAACACCAACACTTCATGCCACAAATCTTCGTAGCATTAACGTTATGTGCCGTTAACACTTCTCAAACATTCATCACAAGTATTAACATATACACTGAATGTTCCAGATGGTTCGTCTGGAACGTAAATGCTCCCACCAGTGAATATGTCTGATGAAAATTGTGCAACATGGAAAGATCTCCCTTCCACTGATACTCGTCCCCGCCCTCTCGTCTCTTGCCCTTCCCGCACTTGCCGCAGAAGACACCATGGTCGTCACCGCAACACAAGGCACGATTTCCGAGTTGGATACGCCAGCGGCGGTGAGTGTCGTTAATGGCGACGATATGCGCCAAGCCGCACCACGGGTTAATCTTTCAGAAAGCCTGAGCAGCGTACCAGGTCTGCAAGTCCAGAACCGCCAGAACTATGCGCAAGATTTACAGCTGTCGATTCGTGGATTTGGATCGCGCTCAACTTATGGTGTGCGCGGGGTACGCATGTATGTAGACGGTATTCCCGCCACTATGCCCGACGGGCAAGGCCAAACCTCGAATATCGATTTAAACAGCGTTGAAAATATTGAGATTTTACGCGGCCCTTTCTCTGCGTTATACGGTAACGCCTCGGGCGGCGTGGTGAATGTCACCACCACCACGGGCACACAGCCACCGACCTTTGAAGCCAGCAGTTATTACGGCAGTTTTGGTAGCTGGCGCAACAGCATAAAAGCCACTGGCGCTACGGGTGACGGCACCCAGGCGGGTGATGTCGATTACGCCGTTTCTGCTTCACGCTTTACCACTCACGGTTATCGTGACCATAGCAGCGCACAAAAAAATCTGGGTAACGCCAAACTGGGCGTGCGCCTTAATGAAGTCAGTAAATTAACGCTGCTGCTCAATAGTGTCGATATTGATGCCAACGATCCGGGCGGTTTAACCGAACAGGAATGGCATGACAACCCCACTCAGGCACCGCGTGCTGAGCAGTACAATACGCGCAAGACAACCAAACAGACTCAGGCTGGGCTGCGTTATGACCGGCAGCTTTCCGCTCATGATGATCTCAGTATCATGGCTTATGCGGGTGTGCGAGAAACCACGCAATATCAGTCTATTCCCGTCGCTCCGCAGTTAAAACCGACGCATCCCGGTGGCGTTATCGCGCTCACCCGCCACTATCAAGGGATAGATTCGCGTTGGACGCACCGTGGCAATCTGCTGTCTGTTCCGGTGACCTTTACCACCGGGATTGACTACGAAACCCTGTCTGAAAACCGCAAAGGTTATGAGAACTTTGTGGTGGAAAACGGCACCACGGTTTTGGGTGAGAAAGGCGATTTGCGTCGTAACGAACGTAATCTGATGTGGAACGTTGACCCGTATCTGCAAACTGCCTGGCAGCTCACCGACAAACTGAGTCTGGATGCTGGCGTACGCTTTAGCTCGGTTTACTTCGACTCCAATGATGAATACATCACTGCCCTGAATGGAGACGACAGCGGCGATGCGAGTTATCACAAATGGCTGCCGGCCGCTGCGCTGAAATATGCAATAACCGATGCGTGGAATGTCTACACTTCGGCGGGCCGCGGCTTTGAAACGCCTACCATCAACGAGCTCTCATATCGTGATAACGGCCAGTCCGGTCTGAATTTTGGCTTAAAACCTGCCACCAGCGATACCGTGGAAGTCGGTAGCAAAACCCGTATCGGTAACAGCTTGCTGACGGCCGCATTGTTCCAGACCGACACCGACGATGAGATTGTTTCCGACCAAAGTCGTGGTGGGCGTACGACTTATAAAAATGCCGGTGAAACACGACGTCGTGGCATGGAGCTTTCCGCCGATAGCCAGCTGGGTTATGACTGGCGTATCAAAATGGCGTGGACTTATCTGGATGCGACATATCGCAGCAACGCCTGTGGTGATGACCATTGCGAGGGAAATCGCATTCCAGGTATTGCACGTAATATGGGGTATGCGGCACTGGAATACGCCCCCCCTGTAGGTTTCTATGCGGGTGCCGACATACGATATTTGAGTGATATTCAAGCCAATGACGAGAATACTGCCCAGGCGCCAGCTTATACCGTAGCCTCACTCAATAGCGGTTACAAAGTGCGTGTCCAGGAACGCTGGCTGTTGGATGTTTGGGGGCGCGTCGATAACTTATTCGACCGAGAATATGTCGGTTCAGTCATCGTCAACGAAGGTAATGGCCGCTACTTCGAACCCGCACCAGGGCGCAATTATGGCGTGGGTGTGAATTTGAGTTACGCCTTCCAGTAAGCTGCACTTATGAACAAAAAACGGAACCATTAGGTTCCGTTTTCATTGGGCGATATTGGAGTCTGATTACTCCATCGTTGTGCCGCCGTTAAGTCTGAACACCACGTTAACAATCAAACCCTGCCCTGGCTTACCGCTTTCATAGCGCCATTTTTTCATTGCCATTTTCACTTCACGCTCAAACATGTTGGCAGGTTGTGCGGAGAGGATACTCACGTTACTCACACTACCATCTGGACCAACATCAAACTTCACTCGCACTTTACCTTCAATGCGTAACGCATGTGCACGCGAAGGATACTGAGGCGAATTACGGCTAAGCGCACGCGGGCCTGTCACCACTGGAGCGGTCGACGTCACAGGTGCCGTCTTAGCAACCGGTGCCGGACGCGCAGGTGCCGTGTTGGTTACCGGAGCGGTCGGGCGCGGTTCAACCGGTTTTGCTTCACGCTTAGGCTGCTCGACCTTTTTCACCGGCTTCGGTTTTGGCTTGGGCTTCGGTTCTGGTTTATGAATAACAACCGGTGCCTCTTTCGGCGGCTCTGGAATCGGTTCTGGCTCAGGCTCTGCTATCGGTTCAGGAGGAGGTTGCACAACTTCAGGTTGTGGGGGTTCCAACTCAGCGGGTGCCACCATCGTGACACTGATAGGCTGTGCGGGCGCTGGTAACTCAATAACCTGATGTACCGAGGTATAGAGCAACCCCGCAACAACAGCACCATGAAGCACAACCGAAAGTGCGGTCGGCCATGGAAAGCGACGAGGTAAATCAAGGGTCATTGACGTCATAATGGCTTATGTCTCTTAAACGGACGTCAATTTTAAATGCAAATAGCAATCATATTCAACAACGCATCGAATAAAGTGGCGTATTTTACGGGTGGCTGGCTGAAATTCCCCCATTCGTGAACGCGATTTAACATCTTGTTTATCTTTCAATTGCAGTCTTAGCTTCATTCACTTACCGTATTTTACAACCCTCATATCAATAAGGAGTGCTCACGTGCTGTATGTCATTTATGCGGAAGATAATGCCGACTCTCTCGAAAAGCGGCTAGCTGTACGCCCTGCCCACCTGGCACGACTACAACTTTTACGCGATGAAGGTCGCCTGTTAACCGCAGGGCCAATGCCTGCTGTTGATAGCAATGAACCGGGTGCAGCAGGTTTTACCGGTTCAACGGTGATTGCGGAATTTACCTCACTTGAAGATGCTCAAGCTTGGGCTGAGGCCGATCCTTATATCGCCGCAGGCGTTTATAAGCAGGTAGCGATCAAACCCTACAAGAAGGTCTTCTAATTTATTATTCAATAAAAATCAATTAGTTGAAATTGAATATTGATTATTGATATCCATAAAGGGCACAGATAAATACACATGGTATTTTGAAGTGCCTTTTTTATATCCAGTGTGTCCGAACGCAAATCAAAACAGTCAATTTTTCATGTTTTAGTATTAACAAAATGAGAATCATCCCATCATTTTTGACTTTATTGTTACGTTATTACACCTAAACTTTATGAGGGTGATTGCTTTTAATCACTCATAAGCCTGGAGGATGTAATGATGAAAAATTTACTTTATTTTTCAGTAGCTGCGGTCCTGATAGCCCTTCCGATAACGACTCTGGCTGTTGATTCTCTCGTCGATGGAACCTCTTACAGTCAAGAGCTCGGCACCATCACAGCAAAGGGAACCTCTATTGAAGAAGTGGAAAACTCCCTTAAATCGGAAGCACTATTCAACGGTGCAGAAGCCTATACGATAACCACTGAAAGTAACGATGACGGGCAGGTGTACGGAGAAGCAACCCTCTACAAATAACGTTTGATCACAAGGCAAAATGTATCATCTAAAAAGTTAACGGCTCCCTCAGATGGAGCCGCTTTGCCCAGATAGAACGAATATTCGGGAGCAGAATCGTCTGATCCCGGTCCCTCACTATTACCACCGGACGTTATTATGGACTTGCACACCCTCAAGACATTCCTGCTCTGGTGTCTGGCCATTAACTATCTCATTCTGCTGGGGTGGTTTGCCGCTTTTGTGTTTGCCCACAGCTGGATGTATCGGTTACACAGTCAATGGTTCCGCATCTCAGAAGAGCGCTTTGATGCCATCCATTACATCGGGATCAGCGTCTATAAAATCGGAGTCTTATTGTTCAATCTGGTGCCATATTTGGCGCTGCTTATTGTTACGGGTATGACTTAGAGGCTCGCATTTTCAATGCTCAGATTGCTCATAAAATCCTCTCTCATCTGCTAAGGACATTGAGATGCTTTTTTTACGTTCCTCAATTTCAATGACAGTGATAACCTCACGTCAACTTTCAGCGCTGTATTTGAAATTATCAGGAAATTTTGATGGGTCTTTTTGATGAGTCTTATGAGCAACATAAGCAATCAGTGGGTAATCAGGAAGCCCGCTGGAATAGCTGGCTTGCCAGTCATCCTTTGGTGATTGTTGCCGTTGCCGTAGTCACGGTGCTCATTATTTTACTGGCCATGCACTTCTCGTAATTCCCGTTACCCGCCCTGCTTGCAGATACCTATTCGAATTGTCCTTGCGCCGAAGACTAAAACGCCCCAAACAATCTGACTTTAGTGCGACGAAATGACTGGGCACCGCAAGCGGTGCCCATATTTTACGACACCCATTGATCGTGAATGGCAAACAACAAGGAATTTCGTTGGCGGTTTACCTGGCACTTTCTGATGGCGTGAATGCGCATGTTGCGGCGTGACTGACCTTCCAGCCAACGCGATCTGCGTCGTTGTGTCTGACGAAGCATACGCCACCGTCCGACCTCAGTTCTACTACGCCTCATTTTTACGACTCGGGTTGTATTTAAGACGCAACATTATAGAGCGTTCTGCCCTACAGACCAGCCGTTTTACGCTGATACGCGTCATACTTTAGGATGTTGGTACGTTGGCTGGTGTTCAGCAACTCAAAATATTTTGGGTATAGTTTTGTTTTAGTGTCAACCAATGGCTGTTGTGCGTAAACTCAAAAGCATACGGTTTCTAAAGGATTTTTGAACTATGACAACCTTCTATACAGTCTTTAGTTGGCTGATAATTTTAGGTTACTGGCTCTTAATAGCCGGCGTGACGCTGCGAATTTTGATGAAGCGTCGTGCAGTTCCATCAGCCATGGCATGGCTTCTTATCATTTATATTCTTCCGCTGGTCGGGATAATCGCCTATCTCTCATTTGGCGAATTGCATCTGGGTAAACGCCGCGCAGAACGTGCGCGCGCCATGTGGCCTTCCACTGCCAAGTGGCTAAATGACCTTAAAAGCTGTAAACATATTTTTGCCGAAGAAAACAGTGAAGTCGCCACTTCGCTATTCCAACTGTGCGAACGTCGCCAGGGGATTGGTGGCGTTAAAGGCAATCAACTCCAGTTACTCACGACGTGTGATGAAACGATGCATTCGTTGATTCGTGATATTCAACTGGCCCGTCATAATATCGAGATGGTGTTTTACATCTGGCAACCAGGTGGTTTAGCTGATCAAGTCGCGGAATCACTGATGGCCGCCGCGCGCCGGGGTATCCATTGCCGCTTATTGTTGGACTCTGCGGGAAGCGTCGCATTCTTCCGCAGCCCATGGGCAAACATGATGCGTAACGCGGGCGTGGAAGTGGTCGAAGCACTGAAGGTCAATCTTATGCGTGTGTTCCTGCGCCGGATGGATCTACGCCAGCATCGTAAAATGGTGATGATTGATAACTACATCGCTTACACCGGCAGCATGAACCTGGTTGATCCTCGCTTCTTTAAGCAAGATGCAGGCGTCGGGCAATGGGTCGATGTCATGGCGCGTATGGAAGGCCCGGTCGCCACCGCGATGGGGATTGTGTATTCCTGTGACTGGGAGATAGAAACCGGTAAGCGTATTTTACCCCCCGCCCCAGACGCGAATATTATGCCTTTTGAAGAAGCCAGTGGGCACACCATTCACACCATTGCTTCAGGCCCTGGCTTCCCTGAGGACTTAATTCATCAGGCACTTTTGACGTCGGTTTATGCGGCGCGCGAATACTTGATTATGACGACCCCTTACTTTGTGCCAAGTGACGATTTGCTCCATGCAATTTGCACCGCAGCACAACGTGGCGTTGACGTGAGTATTATCGTTCCGCATAAAAATGACTCGCTTCTGGTGGGCTGGGCAAGCCGCGCCTTCTTTACTGAGCTGCTGGCTGCTGGGGTAAAAATTTACCAGTTCGAAGGTGGTCTGCTGCATACCAAGAGTGTGCTGGTTGATGGGCAATTAAGTTTAGTCGGTACCGTGAATCTGGATATGCGCAGCTTGTGGCTTAATTTTGAGATAACGTTGGTTATTGATGACTCCGGTTTTGCCAGCGACCTTGCTGCGGTACAGGACGATTACATCTCACGCTCACGCTTGCTAGACCAGCGTTTGTGGGTAAAGCGTCCATTGTGGCAGCGCGTGGTAGAGCGACTGTTTTACTTCTTTAGCCCATTGCTGTAAAACGTGGCGCAACAGCACTCGATAAGTGGAAATAGACATGGAAATGGATCTGAACAATCGCCTGACAGAAGATGAAACTCTCGAGCAGGCTTACGATATTTTTCTCGAGTTGGCGGTCGATAACCTCGATCCGGCAGACGTGATTTTGTTTAACCTGCAATTTGAAGAGCGTGGCGGTGCCGAGCTTTTTGACCCAGCCGAAGACTGGCAGGAACATGTAGATTTCGACCTAAACCCAGACTTTTTTGCCGAAGTAGTGATTGGCCTTGCCGATACCGACGGTGGGGAAATCAACGACATCTTTGCACGTGTGCTGTTATGCCGTGAAAAAGACCATAAACTTTGCCATATTCTGTGGCGCGAGTAAGTCTTTAGTAGGGAGGATTAGCGTGAGCGACATCCCTCTTGCAAACAAAAAGGGCTGGCATTATGCCAGCCCTCCGAGTTTATAAAGGGTCTACTTTAAGGCAGGAAACAGCATGCTTAAAGCTGCCCTCCAGTACCGGGCGCGTTTTCGCACATTCCGGCCCAGCAATGGGGCAACGGGTACGGAAAACACAGCCTGATGGCGGGTTTATTGGCGATGGCAACTCCCCTTCAAGAAGTTGTATCGTTTTGTTTCTTTCCAAATCCGGGTCAGGGATCGGCACCGCAGACATCAATGCTTTGGTATAAGGATGCAGCGGATTATGGTACACCTCATCGTAGGTGCCCAGTTCAACTGCATGCCCCAGATACATCACCAACACGCGGTCTGAAATGTGTTTTACCACGGCCAGATCGTGGGCGATGAAGATCAGCGACAACCCCATTTCACGTTGCAGTTTTTGCAGCAGGTTGACCACCTGCGCCTGAATCGACACGTCCAGTGCAGAAACCGGTTCGTCACAGATAATCAGTTTTGGCTCAAGGATCAGTGCACGAGCAATCCCGATACGTTGACACTGGCCACCTGAAAACTCATGCGGGTAACGGTTGATGAGGTTTGGCAGCAAGCCCACTTTCATCATCATCGCTTTCACACGGTCACGAACTTCCTGGCGCGGCATTTTAGGGTGATAAGTGCGCAGCGGTTCAGCAATAATATCGCCAATGTTCATACGCGGGTTCAGTGACGCCAGCGGATCCTGGAAAATCATCTGGATGTCGCTACGCACAGTGCGCCACTCGTCCTGATTCATCCCCAGTAGATCTTTACCCAGCCACGCCACACGCCCTTCGGTTGCTTTGACCAGGCCGATAATGGCGCGGGCAAATGTCGATTTTCCGCAACCCGACTCCCCGACCACACCCAGCGTTTCGCCTTCGTATAGACGCAACGTCACACCATCAACGGCTTTCAGCGTTTTAGAGGGCTGCCAGAACCACTGTTTACCGTCTTTGATATCAAAGTGCACTTTGAGGTCGGCAATTTCCAGCAGGACTTTTTTATCTTGTGTCTCGGCGTTCATACCAACTCCTCCACTGGCTTAAAGCACGCGCGTAAGCGGCCTTCACCAAATTGCTCAAGCGGTGGAGCCGTGTTGCAAATTTCCATCGCATGCGGGCAACGCGGCTGGAAAGGACAGCCTTTCGGCAGGCGCAGCAGGTTCGGTGGATTGCCAGGAATGGTCAGCAACGCTTCGCCTTCAGCATCAAGACGTGGCACCGCATTAAGCAGGCCGATGGAGTAAGGGTGAACCGGGTTATAGAACACGTCACGCGCCTGGCCATATTCCATGGTACGACCCGCATACATCACCAGCACTTTGTCACAGATCCCGGCAACAACACCCAGATCGTGGGTGATCATGATAATTGCGGTATTGAACTCACGTTTGAGCTCATTAAGCAGCGTCATGATTTGCGCCTGAACGGTGACGTCCAGTGCCGTGGTCGGTTCATCAGCAATCAGCAGTTTTGGACGGCATAACAGCGCCATCGCTATCATGACACGCTGACGCATACCACCGGAAAACTCATGTGGGAACATACGCATACGCTTGCGGGCTTCAGGCATTTTCACGGCATCAAGCATGCGAACGGATTCTTCAAATGCCTCTGCTTTACCCAATTTTTTGTGCAGCATCAGCACCTCCATCAACTGCTCACCGACGCGCATATACGGGTTCAGCGAGGTCATTGGATCCTGGAAAATCATCGAAATCTGCTCCGCACGCAGGCGGTTGAGTTGGTTCTCAGGCAGATTCAGGATCTCTTTACCGTTGAATTTAGCAGAGCCGCCGATACGGCCATTCGCCGCCAGCAAACCCATTAAAGCAAAAGCCGTTTGCGATTTACCGGAACCGGACTCACCGACGATACCCAGTGTTTCACCGGCACGCAGGCTGAAGTTCAGATCGTTAACCGCTGTAACATCACCGTCTGGTGTACCAAAGGTGACGCGCAGATCTTTTACGTCTAACAACGTAGAAGACTGGCTCAGTGGAGTCACCACCGCAGAATTTTCAATTGTGCTCATCGCGGCACTCCTTAACGATCTTTCGGGTCGAGGGCATCACGCAAGCCATCGCCGATAAAGTTGAAACAAAACAGGGTGATGACGAGGAAGCCTGCCGGGAACATCAGCAGCCACGGTGAAACTTCCATTGAGTTCGCACCATCACTCAGCAACGCGCCCCAGCTACTTAACGGCTCTTGTGTACCCAAACCCAAGAAGCTCAAGAAGGATTCGAACAGGATCATGCTCGGCACCAGCAGCGAGGCGTAAACCACGACCACACCCAGCACGTTTGGCACGATGTGACGCACGACAATATTCACCGTTGAAACACCCCCCACCTGGGCGGCTTCAATGAACTCTTTACGCTTCAGACTCAGGGTTTGACCACGAACGATACGCGCCATATCCAGCCAGGAAACCATCCCGATTGCCACAAAGATAAGCAGGATGTTTTGCCCAAAGAAGGTCACCAATAAAATAACGAAGAACATGAATGGGAAGGAGTTGAGGATTTCCAGCAGACGCATCATTACCGAGTCGGTTTTACCGCCCAGATAACCCGCGAGTGAGCCGTATAACGTCCCAACAACCACAGCAACCAATGCCGCAGCCACACCGACCATCAGAGAAATACGCCCGCCGATTGCAACGCGAACTAATAGGTCGCGGCCAGAGGAGTCTGTCCCAAAGTAGTGCCCGGAGGCCATATCTGGAGTGGCCGACATCATTTCCCAGTCGGTATCAAAATAACTAAACTGCGACAACATCGGCGCAAAAGTCACGAATAGTGCAATGAATGCCAGAACAATCAGGCTGGCAACCGCAGCACGGTTATGCATAAAACGGCGACGCGCATCTTGCCAAAGGCTACGGCCTTCTACTTCCAGTTGTTCACTGAAGTTTTCCAGCGCCTCGCTGTTTTTCTTACTCAACATCATGGCGAACTCCAGTGTCAGTAACGGATTTTCGGATCGATAACGGCGTACAGCACGTCAACAATCGCGTTAAAGAGAATAGTCAGCGCGCCTACCAGAATGGTGAGGCTCAGAACCAGAGAATAGTCACGGTTCAACGCTCCGTTTACGAACAACTGGCCAATACCCGGTAATCCGTAAATGGTTTCAATAACCATTGAACCTGTAATGATACCGACAAAGGCCGGGCCCAAATAGGACAACACGGGTAACAGAGCCGGTTTCAATGCATGACGCAAAATAATGCGACGCATTGGCAACCCTTTAGCACGAGCTGTACGAATGAAGTTTGAGTGCAGCACTTCAATCATGGAGCCACGAGTGATACGCGCGATACTCGCAATATAAGCTAAAGAGAGCGCAACCATTGGCAGGATCATGTATTGAATCGCCCCACCATTCCAGCCGCCACCAGGCAACCATTTAAGCGTGATTGCAAATATCAGAACCAGTAACGGGGCAACCACGAAACTGGGTATCACGACCCCGGTCATGGCGATCCCCATTACTGCGTAATCCCATTTGGTATTTTGATTCAGTGCAGCGATGACTCCGGCGAGCACGCCTAAAACCACGGCAAAGATAAATGCAGCTGCGCCTAACTTTGCAGAGACAGGGAAGCTTGAAGCCACCAGATCGTTAACTGAATAATCTTTATATTTAAATGACGGGCCAAAATCACCGTGAGCCAGTTGCTTCAGATAACTGAAGTACTGGGTCGTTATCGGATCGTTTAAATGGTATTTAGCTTCAATGTTCGCCATAACTTCTGGCGGAAGTGCGCGTTCGCTGGTGAATGGACTCCCCGGAGCAAGACGCATCATGAAGAATGAAATGGTTATAAGAATAAAGAGTGTCGGAATTGCTTCCAGACAACGACGCAGAATAAATTTCAACATTGCCCGTACCTTCTGGCTGTGCCTTTAGAGTGCGATAAAATAAGACACGATGGGGCAAAAATTAGCCGAAATAACTCACATTGAAGACAGGCAACACGCTCATGAATCCCCAGCAACATAGCCAAACTATGTGGCTGGGGTGAATGAGCGTAGTTAACGCATCTGCGGCGTGAAGTATGAAGGGTAAAGCTTGCCCCACAAATTGCCATTAATGTTTGATGATATACATATCTTTGGTGTAGATATTGTCCATTGGGTCTTTGCCGGTATAACCGCCAACCCATGGTTTCACCAGACGAGCATTCACGTAGTAATAAACCGGAACGATAGCAGAGTCTTTGCCCAGCTGTTGTTCGGCTTTATCGTACGCAGCACTGCGCTGTGCATCATCGGTCGCTTTCAGCGATTCAGCCATAATGGCGTCAAAGGCTGGGCTCTTATAATGCGCGGTGTTCATTGAACTGCCAGACAGCATGGTGTTCAGGAAGGACGTTGGTTCGTTATAGTCTGCACACCAGCCAGCACGCGCCACATCATAGGTACCCTGGTGACGGGTATCGAGGAAGGTTTTCCATTCCTGATTCACTAACTTCACTTTCACGCCGAGGTTTTTCTGCCAGATAGAGGCAGCAGCGATAGCCAGTTTTTTGTGCAGATCAGAGGTGTTGTACAGCAGGTCAAAGGTCAATGGTTTATCTTTGGAATAACCTGCTTCGGCCAGCAGTTTCTTAGCTTCTTCGTTACGTTTTTCCTGAGTCCATGTGAACCACTCAGGTTTAGTCAGTTTGGCACCGTCAGCGTAAGGAGGCGTGTAGCCATAAGCCGGCAGATCACCCTGTGCTTTTACTTTGTTGACGATAATGTCGCGATCCAGACCCAGTTTCAGAGCGGTACGGACACGCGCGTCGTTAAACGGAGCTTTCTGGTTGTTGAGTTCGTAGTAATAAGTACACAGATACGGGTCAACATGAACTTCAGCTGGAATTTCTTTTTTCAGCTTCTGGAACAATTCGATCGGCAGGTTGTTATACGTCATGTCGATTTCGCCGCTGCGGTAGCGGTTTACATCGGTGACTTCAGAAGAGATTGGCAGATAGGTAATCTGATCAATGACAGATTTCGCATTATCCCAATAATGGGTATTACGCTCCATCACGATACGTTCGTTAACAACCCAGTCTTTCAGTTTGTATGCGCCGTTAGAAACGAGGTTCGCAGGCTGGGTCCACTTCTCACCAAACTTCTCAATGGCGGTTTTATTCACCGGGGACATCGCCGGGTTAACCAGCAGTTTGTAGAAGTAAGGAACAGGCTCGCTCAGAGTGACTTCCAGGGTATGGTCGTCAATGGCTTTTACGCCCAGTTCGCTTGGTTTCTTTTTGCCGTCGATGATTTCATCAACGTTTACGATATGGCCGTATTGCGGATAGCTTGCGTATGGGGAGGCGGTATTTGGATCAACCAGACGCTGCCAGCTATAAACGAAATCTTGTGCCGTCACCGGCTCGCCGTTAGACCATTTCGCATCTTTACGAAGATGGAAGGTCCACACTTTAAAGTCTTTATTATCCCAGGATTCTGCAACACCCGGAATGGGGTGACCATCTTTTGGAGCGGTAATCAGCAGACCTTCGAACAGGTCACGGCTAACGTTTGCCTCAGGAACACCTTCAATTTTGTTTGGGTCCAGTGACTGTGGTTCAGCACCGTTATTTCGAATCAACGTTTGCTTTTCAGACAGTTGAACACCTGCAGGAACGTCGGCCGCCATGGCCACATTGCCTACAATTAGCGCGGTTAAAATACTTACTGCTACCAGACTTTTTTTTGTGATGATGGACATTGTGTTGATACTCCACTCATTATAATTACCGACCCGAAGGCCAGCCTCTTCCCCTCTGGGGTTCCTTAACAGCACAAGAGCGTTATGCGACTGCCAGGTTTTTTTGTGTTGCTTGCTATCACCGACTTTATTGGAAGGTACTCTGTATGGCACCCTTCTCCGTCGATTATTAATCAACCTACCCTGTCTGAGGTTGATTTTGATGAGTCATCTGTAAATGAAACACTTTTCAGATAATTGTGTTGCCCGGAAAGTATCAAAAGCACTTAATTCCCGCCAATACAATTTGCAAATTTGTTAACCATTTCTCTTTTATCTCTCCAGAGCGAGACCTGTGAAGGGACTTCAAAAGCACGTTAAATCTAGTTAACGCTCTAAAAAACAAAAGAAAAATAGTATGAACATGGTGAGTTACCTTGCAACATAAGCAAACAAACCTGTCATTCACGAAAAATTAACAAATGACTGTTTTTTAGCACATTCATCTACAAGTCAGCCTTAATAACTAATATCATCTCAATAAAGCCGCATCAAGTATCATTGTGTAGTGTGAGTTAAATAACGGATTGATTGTGAGTTTTATGTACAGAAGATAAAAGCACAGCTCGCTAATACACGGTTTCCAAAGCATTTCCTTATGAAGAATTTTCTTATGGAAACAACAGAAATGTTTATACTTCAAGCAAGTTGGTAGAAAGTTAACAAAAAAAAGCAGAATAGTTATTCTGCTTTTACATATGTTAGTTTCAGCAGAACTAACTTAATAAGCCTGGGAAAATAGCTTTCAGGCCATTCACAATAAATTCAATGCCCAAAGCCATCAGAAGCAGCCCCATTATACGGGTAATAACGTTAATACCGGTTTGCCCAAGCAGACGCACTAAGTACGGTGCCAGGCGGAAGACGAGCCAGCAGCAAAAAGCAAAGATCGCGATGGCAACCGTAAAACCGATTAAATAATTCCAACTATGGTAGCGCGTGCCCCAGACGATAGTCGAACTGATAGCACCAGGGCCGGCCATTAATGGAAGAGCCAACGGGACGACACCCACGCTTTCGCGGATAGCACTCTCTGATTTTTCTTGTTTGTTCTGTTTATCTTCCCCCAGTTTACCGCTGATCATCGACATCGCGATGGTCACCACCAGGATTCCGCCAGCAATACGGAAGGAATCGATTGATATCCCGAATACCTGCAAAATCCCGTCGCCAAGGAACAACGAAGTCCACAAAATAATCGCAACCGAAAGGTTGGCCGTTAAATTGGTTTTATTCCTCGCTAACGCCGTTTGGTAGCTGGTCATGCTGATAAACACGGGAATGATCCCAACCGGGTTTACCAGCGCGAATAATCCAATAAAGAACTTAAAATAGGTTGGCAAATCAAATAAGGATTGAGCCACTAAAAACTCCGCAAATGAACGTAGCAAAGGCCGCGGTAATGTAATGGAAAACTACTGCTGGTGCCATGCTCTTTCGCAGCATAGATAACTACTTTTGTCAGTAATTGCCATATTAAACAATAATGTTACTCACTTGTTGAAAGTATGCTAGTTTGTTTTTGCTTTGCTGTGACAAATATTTTAAAGACTTTTCAATAACCTAAATCCGTCATGCTGAATGGAGTCAGCCTTGAGATAATGTGATTCAAGTCACAAAAAACCTACTTAAAAGTGAGTACTCTTGGATACATCTGAAGAGCGTATAATTCAGACCATGAATAGGTTTTTTCGATAAGGCTCTTTTAGTAAATCAGCAAGATGTTTTGGGAAGTTTTTGGATAGTCGTGGCCCTCTTCTTACGCAAGCTGTTGCCCGCTGACTATACTGTCGTCTCGAGCAGCTTATTTACTAAAAGAGTTTAACATTATCAGGAGAGCATTATGGCTGTAACTAATATCGCTGAACTTAACGCACTTGTAGAGCGCGTCAAGAAAGCCCAGCGTGAATATGCCAACTTTACTCAAGAGCAAGTTGATAAAATCTTCCGCGCCGCCGCCCTGGCTGCCGCTGATGCTCGAATCCCCCTCGCGAAACTAGCCGTTGCCGAATCTGGCATGGGTATCATTGAAGATAAAGTGATCAAAAACCACTTTGCTTCTGAGTATATCTACAACGCCTATAAAGATGAGAAAACCTGTGGTGTTCTGGATGAAGACCATACCTTCGGTACTATCACTATCGCTGAGCCAATCGGTATCATCTGCGGTATCGTGCCGACGACTAACCCAACATCTACTGCGATCTTTAAGTCTCTGATATGCCTTAAGACGCGTAACGCGATTATCTTCTCTCCACATCCACGTGCAAAAGACGCGACTAACAAAGCCGCAGACATCGTTCTGCAAGCTGCTATCGCTGCTGGTGCACCTAAAGATCTGATTGGTTGGATTGACCAGCCATCTGTAGAACTGTCTAACGCCCTGATGCACCACCCAGATATCAACATGATTCTGGCAACAGGTGGTCCAGGTATGGTTAAAGCAGCATACAGCTCCGGTAAACCAGCAATCGGCGTAGGCGCAGGTAACACCCCAGTTGTTGTTGACGAAACGGCTGACATCAAACGTGTTGTTGCTTCTATCCTGATGTCCAAAACCTTCGATAACGGCGTGATCTGTGCTTCCGAGCAGTCAGTCATCGTTGTTGACTCTGCATACAATGCAGTGCGCGAGCGTTTTGCATCCCACGGCGGCTACATGCTGCAGGGTAAAGAGTTGAAAGCTGTTCAGGACATCATCCTGAAAAATGGCGCACTTAACGCCGCTATCGTGGGTCAGCCAGCAACCAAAATTGCTGAACTGGCAGGCTTCACAGTACCGGCTGACACCAAAATTCTGATTGGTGAAGTGACCGTTGTTGACGAGTCTGAGCCATTTGCTCACGAAAAACTGTCTCCAACTCTGGCTATGTACCGTGCTAAGAGCTTTGAAGATGCTGTCTCTAAAGCTGAGAAACTGGTTGAGATGGGCGGTATCGGTCATACCTCTTGTCTGTACACTGACCAGGACAACCAGCCAGAGCGCGTTAAGCACTTCGGCGACAAGATGAAAACTGCACGTATCCTGATCAACACCCCTGCTTCTCAGGGTGGTATCGGTGACCTGTACAACTTCAAACTCGCGCCATCCCTGACTCTGGGTTGCGGTTCATGGGGTGGTAACTCCATCTCTGAGAACGTGGGTCCTAAGCACCTGATCAACAAGAAAACCGTTGCTAAGCGAGCTGAGAACATGTTGTGGCATAAACTTCCGAAATCTATCTACTTCCGCCGTGGCTCTTTGCCAATCGCGCTGGACGAAGTGATTACTGATGGTCACAAACGTGCGATGATCGTTACCGACCGTTTCCTGTTCAACAACGGCTATGCAGACCAGATCACTTCTGTTCTGAAAGCAGCGGGTGTTGAAACAGAAGTCTTCTTCGAAGTAGAAGCTGATCCAACTCTGTCCGTAGTACGTAAAGGTGCAGAACTGGCGAACTCCTTCAAACCAGACGTGATCATCGCGCTGGGCGGCGGTTCCCCAATGGATGCTGCGAAAATCATGTGGGTAATGTACGAGCACCCAGAAACTCATTTCGAAGAACTGGCACTGCGCTTCATGGACATCCGTAAGCGTATCTACAAGTTCCCGAAAATGGGCGTAAAAGCGAAAATGATCGCGGTTACCACCACTTCCGGTACGGGTTCAGAAGTGACTCCGTTTGCCGTTGTAACTGATGATGCAACTGGCCAGAAATACCCACTGGCTGACTACGCTCTGACTCCAGACATGGCGATTGTTGATGCCAACCTGGTGATGGATATGCCTAAGTCCCTGTGTGCATTCGGTGGTCTGGATGCCGTGACTCACTCACTGGAAGCTTACGTTTCCGTACTGGCGAGCGAGTTCTCTGACGGCCAGGCTCTGCAAGCACTGAAACTGCTGAAAGAAAACCTGCCTGCGTCTTACCATGAAGGTTCTAAAAACCCTATTGCTCGTGAGCGTGTACACAACGCTGCGACCATCGCGGGTATCGCGTTTGCGAACGCCTTCCTGGGTGTGTGTCACTCAATGGCTCACAAACTGGGTTCACAGTTCCACATTCCTCACGGTCTGGCGAACGCCCTGTTGATCTCCAACGTTATCCGCTATAACGCGAATGACAACCCAACCAAGCAGACTGCTTTCAGCCAGTATGACCGCCCACAAGCGCGTCGTCGTTATGCTGAAATCGCAGATCACTTGGGTCTGAGCGCACCGGGCGACCGTACTGCTGCTAAGATCGAGAAACTGCTGGCATGGCTGGAAAGCATCAAGGCTGAACTGGGTATTCCTAAGTCCATCCGCGAAGCAGGCGTTCAGGAAGCTGACTTCCTGGCTCATGTTGATAAACTGTCCGAAGATGCGTTCGATGACCAGTGTACCGGTGCTAACCCACGTTACCCGCTGATCTCTGAACTGAAACAGATTCTGATGGATACCTTCTACGGTCGTGATTACGTAGAAGAAGGTAGCCTGCCAGCATCGACTGCAAAAGAAGCTGCTCCAGCAGCTAAAGCTGACAAGAAAGCGAAGAAAACCGCTTAATTGCAAAGCTTAATAAAAAACCCGCTTCGGCGGGTTTTTTTATGTCTTTATTTCAAATAATCGCAGCACAACACCTTTCACGGAGATAAGAGGTCAGGACGCCCCTTACCCTCTCTTTTATTTTTTATACGCTCTGAATGCCTTGTAGAGAGCCTTTTTGTAGCGCTTCCTTGTAATGCTTGCGACAAACCGACACGTAACGTTCATTGCCCCCAATAACCACTTGTTCACCCTGATTATAAGGACGCCCTTCCTGGTCCAGTCGCAGCACCATGCTGGCTTTGCGTCCACAGAAACAGATAGTCTTTAATTCCACCAGTTTATCTGACCACGCCAATAAATATTGGCTCCCACCAAATAATTCCCCCTGAAAATCAGTACGTAATCCATAACACAGGACGGGAATATCTAATTCATCCACGACGTCTGATAGCGCCAATACTTGGTCACGCGTCAAAAATTGGCATTCGTCCACCAGAACACAATGCACCGCATCACGCTGATGTTCGTCGCGTATTTCATTGAATAACTGGGTAGCATCATTGTAAAGCTTGGCCGGCGATGATAACCCAATACGCGAACTCACCTTTCCAGAGCCGAACCGGTTATCAATTTCTGCGGTATACACCAGAGTGCGCATTCCGCGCTCTTGATAGTTGTAAGAAGATTGCAGTAATGCCGTGGATTTACCCGCATTCATCGCGGAATAGTAAAAGTAGAGTTGTGCCATTGGTCAGCTAACCTGAGTTAAAATGTAAATATTATTAACACGGATTATATCATAAGCCGTTACCGAGTTGCCGTTACCCAACCTTCCTCAGAAAAATTTCTCTATTGTTCGTCTGATATATAAGTCGTTGTGTGAAAATGGCTGTAAGGCATCAGGTGTTTGACGTTCATCACATTGAGTTAACTTACGGAGTTTTCAGTGTTTTTCATTACTATGGTGTGGAACTCATTGAATCCCTAATAATAATTAACCATTAAGAATATCTACCGTAACAGGCAATAATACCAAAGGTTGATATTTCACCGTTAATGCTGTGGAACCTCAATTTAGTGCCTCATCAAACCCTGTTTCTATCAGGGTTGTTGTAGAAAAAGTGAGTTATCCCAGTTTTGTTTAACCGCCATAAAGGACAAAATTTAAGTTAATGCACTTTAATAAATCGACAAAATATTATGGAATTTTGAATTCCTTACATTAACGCCTATTGCAGAACTTAATTTAAGCCTCTATTATTACCCCATCAAGCCAACCATCAATATAAGATTGAGATTACTAAAATGAGCGAAGCACTTAAAATTCTTAACAACATCCGTACCCTTCGTGCACAAGCTAGAGAATGTACTCTGGAAACGCTGGAAGAAATGCTGGAAAAATTAGAAGTTGTTGTTACCGAACGTCGCGAAGAAGATAATGCTGCTGCTGCAGAAATTGAAGAACGCACTCGTAAACTGCAACAATACCGTGAAATGCTGATTGCTGACGGCATTGATCCTAATGAATTACTGAATAGCATGGCTGCTGTTAAATCTGCAGGCAAAGCAAAACGCGCTGCACGCCCAGCTAAATATCAGTACATCGACGAAAACGGCGAAAGCAAAACCTGGACTGGCCAGGGCCGTACTCCAGCTGTAATCAAAAAAGCAATGGAAGAACAAGGTAAGAAACTGGAAGACTTCCTGATTGCCTAATTTTGGCTTTTAGTGCTGCTTATTAAATCCCGCTTCGGCGGGATTTTTATTTTGCGTGCTATTGGGCTATTGCGCGACGTAGTTTTAAATCCGGTCAATAAACAGTCGCCACAAAAAAAGGAAGCCTGGCTTCCCTTTTTCATTTTACGGCCCCATCTGGACTTTGGGTTTCAACTGACTTTATAAAATGCCTTATACCAGTCTACAAAACGCTGTACACCATCCTGTACTGACGTCTGTGGCTTAAAGCCGATAACGTCATACAACGCTTGTGTATCCGCGCTGGTTTCAAGTACGTCACCTGGTTGCATAGGAAGCATGTTTTTCTGCGCCACTTTCCCCAGTGAGGTTTCCAGCGCCGTAATATAGTCCATCAGTGTCACAGGATTGCTATTACCGATGTTATAAACACGGTAAGGCGCTGAACTGGTCGCAGGCGTCCCTTCTTCTACTGTCCATTGTGCATCAGCTTGTGGAATGACATCCTGTAAACGCACAATCGCTTCGGCTATATCATCGATATACGTAAAATCACGGCGCATTTGCCCGTGATTGTAGACATCAATACTCTTCCCTTCGACAATCGCACGGGTAAATTTAAATAACGCCATATCCGGGCGACCCCATGGGCCATAAACGGTAAAGAAACGCAAACCAGTCGTTGGGAGTCCATATAAGTGCGAGTAAGTATGCGACATCAACTCGTTAGCTTTTTTAGTTGCCGCATATAAAGAAATTGGGTGGTCGACGCTGTCATCCGTTGAGAACGGAAGTTTACGATTCAGGCCATATACTGAGCTTGAGGACGCATATAACAGATGCCCAACTTTATTATGTCGGCAACCTTCAAGCACATTTAAATGCCCAACCAAGTTTGAATCCGCATACGCCAAAGGATTATCGATTGAATAACGAACACCTGCTTGTGCAGCAAGATGAATCACACGGTCGAATTTCTCTGTGGCGAATAATTGCGCCATACCATTACGATCGGCGAGGTCAATTTGTTCGAAACGGAATGAAGCGTGAGGAGCAAGGAGATCAAGACGTGCTTGTTTGAGATTGACGTCATAATAGTCGTTCAGATTATCGATACCGATAACCTGGTGACCGGCATTGAGCAGACGTTCGCTAACATGGAAGCCAATAAAACCTGCACTGCCAGTAACCAAATATTTCATATAACCCTCATTTATACCCTTCATACTTCAAGCTGCATCTATGGTGGCTGTATAAGCCCACCACGATGCAACCTGAAATATTTAGGATATCTTACGCAATATTGATGGACGCTCCGCGGCCAATTGCATAATAAACAAAGCCGCGTTTGCTTAGTCTCTCAGGATCATACAGGTTACGGCCATCAAAGATAACCGGTTGTTTTAATGATTTCTTAATGGCATCGAAATCAGGGGCACGGAAACTTTGCCACTCAGTACAAATAACCAGAGCATCCGCATCTTGTAATGCAGCCTCTTTCGTACCCATCAATTTCAAATCAGAACGATGTCCGTAAATGCGCTGGGTTTCATCCATTGCTTCTGGGTCATACGCCTGCACCTGAGCACCGCGTTCCCAAAGCGCTTCCATTAGGACGCGGCTTGAGGCTTCACGCATATCGTCAGTATTGGGTTTGAAAGAAAGCCCCCACAGCGCGAAGGTTTTGCCTTTCAGGTCTTCACCAAAATGACGAGAAATAAACTCAGGGAGTTTTAACTTCTGGTCGTGGTTTACCTCTTCTACCGCTTGCAGAATACGCGGCGTGTAGCCAATCTGCTGAGCAGTACGAATCAGTGCCTGGACATCTTTAGGGAAGCAAGAGCCACCATAACCGCAGCCAGGATAGATAAAGCTGTAACCGATGCGTGAGTCAGAACCGATACCCATACGCACTTTCTCGATATCCGCACCCAAGCGTTCTGCCAGGTTTGAGATTTCGTTCATAAAGCTAATTTTAGTCGCCAACATGCAGTTCGCGGCGTACTTAGTCAACTCAGCGCTACGGATGTCCATCAGAATCATACGGTCGTGATTGCGGTTGAACGGTTCGTACAGTTCGCGCAGCAAATCAACCGCGTCTTCATTATCAGTACCGATAACGATACGCTCAGGGCGCATGCAGTCAGAAACTGCGGCCCCTTCCTTCAGGAATTCAGGGTTGGATACCACATCGAATGAAATATCCACGCCACGGGCTTTGAGCGTTTCTTCCATCACGCTGCGCACTTTATCTGCTGTTCCGACTGGAACAGTAGATTTATCGAGCACAACTTTATGGGACGTCATGTGCTGCGCGATGGTACGTGCCACAGCGGTGACATATTTCAGGTCAGCAGAACCATCTTCATCAGGCGGTGTACCTACAGCAATGAATTGCATTTCACCATGATGAACGCCCATTTCAGCATCGGTGCTGAACTGTAAACGACCTTCTTCAAAATTTTTCTTAACCAGCGGCGTTAAGCCGGGTTCAAAAATCGGGATCACGCCGTTTTTCAGATTTTCGACTTTCTTCGCATCGACATCTATGCACACAACTTCGTGACCAACTTCTGCAAGCACTGCGGCTTGCACAAGTCCAACATAGCCGATACCAAATACAGTAACTTTCATCTTTCTATCCTGCGTTGAAATGAATTACTTTTTCGCGCCAACGGTCTCTTCTAACCAGGCTTTAAAATCTGGCCCAAGAGTGTTGTGACGGATGCCGTATTCCACAAACGCCTGCATGTAGCCGAGTTTGTTACCGCAGTCATGGCTCACGCCTTTCATGTGGTAGGCTTCAACCGTCTGTTTTTCCATCAGCATTGCGATAGAGTCAGTCAGTTGAATTTCATCGCCCGCACCCGGAGGTGTTTTGGACAGCAGCGGCCAGATATCTGCGGTCAGGACATAACGCCCCACAACGGCAAGGTTGGATGGCGCAACGTTCGCTTTAGGTTTCTCAACGATGCCAACCATTGGCACGCTGTCGCCTTCATTCAATTCAATGCCTTTGCAGTCAACAACACCGTAAGCGGTCACATCGTCTACTGGCTCAACCATGATTTGACTGTGGCCTGTAGTATTGAAACGTTCGATCATCTCCGCCAGGTTGTCCTGGGAAAGATCTGACTCGAATTCATCGAGGATGACATCTGGCAGGATGACCGCAAACGGCTCATCGCCAACAACTGGGTGAGCGCACAGCACAGCGTGACCGAGGCCTTTTGCCAGACCCTGACGAACTTGCATAATCGTTACGTGCGGAGGGCAAATAGCCTGAACTTCTTCCAGCAACTGGCGCTTAACGCGTTTTTCCAGCATCGCTTCCAATTCAAAACTGGTATCGAAATGGTTTTCGATGGAGTTTTTCGAAGAGTGAGTGACCAACACAATTTCAGTAATACCTGCGGCGATACATTCGTTGACCACATACTGAATTAAAGGTTTATCAACCAAAGGCAGCATCTCTTTAGGAATAGCCTTGGTAGCCGGTAACATACGCGTGCCTAATCCCGCAACTGGGATTACTGCTTTTCTTACTTTAGAATTAATGGCAGCCATTGAAACATCTCCTGGACTGTTCAAGTTTTCACTTGCACGTCAATTAAAAAACGCCTCGAGTATATCAGCTTAAAAATGACATCTGCGGCTGTTTACCCGTTGCGTTGGTAATTTAAGATAAATACGAATGAGTTAAGTGTGATATTAACACTCACCATAGCAGGGGAGAAAAACTAAATGTTTTCAGTCGTCCAGATGCTCATTCCGCAGACAACATTAGACGCAATCGCCCACCCGCACCCCAAACCTGGCACTGCCAGGATTCGCAGCGCTGGCTGATTTGGTTGAGATAAGTATTGCCCAAAGTCCCCAGTGGCACACCATTGCTGACCTGGATTTGATGCACGCCCGTATTTAAGGTGGCATTGAGACCCGCCGAGACCAAAATGAGATTTTTGAGTTCGCTATGATAATAGCCAACCATCAATGGGAATTGGCCGGTCAAATTTGCCTGACGTAATAACTGGTTAACTTGTTTGAGTAAATTGCCCAATTCGGGTAAGCGCTGACGCTGCTGGGAAAGATGCTCCTGCAATAGACCATTAAATAACGCGCGTAATAACAACGCCGCTAACACTCCATTATCCCCAGCGCGGGTAACATCAAGG
Organism: Buttiauxella sp.; assembly: GCF_035271705.1. GTDB lineage: Bacteria > Pseudomonadota > Gammaproteobacteria > Enterobacterales > Enterobacteriaceae > Buttiauxella. The sequence continues at coordinate 40,717 of NZ_DATERI010000053.1, forward strand.
CAGTAAAAGGCCAGATCGTTTTCTGAAAGTGGTGCAATATCCAACACCAGTCCAGGCTGATTGAGGGTTATCAGTTGGCGATAATTAACGCGGCAGTGTGACATCACTTGTTGCACAGGGGGTTGCAGTTCTTGCAGTAATTTGGAGGCCGCCTGCGGATCGCTAACCAGGGCGTCCCAATCCTGGAATAATCGTTCTTCTTCTTCGACACGCGAGTTGAACATGTTGGGATACAGGCAGGCGAACACCGTTTCACGCAGGCGATTGAGATCGTTAATCGGTTTGAGCATGACATCCTGCACACCAAAGCGCAGTGCTTTGGCGATATCTGACATATTTTCGGTGGCGGAAATGACTAAAATCGGTGTTTTAACACCTTCATTACGCAAATGCTCCACCAGTTTCAGCCCGTTCATGCGCGGCATAGCCAGATCGCAAATCAGTAAATCGGGTGAAAAATGGGTCATTTTTTCTATTGCATCCACGCCATCTGTCGCCACCGCAATATTCGCCCCTAAAGAGGCAAGATAACTCTCCAGCAAAGAGCGAAAAACGGGCTCGTCCTCAACAATGAGAATCTTTTTTCCAACGAGTGGCTGTGTCATGTTCGCTCCCCTGACTGGCAATAATTAGATAGTGGCATGGTATGGCTTTGACCGCCTGTCAGAAGCGCCAGAAGTAATGAAAATAAGAAAATTCATGCGTGGGTTCGAACCAAGGGCAGCAATTCATCCATCTTTTTCTCAACCGCCAGGCTCCCGGCGCTGATCGCCTCAGCAGCGCGATGGAAATCCAGAGTTGATATCTGCGGGCAAAAGGGTTGCAGCAAAATATCTGGCGGATCACCCGCCATACGGTTGCGCTTTAAACGGTTTTCCAACACCTGAATCGACGTGGTCATGATTTCCATGGCTGTGGGTGTCGTCGTGGCACGGCGTGGGGTTATTTTACCGAGCTGTTCGCGCAAACGGCCACGCCAGGTATCAGGTTGCACCAGGTTTTCTGCCAACGGGGTTGTCATATTAACGGAGAGTAAATCTTGCTGCATCAGATGCGCGTCATGTTGCAGATCGACGGCAATCACGATATCGGCACCTAATGCGCGGGTCAGCGAAACCGGCACAGGATTAACCACCGCACCATCCACAAGCCAATAGCCGTTGTATCCCACAGGTGACAGCAAACCTGGCATGCTACAAGAGGCGCGAACCGCCTGATGCAGATCTCCATCCGTGAACCACAACTCGCGCCCAGTGCTTAAATTGGTCGCAACTGAACCAAAACGTAGCGCACAGTCTTCAATGTTTTCTTCGGTGATTATCTTGCGAACGCTATTGAACACTCTTTCGCCACGGAGCAAACCGCCGCGACGCCAGGAAAGATCCATCAGTCGCAGTACATCCCAATAGCCGAACGAGCGTACCCATCGTTCCATCATAGGTAAGCGATTACTGGCATAAGCGGCACCGACCAGCGCCCCTACGGAGCAACCTGCGACAATATCAATCTGAATGCCTGCTCGTTTTAACGCATTAATGACACCAATATGCGCCCATCCCTTTGCTGCTCCCGACCCTAATGCCAGGCCGATCTTTACCTGTCTCATTTCGCCTCGTTCTTTCTTCCCCAGTTTATACCCATCATCCTTTAAGCTTCAGGAGTGTTGGCTGCAACTCGAATGCCAATGGGTATTTCACCTCGTGACGAAGTCGCCACTGCTCAGTTAACATAGCTACACTGCGTATTTACGCCGACTCTTTTTTTGTAACCAAGGAGATGCTGTGTCGCAACTTTGCCCTTGTGGTAGCGGTCTGGAGTATAGCTTATGTTGCCAACCTTACCTACGCGCAGACACGCTCGCGCCAACCCCATCACAGCTTATGCGTTCGCGTTATACCGCTTATGTGATGCAGGACGCAGATTATCTGGTAGCAAGCTGGTATCCACAGACCCGCAGCCCGTCACTGAGAAGCGATATTCCCGCAGGTTTTGCGACCACACAATGGTTAGGTCTGACGGTATATGCAACGGCTGCCGGACGTGATGAGAACGAAGGTTTCGTCAGTTTTGTCGCACGTTTTGAAGAGCAAGGCGTGGAAAGTGCCATTATTGAACGCTCTCGTTTTTTAAAGGAAAACGGTCAGTGGTACTATGTTGATGGCACACGCCCGCAGTTTGGCCGTAATGACCCCTGCCCTTGCGGCTCCGGAAAAAAATTCAAAAAGTGTTGTGGGCGATAACGCTCCATGGCACAAATGATTTAAAAATACATATCTTACCCAAGCGACTTCAAGTTGCAGGTAGGCGGCAATCGAGTAAATCCCAATGAGCTGACTCAAGTCAGTGATTCGGGTGAACGAGAACAGACAACAACCCTGCGTCTTGAAGGGCGACGGGGACACAACAGGACTCACCTTGCGATGCAAGCACTACAACGAAAAGTACTACGCACCATCTGCCCTGACGCAAAAGGGTTAATCGCCAAGATCACCAATATTTGTTACAAGCACGAACTGAACATTGTTCAGAACAATGAATTTGTTGACCATCGCACCGGTCGCTTCTTTATGCGTACCGAACTTGAAGGTATTTTCAATGACAACACTCTGCTGGCGGATTTAGACAGTGCATTACCCGAAGGTTCGGTACGTGAATTAACACCTGCTGGCCGTCGTCGTATCGTGATTCTGGTGACAAAAGAAGCGCACTGCCTGGGTGACCTGTTAATGAAAGCCAACTACGGCGGCCTGGATGTCGACATTGCCGCGGTTATCGGCAATCACGAGACGCTGCGCACGCTGGTTGAACGTTTTGATATTCCGTTTGAGCTGGTGAGCCACGAAGGGCTGACTCGTGAAGATCACGATAAGCAGATGGCTGACGCGATTGCCGCGCATAAACCGGATTTCGTGGTACTGGCGAAATATATGCGCGTGTTAACACCAGAATTCGTTTCACGCTTCCCGAACCAGATTATCAATATCCACCATTCGTTCTTGCCAGCATTTATCGGTGCGCGTCCTTATCACCAGGCGTATGAACGAGGCGTGAAGATTATCGGTGCCACAGCGCACTATGTGAATGACAATCTGGATGAAGGTCCAATCATCATGCAGGATGTGATTCACGTTGATCACACCTATACCGCCGAAGATATGATGCGTGCCGGACGTGATGTTGAGAAAAACGTTCTCAGCCGTGCGCTCTACCAGGTTCTGGCGCAACGTGTATTTGTTTACGGTAATCGCACTATCATTCTGTAGCGTTATAACCCGCCAACGAAAATGCGGCTTAAAGTATGACGGGTATGGCGAATTGTTTAGCTTTACAACGTAACGTGTAAAAAAACGGCAAACGATTCATTTTCTTACAGTGAGTGCTTTACAGCGGCGCTTCATTTGATATGATGCGCCCCGCTTCCTGACAAAGGATGCGAGCAAGAAAGCCAATATATGAAATACCCCTGGCGGGGTTCCCGAGCGGCCAAAGGGAGCAGACTGTAAATCTGCCGTCATCGACTTCGAAGGTTCGAATCCTTCCCCCGCCACCATCTCTTAGTCGTAAATCCCAAACTAATCCAAACCGCACAATCTTTCATATTCCCATTGGGGAAGAATTCTTTACGTTTCGTTTGCCACATTTTGGTCAATATCGTTGCACCCCAACAAAAGCGCAAAAAAATACCCGGCCGAAGCCAGGTATCTTTCATTTCACTCATTCCACACTCAGCGACGAGCGCGAACAATCTGATATTTACGCGTCAAATACTCAACTGGCGCGCTCCAGACATGAACCAGCCGGGTGAATGGGAACAGCAGGAACAGCGTCATCCCCAGCACTAAATGCACGCGGAAGACAAACGCTACACCATCCAAATTCGCCGAGGCGCCGCCCTGGAACGTCACGACCGTTTGCGCCCAACCCACCAGCTTCATCATCTCGCTGCCATCCATATGTTGAGCCGAGAAGGGAATGGTCAGTAGACCCAACGCGCACTGAATCATCAACAGGCTGAGGATCAGAATATCCGCCGTGGTTGATGTTGCACGAATACGTGGGTTGAACAGACGGCGCTTGAGCAGTAACAGCCCCCCCACCAGCGTCATCACACCACACGCGCCACCGGCAATCATCGCCATTTTCTGCTTCACATCAATGGGCAAGAATGACTCGTACATCCAGTGTGGCGTCAGCATGCCGAGGAGGTGCCCCGCGAAAATACCCAAAATCCCGAAATGGAACAGGTTCGACGCGAGATTCATCCCTTTGCGGTCCAGCATCTGGCTGGATCCCGCTTTCCAGCTGTACTGGCCGTAGTCGTAACGCAACCAACTGCCCAGCAGAAAAACGGTACCGCAGATATACGGATAGATGTCATAGAAGAACACATTGAGAAATTGCATGATTACTGTCCTCCGATATTCAGATACTGCGGAGCGACAGCCCCGGCAAAACGGCGCTGATGGCTGCTGATTTCAGACTCTCCACACCCTGCGTCTGCAACAAATTTCACCTGTTCTTCTTCCCAAACGGCGTCCAGAGCCTGTGGTGTGTCATCACGCGCTTCATCAGCAATTTGTTGGCTAACGCTTTCAACCACCACATCGCTTTGCGAAATACCCAACAGCACATCAAACAACACGGCATAGTCGCTTTCACGCTGTTTTAGACGTGCCGCCAGTAGCGCCAGAATCGGCGCAACATCCTGCAAACCACCACGTGCTTCGGCCTCGGTTCGCTGGGATAAATACTCCAGATACAGCGGCAGATGGTCTGGCAGCTCGCGGCTGTCGATTTCCATACCTGCTTGCTGATACTGGTTCATCAGATTGACCATCGCCTGCCCACGGTCGCGAGATTCGCCGTGAACATGTTCAAACAACAGCAGCGATGTCGCACGCCCTCGGTCAAACAGTTGACTGTAACTGGCCTGAGTATCCAACAAATCGCCGCTGCATAAGCGAGTGATGAAATGAGTAAGCTGGGTAGCCTGTTGCACTTCAAGTACATTACCGTCAACTAACGCATCGCGGAGTTCTTGTTGATGCTGCCACAAAGCCGCATCCGGATACTCAAGCAAACGGGAAATAACCAGTAGTTCAATCATGGTTTTAACTCCGTTTTGCTCGACACATCAATCGCGTCGATACGTTTGCTATTGAACAGGTTGAATTTGCTGTCAGAACCGTGGCAACCATCACCAAAGCTGAAGCCACAACCATTACGTTCAGGGAAAGCCTCTGCCGCCAGTTCTCGATGGCTGGATGGCACCACGAAACGGTCTTCGTAGTTTGCAATCGCCAGATAACGATACATTTCCTGCGCCTGGGCTTCGGTCAGACCGACTTCTTCCAGCGCACGAGTATCATTAATCCCTTCCACGGTTTCAGCACGTTTGTAATGGCGCATCGCCATCATGCGTTTCAGCGCACGCAGAACCGGAGCGGTGTCCCCTGCGGTCAACAGATTCGCCAGGTATTCCACCGGAATACGCAAGCTTTCTACGTCAGGCAGAATGCCAGTGTGCGGCAATTCGCCCGCGTCGGCCGCAGATTGAATGGGCGACAACGGCGGCACATACCAAACCATCGGTAGCGTGCGGTATTCAGGATGCAAAGGCAGAGCCAGCTTCCAGTCCACCGCCATTTTGTAGACCGGTGACTGTTGTGCCGCGTCGATAACGCTCTGCGGAATACCCTGCTCCAGTGCCTTTTCGATAACCGCTGGGTCGTTCGGGTCGAGGAAAATACTCAACTGACGTTCGTAGAGGTCTTTTTCGTTTTCGGTGCTTGCCGCCTGCTCGATAGCATCTGCGTCATACAACAACACGCCGAGATAACGGATACGACCGACACAAGTTTCAGAACAGACCGTTGGCATCCCCGCTTCGATACGTGGATAGCAGAAAATGCACTTCTCGGATTTACCCGACTTCCAGTTGAAGTAGATTTTCTTGTACGGACAGCCAGTGATGCACATACGCCAGCCACGGCACTTGTCCTGGTCAATCAGGACAATGCCGTCTTCTTCACGCTTATAGATAGCGCCACTCGGGCAAGTTGCCGCACAAGCCGGGTTCAAACAGTGTTCGCACAGACGCGGCAAATACATCATGAAGGTGTTTTCGAACTGGCCATACATCGCTTTTTGCATGTTGGCGAAGTTCTGATCTTTGGCGCGTTTTTCGAATTCGCCGCCAAGAATCTCTTCCCAGTTAGGGCCGGCTTCGATTTTATTCATTCTCTGGCCGGTAATCAGCGAGCGCGGACGCGCAATCGGCTGATGTTTACCTTCCGGCGCGTTATGCAGATGCTGGTAATCAAAATCAAATGGCTCGTAATAATCATCGATACCCGGCAGGTGCGGGTTGGCGAAGATTTTCCCCAGCAACATGGCGCGGTTACCCATGCGTGGCTGCAATTTGCCATTGATTTTACGGATCCAACCGCCCTTCCATTTTTCCTGGTTTTCCCAGTCGTTCGGGTAGCCAATCCCCGGTTTGGTTTCCACGTTATTAAACCACGCGTACTCCATCCCTTCGCGGCTGGTCCAGACGTTTTTACAGGTCACAGAACAGGTATGACAGCCGATGCATTTATCAAGATTCAGCACCATGCCGACTTGTGAACGAATTTTCATTTTACGCTCTCCTGTTTCTGGTCATTGCCTTCACCGTCTAACCAGTTAATGTCTTTCATCTTACGCACCACCACGAACTCATCGCGGTTTGAGCCGACGGTGCCGTAATAGTTAAAGCCATATGCCAGTTGCGCATAGCCGCCAATCATATGGGTCGGTTTCGGACTGATACGGGTCACCGAGTTGTGAATACCCCCACGTTGCCCCGTGATTTCAGAACCCGGCAGGTTCACGATGCGTTCCTGAGCGTGGTACATCATGGTCATGCCTTCCGGCACACGCTGGCTCACCACCGCACGCGCCGTCAGCGCCCCGTTTTTATTGAACACTTCAATCCAGTCGTTATCTTCGATGCCCAGATCTTTAGCGTCGATTTCACTCATCCACACAATCGGGCCACCGCGAGAAAGCGTCAGCATCAACAAGTTGTCGCTGTAGGTTGAGTGAATGCCCCATTTCTGGTGCGGCGTCAGGAAGTTCAACGCTTTCTCTGGGTTACCGTTGGACTTCTTGTTCATCACCCCTTTCACCGAACGGGTGTCAATGGGTGGGCGGTACACCAGCAAGCTTTCGCCAAAATCGCGCATCCACTGGTGATCCTGATACAGCTGTTGGCGGCCAGAAAGTGTCCGCCACGGGATCAGCTCGTGAACGTTGGTATAACCGGCGTTGTAAGAGACGTGTTCATCTTCAAGGCCTGACCAGGTCGGGCTGGAGATGATTTTGCGTGGCTGCGCCTGAATATCACGGAAGCGGATTTTTTCATCTTCTTTATTGAGCGCAAGGTGCGAGTGGTCACGACCGGTAAATTCACTCAATGCCGCCCAGGCTTTCACTGCCACCTGGCCGTTAGTTTCAGGGGCAAAGGTCAGGATCACCTCAGCCGCATCAATGGCGGTATCGATCTTCGGTAAGCCTTTAGCCGGGCCGTCTGCCTTGGTGTAATTGAGTTTACGCAGCAAATCCACTTCAGTTTGCGTGTTCCAGGAGATACCTTTCCCACCGTTGCCGATTTTTTCCATCAGCGGGCCAACGGATGTGAAACGCTCGTACGTCGCAGGATAGTCACGTTCAACGGTCACCAGGTGTGGCGCGGTTTTACCCGGAATCAGGTCACATTCACCTTTTTTCCAGTCCATCACACCGAACGGCTGCGCCAGTTCTGCAGCTGAGTCGTGCTGGATTGGCAACGTCACCACATCGGTTTCTTTACCTAAATGGCCGACGCACACTTCAGAGAATTTCTTGGCGATAGCTTTATATATTTCCCAATCGCTTTTCGAATCCCAGGCAGGGTCAACCGCGGCAGAAAGCGGATGAATAAACGGATGCATATCCGAGGTATTCATATCGTCTTTCTCATACCAGGTGGCGGTCGGCAACACGATGTCCGAATACAGACAGGTGCTCGACAGACGGAAGTCCAGCGTCACCACCAGATCCAATTTACCGTCAAGACCGTTGTCTACCCACTCGACCTCTTCTGGCATCACGCCACCTTCTTTGCCCAAATCTTTGCCCTGAATACCGTTTTCAGTACCCAGCAGATATTTGAGCATGTACTCGTGACCCTTACCGGAAGAACCCAGCAGATTTGAACGCCAGACAAACAGGTTGCGCGGATGGTTATTGCCTGCATCTGGCTGCTCTGCTGCAAAGCGTATCTCACCACTTTTCAACTGCTGTACGGTGAAATCAGCCGGGCTCATGCCCGCTTCTTTCGCCTGTTTTGCAATGTGCAGCGGGTTGGTGTTGAGCTGTGGAGCAGACGGCAACCAACCCATGCGCTCGGCACGCACGTTGAAGTCAATCAAATGGCCGCTGTAGCGAGATTTGTCCGCCAGTGGGGAAAGCAGTTCCTCGGCGGTCAGCGACTCATAACGCCATTGGCTTGAGTGGTTATAGAAGAACGAGGTGCTGTTCATATGGCGTGGTGGACGCTGCCAGTCCAGCGCGAACGCCAGTGGGGTCCAGCCCGTTTGTGGGCGCAGTTTTTCCTGGCCCACATAGTGAGCCCAGCCGCCGCCGCTCTGCCCGACACAACCACAGAACACCAGCATGTTAATCAGGCCACGGTAGTTCATGTCCATGTGGAACCAGTGGTTCATACCGGCACCGACGATGATCATTGAGCGACCATGGGTTTTGTCGGCATTGTCGGCAAATTCACGCGCAATACGGATGATGTTCTGACGGGAAACGCCGGTGATTTGCTCAGCCCACGCCGGGGTATACGCTTTCACATCGTCATAGTTCGATGCACAGTTAGCGTCGTCCAGGCCACGTTCGAGGCCGTAGTTCGCCAGAGTCAAATCATAAACGGTGGTCACTAACGCGCGGGTTCCATCCGCCAGTTGGATACGTTTCACCGGCAGTTTGTGCATCAGCACATTGTCGAGTTTAACGTTGTTGAAGTGCTCGGTGCTTTCGCCGCCAAAGTACGGGAAACCCACATCAGCCACTTCATCGTGGCTGCCCAGCAAGCTCAGACGCAGCTCGGCTTCTTCACCGCTGGTGCCATCACGCTGTTCAAGGTTCCACTTGCCCTTCTCGCCCCAGCGATAACCGATGGAGCCGTTAGGTGCCAGCAGTTCGCCGCTCTGGTTATCCAGAGCCACCGTTTTCCACTGCGGATTATTTTCCTGACCGAGACCATCCACCAGGTCTGAAGCACGCAGCATACGGCCCGCAGCGTAGAAACCATCACGCTCCTCTAACATCACCAGCATCGGCATGTCGGTGTAACGACGTACATAATCGGTGAAATATTGGCTTGGGTTATCGAGGTGGAATTCACGCAACATGACATGGCCCATCGCCAGTGCCATTGCCGCATCGGTGCCTTGCTTAGGTGCCAGCCACTGGTCGCACAGTTTGGCGATTTCTGCATAGTCCGGCGTGACGGCAACTGTTTTGGTGCCTTTGTAGCGCACTTCGGTAAAGAAGTGATCATCTGGCGTACGGGTTTGCGGGACGTTAGAACCCCAGGCAATGATGTAGCTGGAGTTGTACCAGTCGGCAGATTCCGGTACGTCAGTTTGCTCGCCCCAGGTCATTGGGGAGGCCGGTGGTAAATCGCAGTACCAGTCGTAGAAACTCAGACAAGCACCACCAATCAGAGAGAGGTAACGCGCCCCTGCGGCATAAGAGACCATCGACATGGCAGGAATTGGCGAGAATCCGGCAATACGGTCAGGGCCGAAGGTTTTCGCGGTATAGACGTTCGCCGCAGCAATCAGCTCGTTGACTTCCTGCCAGCTTGAACGGACAAAACCACCACGACCACGGGCTTGTTTATAGCTTTTTGCTTTTTCCGCGACATTGATAATTGAAGCCCAGGCGTCGACCGGGTCAGCATGGAGGGTTTTGGCTTCGCGCCACAGCTTGATTAGACGCTTGCGCATCAAAGGATATTTCAGGCGGTTAGCGCTGTAGAGATACCAGGAGTAACTCGCACCACGTGGGCAGCCGCGCGGCTCGTGGTTTGGCATATCAGGGCGAGTTCGCGGGTAATCGGTTTGCTGAGTTTCCCAGGTCACCAGGCCGCTTTTAACATAGATCTTCCAGCTACAGGAACCCGTGCAGTTTACCCCATGAGTGGAGCGAACCACTTTGTCGTGCTGCCAACGCATTCGATAACCTTCTTCCCAATCACGATTGGTATCGAGCAGTTGGCCATGTCCATCGGCAAAAGTTTCGCCCTTCTGTTTGAAGTAACGAAACCGGTCAAGAAATTTGCTCATCGGGATTCTCCTGATGTGGAGCCTGGAGGCTCTATCTTATGATGACGACATTGCTCACTATGAGGTCACGGTAACCTGCTCAAATGAAGGGACAATTGATGCTGATCAATTTAGACAGGGGGGATTTTATCGGGGAAAAGTTGATATACCACCAAAGTGGCAATAACGAAATGCATCGTAATTTATTGAAATTGTTTAATTTATCATCTTAATAACAGAAACCCGGGGGTGTTTATTTGCGAGGCTGGGTATTAAGGGGTAACTCTGGAATTGTGACACCGACGAAATTACAATGGGGCTGACCTTGTGCAGGAAAACCCCATGCAGAATGGCACGACTATCAGGCAGCCGCTAACGGCTCTAATTGACGTGAAGCACGAATGTTTTTCATCAACAGACCGGAAATAACGATCCCCGCGCAAGCAAATATCGCCATCAAACCAAACACAATTTGGTAGCCGATAAGACCCGCGTTGTGATCCAGAATGTAGCCATACAGGCTATAGCAGAACATGGCTGGTGCATAACCAATAAAACTACCTAACGCCATCGCTGCACCCGTATTCTTCTCGTTGATACCCGCTTCGCCGATAGGCGCAAAGAACACGGCGCGTTGGGTAAAGATCACCGCACCAAACATTAAGGTACACGCCATACCTAAATATACAGGCATATGTTCGTGTGGCAATAAAATAAGGCCAACCAATGCGATAGCACTAATAATAAATGTGTAGAACAAATATTTACTTGGGGATTTTAAAACTTTATCTGCAATTAACCCACCAATCGGACCACCCACCATTTTCAAGCAATACTGGTTAATAATCCCGTAGGCGCCCACCAATGCAATTGGCAGTGCATAGATATTTCTTAAGAATGGAATAAAGAATGTTAAGCCACAATACACTGCATACACACAAAATACGCTGAAGGCAATTAGCCATACTGTTTTATTTTTTAATACCTCACCCAGACCTGGTTTATCTTCTTTTTTCCCGGCAAGCTCTTGCTTCGCCACTTGTTCTTCCGGGCTTTCTTTGAGCACAAACATAATGACAACACCGACAACAATCGCAATGCCAGAGTAGAATAGAATCGCCGCTTTAAAACCAAAGTAGTCGCTACCAAACCAGGTGAACACAGCCAGGGCACTGAAGGCAATAATGGTATCAACGACGCCACGTCCTGTTTCAAAGAAGCCAAACAAGCGCCCTTGCTGGGTATTGTCACCGAGTAAACTCACTGACTTCAACAGCACCGGCCAGTTCAGCATGTCACAGGTGACACCGAACAACGCCCAGACGAACAGTATCCCCCAATAGCCCGGCATGGTAGACAAGTACAGGCCCAGCAGACCGGTGGCTATCAGTGAAAACGACATGGTAAAGCGACGTGGCAACTTGTCAGAAAAATAGATCGATAAGAAGAAACCTATTGTCGTGACAATCGAGTTGACCGACATTGCATTACCAATTTCACCATTTGTCAGATGAAAATACTCTTGCATCGGAACATAAAATGCATCTTTCAAAGAAGGCAGTTTATATATCGTCCCGCCACACAGAACCAATAAGCTAAATATAGTCCATCTTTTTTTAGTTAGCATAAATCACCCTACCCCTGCATAAGCGGCATCAATTGTTATTTGAAAGTACAGTTATCCCACGCGCGGTAAGACAACTGAATTTAAACGATTCGGATTATTTATTTCTGTAAAACAGCAACAGCATCTTTATTAAGGACCGCAAGAATATTACGCACATGACGTATTTGATTCATGGCATCATCGATCTCTTTATTAAGCCTTTCATCAAGCCCAGAGGTTGGCAATGGGGTCTCACTCATCTCACGCAATGGAATCCACGGGTTGCTGTCTTCATTGGTAAAACGAAATGCTGGGGCGTAGTAGTCCACTTCCTCTTCCAGACCGAACGCTGTGACTTGAGCTTTATCCTCACCCAAACAAATTAATTGCAGCAGCAACTCTTTAAACGGTAATTCGCCTTGCCCGGAAATACACGCGGTATGTCCACGCCCCTCGCCTTCGTAATTGATTAATGCATCTTTGATATGCACCTGGGTGATTTCTTTTCCCATCACCGCCAAAGCCTCAAGTGGTTCTTCATTGGCATTAATCATGTTGGCAAAATCAAACAGCAGAGAAAGCTGCGGGAAGTCAGCTTGCTTCACCAACTGCACCAGTTCGTGGCTTTGCAAATCTTCGTGTTGCTCAAGGGTAAATGTCAGGCCACTGTGTTGGTATTGCGCTTTAATATATTGAATATCTTGAGCAATGATTTCCATCACCTCAGAAAGTGTCCCTTCATAGCGTGGATAAAATCGCACCGAAGTGGCACCCGATTTCAACGCAATATTCACCGCTTCATCAATGGTTCGTGCATCCGACGCACTGGTTTCGATATGTACATCCAACCCTAACTGGCGCGCTTTCGCCGCAAAACGGTCGAAGCGCTCATCGCTTGCATGCCTTAACGATTGGCTTTCACCATCCACAACATGAATTTTCACCCCTTTGAGTTGCTGTTGGCTGGCAATATCCAGTAAATCTTCCGGGAGGATCTTCTCCATACGCATATTTAAATGAAATGCATAGGCATGCAGATAAAGCGGTAAGCTCGCGACGCGCTCGACAATTTTTGTAGCCTGGATGCTATCCATGGTAACTCCTATAAATCGATATAAAACTCTACAGATTCAAAACGCCAATATTCGATATCAACCTGAATAACGTGGCCGGTTTCGTCGGCACGGTATTTTTCAACCCGGATAGATGGCGTACCCGGAGTGCCGCCCATGCCTTTGCATGCGCCCGCAGAAAGCCGTGTTGGTTTAAATGCCAGATGCTGCGTGTGCGAGCTTTTGCCAAAGTCTTCTTGCCAGACTTCAACAAATGAACGGTCACCTAATTTGTCGATAAAACCGGGTGCAGACTTCGCGTTGATAAAGGTTTCGTGATAGAAAACTTTATGGTTATCAAGCGCTCCCCAGCCACAGATTTTGTAGATGTCATCTCCGTCCTTCACATTTAACTGTGACAGGATGTCTGGTTCAGCAGTGCAAACACGCTCTTTTTCCAGAAAGCCCCAGGACGGCAAACGCCCCTGTTCCAGAGCCGCCTGTTTAAAACTGGTGGAAGTATTCGGCGTGTATTTGAAACACGGCAATGCAACGAACCAGCCGCGGCGATCTTTACGAAAGATCTTTTCTTCCCCTTCGAGAAACAACAGCGCCTGGCGCAGCGTCATGCGCTTAATGCCCAGTAACTCTTCCAGCTCGCGCTCTGAGGGTAATTTACTGCCCGGCTGGACAACGCCTTTACTCAGCCAGTCGTTGAGCATCTCTTTTGCTGCTTCCACCGTGGAATGGTTTTTCATGCTTTAATCCATTTGGTTTAAACCAGATTTGCCATCACGGTACTCTTAGCCAGAGAATGTGACAATGGTAGCGGTGGGAGTCGTTATTCTAATTGTGAGGTTTATCGCAGAATAAAGCGGGATCGAGGGTAACACCGTTAGTTTTAGAACGAGATATCCGGGGCGACCACCGGGTTTGGCGTCCCTCCGGGAACCCAATCCCGGTGCTTCCCCTCATTCATGGGCTTAAGTGAACGGTGTTAGGATCAAGCAGGGATTTCAGGCAAAAAAAGCGCGACCGAAGTCGCGCAGGGATAACCAAAATGGTCAATCGGTCATACTTCAAGTAGCTGATGCGTTGGCTACGTTTGCTCACCCGAAGGGGTGAGGCACATGGATGGGCCGAGTCATCATTTACTACAGTAAGCTCATCGGGGCTCGCTCTCTCGCCGCGTTACTCGGCAGAGCCTCGCCCCTTTGGGGCCAGCGCAAGCGCTGTTCAAAAAGCTGAAGCCTTTTGTCGCGCAATGCGAATTATTTAGGGTACAGAATATTATTTCGATGATTTACGGCCATAAACGACCCAGGTAATCACCACACAAACGATGTAAAACACCAGGAATACTTTCATCGCCCCCGCTGGAGAGCCGGTCAAAGCAAGGGATGTACCAAACGCTTTAGGGATAAAGAACCCGCCTACTGCACCAATCGCGGAGATAAAACCCAGTGCTGCGGCAGTATCCGTCGCCGCTTCGCGCAACGCCCGTTCTTCCGTTCCACCTTGTGCTTTCACGCGGTCCATCGTCAACTTACGGAAGATAACGGAGATCATCTGGAAGGTAGAACCACTCCCCAATCCCGCCGTCAGGAACAGCATCAGGAACACACCGAAGAAGGCGATGAAGTTCCCGCCCACACCGTTGTTTGGCAGTGTGGTAAACAGCAGAGCACTGAATATCGCCATAAATACGAAGTTAATCAGTGACACTTTAATCCCACCAAAGCGGTCGGAAATTGCTCCACCCGCAGAACGAGCCAACGCGCCAAACAGCGGGCCGAAGAAGGCGAAGTGCAGGATGTTAACGTCCGGGAACTGGGTTTTTGCCAGCATCGCAAAACCGGCGGAAAAACCGATAAACGAACCGAAAGTCGCCAGATACAGCACGCCCATAATCCACAGGTGCGCACGTTTCAGAACCGGTAATTGCGATTTCAAAGAGGCTTTCGAGGTGGCCAGGTCGTTCATACCAAACCAGGCAGCAATAGTGAAGACAGCCAGCAACGGCACCCACACCCACGCGGCGTTTTCCAGGAACAGCATCGTGCCATCTGCCTGCTCAACGCCGGTTCCGCCGAATACCGCAAACATGGAAAGCGAAATCACCAGCGGTGCAACAAGCTGCATCACGCTCACACCAAGGTTACCCAACCCGCCGTTGATCCCCAGCGCGCCACCCTGTTTTGCTTTCGGGAAGAAGAAGCTGATATTCGCCATGCTGGAGGCAAAGTTTGCCCCTGCAAAACCACACAGCAGCGCAATCATGATGAACACGCTAAACGGCGTGGCAGGATTCTGCACCGCAAACCCTAACCAGACACAAGGGATAATCAAAATCCCGGTGCTGAACGCCGTCCAACGGCGACCACCGAATACTGGCACCATAAAGGAATAGGGCACGCGCAATAAAGCACCGGAAACCGACGGTAGCGCGGTCAGCATAAACAGTTGGTCAGTCGTGAAGTTGAAACCGACTTTATTCAGGTTGACCGCCACTGCACTGAACAGCATCCACACGCAGAATGCTAACAGTAAACAAGGGACAGAAATCCATAAGTTGCGGCTGGCGATGCCATGGCCCTTACTTTGCCAAAATGCGGGTTCTTCTGGTCGCCATTCGGTAATCAGCGAGCCCGTTTTCTGGGTATTGGCGCGAGACTCAGACATAAACACCTCAATAAAAGTGAGAGTAATATTCACCACATTAAGCGCTTATCGGCATTGAAAATTGATGTAAATCAAGGGATAACTCAACTGAATTGCGGTCATAAAACCACCATCATTCTTTATGGGTAAGGATAAATAATGAAAATAGTGTGGTTTTTCACATGGCTGAACGCAGGTGTTTGTCACCTTACCCCGCAGCATGCTACCTGTGGCTATTTGTGAGTAATCCTTAAGGGGTATGGGTATACTCCAGGGGATGTCTGAGAATAGCCGCACATTCTGCCCTGCCTCTGGAGCTCACCTTTTCATGCTAAAACGCCTGCTGTCTCCACTCACCTTGTTTAACCAACTGGCATTGATTGTGCTGTTGTTGGCGCTGCTCGGGGTGGCGGGAATGAGTCTTGCAAGTTGGCTGGCACAAGGTATTCAGGGAAACGCGCACGCAATCAATAAAGCCGGGTCGATGCGCATGCAAAGCTATCGTCTGCTGGCCGCCATTCCGCTGACTGAAAATAGTAGCGTCCTGCTCGATGAGATGGAAAAAACCACCTGGAGCGATGATTTAAAAAAAGCGGTAGAACAGGATGGGCAGCAAGATAAATTAGCCGCACTGCAACATTACTGGCGTGAACAGTTAGAACCCGCTCTGCGCCGCGCCAAAAATGCCGAGCAGGTCAAACCACACGTCGCGGATTTCGTCGGGCGCATTGACCAACTGGTGACCAGCTTTGATCACACCACCGAACTGCGCTTGCAGCGGATTATCCAGTTGCAAATGGGTATGGCAGCGTTGATGGGTTTGCTGATTATTTTCACCGTCATCTGGTTACGCAAACACTTGCTGCGCCCGTGGCAAAAGCTGCTAATCATGGCGCAAGCGATTGGACAACGTGACTTCACCCATCGCTTGAATGTGCGGGGCCGCAATGAGATGGCGACGCTGGGCATCGCATTTAACAGTATGTCGGCGGAACTGGCAGAAAGTTACGCAAGACTTGAACAGCGCGTGCAGGAGAAAACCGCCGGGCTTGAGCAAAAAAATCAGATGCTGTCATTTCTTTATCAGGCTAATCGCCGCTTGCACTCGCAGGCTTCGCTGTGCCAGCGCTTGTCTCCGGTATTGAGCGAATTACAACATTTGACGCCGCTGCGTAATCTCGAATTGCGGGTCTATGAGTATGAAGACGAAGAGAATTACGAAGAATATACCTACCAGCCAGACAGCAGTTGTGATGCCAGCGGCTGCAATCTTTGCCCGCGCGAACCCGCCCCACCGCCTTGTGAAACCACACCGCAAAAGTGGCGATTAACCGACAACCATATTCAATATGGCCTGGTTCTCGCGCAATTACCGTTGGGCAGCAGTCTGACGCACGACCAGCAACAGTTAGTGCTGACACTCATGGAGCAGTTAACCGTCACCCTTGCGCTGGAACGGCAACATGAACGCCAACAACAGCTGATGGTGATGGAGGAGCGTTCCGCCATTGCCCGGGAATTACACGACTCCATCGCCCAATCACTCTCCTGCCTGAAGATGCAGGTCAGCTGTTTGCAAATGCAAGGCACCACGCTGCCCCCAGAGATGCAGACATTACTTGGCCAGATGCGCAGCGAACTGAACACCTCCTGGCACCAATTGCGTGAATTGCTGACCACCTTCCGCCTGCAATTGACCGAGCCTGGGCTGCGTCCGGCGCTCGAAGCAAGTTGCCGCGAATTTAGTGAAAAACTGGGCTTCCCAGTGATTCTGGATTATCAAGTGCCGCCACGTCTGGTGCCCTCACATCAGGCAATTCATCTGGTGCAAATCGCCCGTGAAGCGTTGAATAATTGCCTGAAGCACGCCAATGCCACCTCATGCGGGGTAAGCGTGTTACACCGCGAAAATCATATAACCTTAACCCTATGGGATAACGGTTGTGGTATCCCCGACAACGGTGAGCGTCGCAACCATTACGGACTCATTATTATGCGCGACCGCGCGCAAAGCCTAAAAGGTGACTGCCAGGTGCTTGCGCGCCCAGGTGGCGGTACACAAGTCGTCGTCAGTTTTATCCCCGAAACAGCCACAGGAGCGAATCATGAGTAACCCGGAAGCCTCGACCATTTTGCTAATCGACGATCATCCGATGCTGCGTACTGGTGTTAAACAATTGATCAGTATGGCGCCAGAATTGGCCGTCGTGGGTGAAGCGGGCAATGGTGCGCAAGGTGTGCTACTGGCGGAGGAACTCGACCCTGACCTGATCTTGCTGGATTTGAATATGCCTGGCATGAATGGTCTGGAAACGTTGGATTGTCTGCGTGAAAAACCGCTTTCTGGCCGTATCGTTGTCTTTAGCGTCTCGAACCACGAAGAAGATGTCGTGACGGCGCTGAAAAGAGGCGCTGACGGTTATTTATTGAAAGACATGGAACCGGAAGATTTACTCAAAGCCCTGCAACAAGCCGCCGCCGGGGAGATGGTACTGAGCGAAGCGCTGACGCCAGTGCTGGCTGCAAGTTTACGCGCCAACCGCGCCACATCCGACCGTGATGTGAATCTTTTAACGCCGCGTGAGCGCGATATTCTCAAGCTTATCGCCCAGGGTTTGCCGAACAAAATGATCGCCCGTCGCCTGGACATTACCGAAAGCACGGTGAAAGTTCACGTGAAACATCTGCTTAAAAAGATGAAGCTCAAATCCCGTGTTGAAGCGGCAGTTTGGGTTCATCAGGACCGGATTTTTTGACGGTAAAAAGGGTGGATATCGCTAACGCTAATCCACCCTACCCTAACCCTTAATTCGTCGGTCGGATTAGCGCAGCGACATCCGACATCAAGGCAACAACTCATAACGCGGGTCACCAACAGGGCTAACAATCAGCGGCTCCGCCAGCTTGAGCGTAATCCAGTTTGAGGTCACTTTCTGCCCTTTATCATCCTCAACGACCGCAGAAAGACGATACTCATTTGGCCCATTCTCACGCCATGCAGGCATAATCAGGCTCCAGCCATTGGTATCACGATTATCGGCAGGAGGCGTCAAACTCAGCTCATGCGTGTCACCCTGCCAGATAATACTGCGAATACCGCGGCTGGCGCGGATTTGCAGTTTGAGTGCCACCGTTTCGGCGGGTTGCAATTCCCAGGGAGGTGTCGCCAAAAAGACCGACAATGTTTTACGTTGGCGATACTCCATCACGGGTAGCGAACCCCGTTCCACACTGTCATATCGGCTGCCGCGCAGTGAACTACTGGTAGCCACTTCAGCCGCAGAAAGCTGTTTTCTCACCGGCACGCCAAACCGATAGTTCACCTTCAACCCAAGGTTATCCTGCGACACGCCACTCTCACCCTGCTTATGCTGGGCTGTGAGCGTGACGAGTGGGATCGGGGTGTAATTGAGCCCCATCGTTACCGCCACCGGGTTACGATAACCGGTGCCGCTATCGAACAGGTCAACGCTGTTACCAAAATATTTCTCGAAGCTCAGGCTGGTATTGATATGTCGATAAAACGGCAACCAGGCTTGGGCGGTCAGGTCATAACCACGCGCAAGACGTTGCTCCAGCGTTTCACTGTCGCCTTCCTGCCAACCGTTGAGCGGCTGATAGAAATTTGCCGAAAGACGTAAATATTCGCCCCACGCTTCGCCACCCAGGCCTGCCCGTTGCAAATGGGTAGAGAGTTGATTGTCATAAAAGGCGTTGTAACCCAGCAACCACGGCCCGGCAATCCAACGTTGCCCAGCGCCAAGATTGCCAATCGTGCCGTCATCCTGCTGGGTAAAACCGACCTGGCTCCAGGTCAAGTAACGGTTGTTATCTTCCCATGGACTCAACAGCGAGGCACTGCTGCCGCTCCAGTTGCCGTGTTCATCCACCCGCAAATTGATACTGGCGTTGCCCCACGGAGATAACAGTGATTCGGCTTTGTCGTTCACCTTGCCGGTTAACACATCACTCAGCCGAGCAAACGCGAACATCCGTGCTTGCTCACCGCTATCTAGCCCGTCATCCACCCAGCTTGCTTCACCGAATTTCTTCGCCATGGCGGCGATTTCACGCGCTGCAGCATCGCTTTCAGGTGCCAACCCCATATCGGGCAACCCCGTCGCGGTTTGGTCAAAAGGGTCTTCGGCTTGCTCAATGAAGGTCTGCCGGGTACTGGCGGCCCCTCCGGCGCTAAGGAGTGCATAGGACAGGGTAAAAAACGGAACAACTTTTCTAAACATCTGGAAATTATAACATCTCAACCCTGCAGATCATTCTCAAACAGATAAACACAGATTAGTCGTATTTTCTTGCGTCACTCATTGGCCGTTTTAGTCAGTAACGTTTTAAGCTCAGGAATACAGGAACCGCAGTTGGTGCCACAGCATAGTTGTTCACCCAACTTGGTCACCGAACGGCAGCCAGAGGCAATGGCCAGCATAATCGTTTTCTCACCCACGCCAAAACAGCTGCACACCGTGCGACCCGCATCAATGGTGTTACCCGCCGCTTTCCCGCCGAGTAACAGATGACGTTGCTGGGCTGTTTTCGGCGTGGATTCAAACCCGGCAACGACCGCCGCGGCGTTAATGACAGGCCACGTTTTCGCGGCATAAAAAGCCAGTTGCAGTTCGTTTCCCTGCCAGGCGAGCAGATAATAAAGTTCACCGTCGCCATGGGCATACTGTAATTGCCAACCTCGGGCAGCCGTTAAGGTCTCAATCCACGCTTCAGGTGAACTGTCTGCCGCACACAAGAAATGCTGCACGCCGGAAGATGCCTGGCGCCACCACTGAATGTCGTCGGCAAAGGCAATCTCCTCACGGGCAAATATTTCCCCCTGCCACGTAGGTTGCCAGCGCTGGATACGCACCGCCGTTTGTTTGCTTTCCGGCTGCCCTGAATGGGGGCAACACACGCTCGCCACCAGGTTATTAATCTGCCCTTTGCGGGCGAACTGCTGGCTCCAGTGCATAGGCGCAAACACATTTCCGGGTAACTGGCTTTCACTCACCTGCACACGAGCCACCATCCCGCCTAAGCGCGAGGCAATTCTCGCAAGCCCCCCCTCTTTCACGCCATAACGTTGCGCATCACGTGGGTGAATGTCCAACAGCGGCATATTGATATGCTGCAATAAACGCGGCACTCCCCCCGTGCGCGTCATGGTATGCCACTGGTCGCGGATACGCCCACTGTTGAGGATCAGAGGATAATTTGCATCAGCAACGGCTTGCGGTAATTCGGGTTCGACGGGTACCAGTTGGAACTTGCCATCAGGCCGCCAGCTTTTTAAAGGTTGATGGGCAACCGTCGAAACCGGCCAACGCACGGGTTCAAGAGCGTCGTACTGTTCACGGCTCAAGTTTGCCAGCCCGCTAATATCAAAGGCACGCGAGCCGTTATTTTCATAACCTGAAAGTGCGGCATGTTCACTGAAAATTTCGTGTGGATGCTGCCAGTTAAAAGCCTGTCGATAACCCAAACGTTGGGCGATTTGCGCGAGTATCCACCAGTCCGCGCGTGCCTCTCCCGCTGCGGGCAAAAACGCCCGCTGGCGCGAGATTCGGCGTTCAGAGTTGGTCACGGTGCCGTTTTTTTCACCCCATGGCAGTGCCGGGAATCTGACTGTCGCGTAACGCGATGTATCGGTCTTGCGCACCACATCAGAAACAATCACCAGTGGGCAATTCGCCAGTGCCTGTTCGACACGCAACGTATCTGGCAGCGAAACCACTGGATTAGTGCCCATTATCCACACTGCTTTGACTTCACCACGCCCGATGGCCTCAAACAGCTCAACCGCCATTAACCCCGGTGTTTCAGCAATGCGCTCGCTACCCCAGAACCGGCCAAGTTTGGCAATATCTGCCGCTTCAAAATTCATATGGCAGGCAAGCTGATTGGCGAGCCCACCCACTTCGCGACCGCCCATTGCATTTGGCTGTCCGGTCAGCGAAAACGGGCCGCAGCCTGGCCGCCCAAGTTTGCCGCTCGCCAGATGGACGTTAATAATCGCATT
Organism: Buttiauxella sp.; assembly: GCF_035271705.1. Classification (GTDB taxonomy): domain Bacteria; phylum Pseudomonadota; class Gammaproteobacteria; order Enterobacterales; family Enterobacteriaceae; genus Buttiauxella. Next base: position 62,419 of record NZ_DATERI010000053.1, read on the forward strand.
GCATTTGTCGCTGCCGCTTGAGGACTGGTTGATGCCCATGGTGTAAAGCGTCATGGCGCGCTCAGACTGGCTGAACCATTGCCAGAGCATCAGAACATCGTCCTGACTTAGCTGGCAAAAATCTGCACATTTTGCGAGCCCCCAGTCCGCAGCAATGTCCAGCGCCGCAGTTTGCCCAGCAAACTGCTCAGCGAGTAACGGCTGCTGTTGATGCAGATAATTAAGCAGGCCGACAAATAATGCCGCGTCGCTGCCAGGGCGCAGTGCCAGGTGCAAATCTGCGATGTCGCAGGTCGCAGTGCGACGCGGGTCGATGACGACAATTTTCATGTCCGGGCGCTGTTGTTTGGCTTGTACCAGGCGCTGATAAAGCACCGGATGCGCCCAGGCTGCATTGGAGCCGGCCAACACAACCAGATCAGTTTGCTCCAGATCCTCATAGCTGCACGGGACGTAATCTGCACCAAACGCACGTTTGTAACCCACCACCGCCGACGACATGCACAACCGTGAATTGGTGTCGATGTTGGCAGCACCGATGAATCCTTTCATCAGTTTATTCGCCACGTAATAGTCTTCGGTCAGCAACTGGCCGGATGCGTAGAACGCCACCGCTTTAGGACCAAACTCCTCAATAATGGCATTCAGCCGCTGCGCGGTTTCATCCAGTGCCGCATTCCACTCGACGCGCTCGCCGTTAATTTCGGGATACAGCAAGCGCCCTTCCAGACCCAGTGTTTCACCCAGCGCAGCCCCCTTGACGCATAACCGCCCAAAGTTTGCTGGATGCTGTTTATCACCGCTTATCGCGAAGGTTCCCTCTTCCGTTTGCTGAGCTTCCACGCCACATCCCACCCCGCAATAGGGGCAGGTAGAACGCATGATGCCCCCGCTGTTCATGATGCCTCCGCACGCATAATCAGCGCCTGACTCCCCACCCACACGGTGCCCTGTTCGACTTTTACCGGCCAGGCACGAACCGCCTGTTCACCGTCCGGCGTGCGGCCATCACGCAAGCGAATGCGGTGTTTATAAAGCGGGGAAATCACAATCGGTTCACCGGCGGCATCACCGACAATCCCGCGTGACAGCACGTTGGCATCGCTACCCGGTTCGAGATTATCGAGGGCGTAAATCGCATCACCGATTCGGAACAGCGCGATTTGATGCTCACCTAAACGCGCACCGATTCCGGCTTGTGCCGGGATCGCGCTGATATCACACACCGCCTGCCAGGGTTTTGTTGGGAGCTTCGCTTGCAGATGGGCCACTTCGCTCACCGGCTGTAATTGCTGGCGCAGGTTCTGGCGCTGCACCGCTTCGTCCGGTTTATCGCTATTAACATAAGAGCGGAACAGCGCCAGTCGGTCAGGGCTGTTGAGCGTGGTTTGCCACTCACACTGGAAGCTATCCACCACGCTGCACATCTCTTTTTCCAGCTCATCAGCAAGGCCTAAGCTGTCGTGCAAAATCACCTCACGCAGATAGTCAATGCCGCCTTCAAGGTTATCCATCCAGGTGCTGGTGCGCTGCAAACGGTCGGCAGTGCGGATGTAAAACATCAGCAAACAGTCGATAGTGCGAATCAATGTTTCACGGTCAAGATCGCTGGCGAACAGATCCGCGTGGCGGGGTTTCATGCCGCCATTACCGCAGACATAGAGATTCCAGCCTTTGTCAGTGGCGATAACGCCAATGTCTTTGCTTTGTGCTTCGGCGCATTCGCGGGTGCAGCCGGAAACCGCCATTTTGATTTTGTGCGGTGATCGCAGCCCTTTGTAGCGGTTTTCCAGTTCAATGGCCAGGCCAGTGGAGTCCTGCACGCCGTAGCGGCACCAGGTAGAACCGACGCAAGATTTCACCGTACGCAACGACTTGCCATAGGCGTGGCCGGTTTCAAATCCCGCCGCGACCAACTCCTCCCAAATCGCGGGCAACTCCTCAAGACGTGCACCAAATAAGTCAATGCGCTGGCCACCGGTAATTTTGCTGTATAGCTGATAGCGTTTTGCCACCTGGCCGATAGCAATCAACCCGTCAGGGGTTATTTCCCCCGCTGGCACGCGCGGTACGATGGAATACGTGCCGTCTTTTTGGATGTTGGCAAAATAGCGGTCGTTCGTGTCCTGCAACGGCAAGTGTGCCGGTTTGAGCAAATATTCGTTCCAGCATGATGCCAGCACTGAAGCTGCCAGCGGTTTACAGATTTCGCAGCCCTGACCGTGGCCGTAGCGGCTAATCAACTGTTCAAAGCTACGGATGTGGTTGACGCGCACCAGGTGGTAAATTTCCTGGCGTGAGAACGGGAAGTGTTCGCAGATGTCCTTTTTCACCTCCACACCCTGTTCTTGTAACTGGTATTCCATCACCTGTTTCACCAGCGCCGAACAACCGCCGCAGCCGGTTGCCGCTTTAGTGCAGGCTTTAATCGCCCCCATGTCACCGGCACCGTGACTGACTGCCGCACAAATGTCTGCTTTGCTGACGTTATGGCAAGAGCAAATCTGTGCAGTTTCGGGGAGTGCGGCAACACCCAAGCCTTTCGGCGCACCGCCCGCGGAGACAGGTAAAATCAAGCTTTCGGGTTGGGCGGGCAAAGACATAGCATTGAGCATCATTTGTAGCAGTTGAGTGTATTCACTGCTATCACCCACCAGCACGCCGCCGAGCAGCGTTTTGTTGTCGGCCGAAACAACGATCTTTTTGTAGATTTGCTGTGGACCGTTGGTCCACTGGTAACTCTGGCTGCCAGGCGTGCGCCCGTGAGCATCACCAAACGAAGCCACTTCAACACCAAGCAATTTCAGTTTAGTGCTCATATCTGCGCCACGGAATGCGGACTCAACCCCTGCAATAGTGGCTGCCGTGACGCGGGCCATTTGATAACCAGGGGCCACCAGACCAAAGATTTTCCCTTCCCACAATGCGCATTCACCAATGGCATAAATGGCGTCGTCACTGGTCTGGCAGTGGTCATTAATGGTAATGCCGCCGCGCTCGCCAAGCACCAGGTCGCAAGTTTTTGCCAGCGCATCCTGTGGGCGGATACCTGCTGAAAAGACGATTAAATCAGTGTTCAGTATTTCGCCATCGGCAAAATTAAGTTGCAAGCCACCTTCAGCCTCGGTAATCGCCGTAGTGGATTTGCTGGTATGCACTTGCACGCCGATATCGCTGATTTTTTCACGCAGCATGGAAGCACCCGCGTTATCGAGCTGTACCGCCATTAAGTTCGGTGCAAACTCCACCACGTGCGTTTCCAGACCAAGCTGTTTGAGTGCGTTTGCCGCTTCCAGACCCAATAAGCCCCCACCAATCACCACGCCGCGAGAGGCGTTGCGCGCGTGCTGTGCAATAGCATCCAGATCGTCAAGTGTGCGGTAGACAAAACATCCGGGAAGCGTGTTTCCCGGCACCGGTGGCACAAAGGGAAACGACCCTGTGGCCAGTACCAGTTTGTCCCAATAGATTTCGTGTCCTTCGCTGTCTCGCACCAGGCGTTGTTGGCGGTCGATGTCGACGATTTTGCTGTTACAACGTAACTCAATGCCGTTTTCATTAAAGAAATCCCCCTGCACCATCGACAGCGACTCAGCACTGCGACCCGCAAAGTATTCCGAAAGATGGACGCGATCGTAAGCCGGATGCTGTTCCTCTCCGAATACCACAATGTGGTAGCGCTGATGCAGTTGCTGCGCTACACACTGTTCCAGAAAGTGATGGCCGACCATGCCGTGACCAATTACTACCAGCGTTTGTTTTGTCATGTCGTCATTTCCGGCAGCCAGCGGCTGCTCATCAGAGTGGTATTCATCAAAAAGCACGGCAGGTGTAATGCTTGCCGCGCGCAGAAAAGTGTCTGTGAGTGAGTTGGCCTGCGTGATATCACCCAGCAATAGCGCCCCCACCAGTTTGCTGTCGCGCAAATGCAGGCAGCGATAATGTTGGGTTAGGGGGTCGAATGCGGTGAGTACCTGCGTATCTGGCTGAACGCTGATGTCACCTGCCGAAAACAAGGGAATGCCGCTAACTTTCAGGCGCGTGCCGCGATCCTGATAACGGAAGTCATCCACGACTTCCCCGCACAGACGAGCGGCTAAAACATCAGCCTGTTGCAGGCAAGGTGCGACTAATCCCCAGGTCTGCCCGTCAATTTCGCAGCATTCACCTAATGCACTTACGTGCGGCATGCGGCTGCGCAATTGGGCGTCGACGGTAATACCGCGCAGGCAGGAAATGCCCGCTCGTTGCGCCAGAGAAATATTAGGTTTTACCCCGGTCGCGATAATCACCCGTCCGGCGGGCAACACGTCGCCATGGGTCAACACCACGCTATCTGCGTTGATACGCTCGATGCCGCAATTCAGTTGGCAGGCGATGCCACGTTGTGTGAGATGTTGCTCAAGCAGTATTCCTGCGGTCTGATTAAGTTGAATATCCATCAGCCACGGCTGGCGGTGAACCAGCGTGACGGGAATATCACGCGCACACAGTGCCGCGGCGGCCTCAACGCCCAGCAATCCGCCACCGAGTACCACGGCATTGCCTTCATCTTGCAAAATCGCATCGACGTCTGCCAGGGTGCGAAAACCGTGGACGTGAGGCAGCAGATGCCCGTCAATCGGCGGGATGAAAGGCTGCGAACCGGTGGCGAAAACCAGCTCGTCGTATTGAAGCGTGCGCATTGCTGAGCGCACCGTCTGATGTTCGGTGTCCACGTCCAGCACCGCTTCGCCCGTGAGCAACTCAATACCGTGGGCAACATACCAGGCGGCATCGTGCAGTTGCGTGGCGATAGCCGGTTTCTCACCCGCCAGCACTGGCGATAGCAAAATGCGGTTGTAGCTGAGCGCGGGTTCTTCACCCAATACCGTGATGGCAAAACGCCCTGCGTCTCGCGCCACAATTTGCTCGACCAGGCGTATGGCGGCCATGCCATTACCGATAACAATCAGACGTTGCTTCATGAGTTATCCCTCAGGCTGCTTTCGGCTGCTTTTCGTAGAGGAAACGCAGCACTTGCTGACGCAAATGGTGATAGCGGCTGTCTTCCGCCAGCTCCACGCGGTTACGCGGGCGCGGTAAATCCACTTGCAGCGTTTCACCTACCGTTGCCGCCGGGCCGTTAGTCATCATCAACACGCGATCCGAAAGCAGCACCGCTTCATCCACGTCATGGGTAATCAACACGATGGTGGTATGCAGTTCCTGTTGGATATGCATCACCGCATCCTGCAAATGGGCGCGGGTTAACGCATCGAGTGCGCCGAAAGGCTCGTCCATCAGCAACACTTTGGGTTTCATCGCCAGCGCACGAGCAATCCCCACTCGCTGCTTCATGCCACCGGAAATCTCGCCCGGGCGTTTATCAATGGCGTGACCCATTTGCACGCGTTCGAGATTGTGAATAATCCATTCGCGTCGCTCGGCACGGTTCATGGTGCGGCGAAACACCTGGTCTACCGCCAGTGCGACGTTTTCAAAGCAGGTCATCCACGGCAGCAGTGAATGGTTCTGAAACACCACCGCACGTTCAGGGCCAGGGCCGGCGATTTCACGGTTGTCGCAAAGCAGCCCCCCTTCGGATGGCAACGTTATCCCCGCAATCAGGTTGAGCAGTGTTGATTTGCCGCACCCTGAATGGCCAATCAGGCTGATGGTTTCCCCTTCGGCGATATCAAAACTGACATTGCTGAGTGCGAGGAACTCTCCGCTGGCAGTGGAAAAACGTTGGCTGACATTCTGAACCTGGATAATTTTCTTCATGTTTTTCCCCTTATTTTTCCCAGCTGAAGCGACGCGCCAGCAGCATTAAGCCTTGTTCGAGCAGCAACCCGACGACTCCGATAATCACAATCGCGATAAGGATGTTTTCGACGTTGAGGTTGTTCCACTCGTTCCAGATCCAAAAACCGATTCCCAGCCCGCCGGTCAGCATTTCTGCTGCAACAATCACCAGCCAGGCAATGCCGATAGACAAGCGCACCCCGGTTAATACCGCAGGCAACACCGCCGGGAATAAAATTTTGCGCATCACTGTCCATTCGGAAAGCTTCAGCACGCGTGCCACGTTGAGGTAGTCGTCCGGAATGCGCTTCACCCCTTCGGCGGTGTTAATCACCATTGGCCAGATTGAACAGATGAAAATGGTCCAACTGGAAGCCGGTTCAGCCTTCTGGAAAAGCAACAGACCAATAGGCAACCAGGCCAGAGGGCTCACCGGGCGCAGCAGCGCGACAATCGGGTTAAACATGCGTGCGAGGAAGGTAAAGCGGCCAATCAGGAACCCTGCTGGAATGCCGACGATGGCGGCCAGACCGAACCCGATAGCAACCCGCTGGAGTGAGGCCAGAATGTTCCAGCCAATCCCCTGGTCGTTTGGCCCGGCGTTATAAAACGGGTCGGAGAACAACGTGATCGCCGAATCCAGCGTGCTAAGTGGCGTCGGGAAACCTTTGCTGTTAAGTGCGGCGATTTGCCATGCCACTACCAGCAAGCCCATACCGAGAACAGCAGGGATCAGGCGTTGGAAAAGGCTCAAACTAAACTGACGCCATTGTGGTTTACGGCGTCGAACAGTGACCGGTGGCAGTGTGATAACCTCACCCACGGTGGCGCTAAGTACTGGCGCTGGCGGTTTCTGTGCAGGCTTGTTCATATCAATCCCCTTAGCGTTTAATGGCAAAACTTGCGGCGTAGGCGGCAGGGTTGCTGCCGTTCCAGATGCTTCCATCCATCAAGGTGCTGGTGCGCATCGGGCTTGCAGGAACAGAAACGTTACCTACGGCTGTGGCAGCCTGCTGATAGATGTCGATGCGGTTAATACGTTTGGCGATGGCGAGGTAATCCGGGTCGTGGTCCAGCAACCCCCACCGGCGGTGCTGAGTCAGGAACCACATGCCGTCAGACAGCCACGGGAAGGTCACTTCACCGTCGCGGAAAAACTGCATCGAGTGGTCGTCTTGCCATTTTTTGCCGATGCCATTGTCGTATTGCCCGAGCATGCGCCCGGTCAGGTACTCGGCTTTCGTGTTGAGATAAGCCCGTCCAGCCAGCACATTGGCCGTTTCACGGCGGTTGTCTTCACTGGCGTCAATCCAGCGTGATGCGTCAAGGATTGCCGCGACTAACGCCCGTGCGGTATTAGGGTTTTGTTCCACCCACTCGCTACGAGTGCCGAGGATTTTTTCTGGATGGTCAGGCCAAATAGATTGGGAAGTGGCGGCGGTAAACCCGATACCGTTACTGATGGCACGCTGGTTCCATGGCTCACCCACGCAAAACCCCTGCATATTGCCGATACGCATGTTCATCACCATTTGCGGAGGCGGAACCACCACGGTGCGCACATCGCTGAACGGGTTGATTCCCGCCTGCGCCAGCCAGTAATAGAGCCACATCGCATGTGTGCCAGTCGGGAAGGTATGCGCGAAGGTAAAGCTGCCAGGTTCCTGGCTTGCCACCAATTTCTTCAGGCTTTCCCCGTCAGTTACACCCTGCTTTGCCAACTCCATAGAGAGCGAGATAGCCTGGCCGTTGTTGTTGAGCGTCATCAGGTTAGCCATCGACTGCTGTTTGCCCGCAATGCCCAACTCAAGTCCGTAAACCAGGCCGTATAAAACATGGGCCGCATCGAGTTCGCCGGAGACCATTTTGTCGCGTACAGCTGCCCAGCTCGCCTCTTTACTCGGCACAATCGAAATACCGTATTTTTTATCGAAGCCTTTAATGGCGGCCATCACCACCGATGCACAATCGGTTAGCGGAATAAAACCGACTTTTACCGTGCTTTGCTCAGGCTTATCACTGCCTGCCGCCCAGACAGAATTCATCATGCCGGGGAGCAAATATGCCCCCCCTAACGCAGCACCTGCCTGTAGAAATCGACGTCGCGAGAGGGCTATGGGTTTGTTGCTCATCGGCTTCATCCTGATAAAAGGTAAAAAAAAAGCGCCCAACAATGTGGGTCAGCACATTGAAGGACGCCTTTGTCCAACCAGAACCGCACCGCCATTGGCGCAATTCAGGTAAAAATAATCTTCAAGTCACCATTGCAACTCGCGTGCCAGGGTTAAACAAGTCAGTGATAGGGGGGAATGAGTGCCACCTACGTGCCTGTAACTTAAAAATGACGGGATATTCGCACCACAAAAATGCATTGAATGCCCATGCTTTGTGCAACTACTCCTTAAGAGGTAACTGCCAAATATCAGCCACCGATATCATCGCGCTGGCAACGTCCACCATACGTTTGTTCTGGTTCATGGCCATTTTGCGCAGCGCCTGCCAGGCCTGTTCTTCGCTGTGCCCTTGATGACGAATCAATAATGCTTTGGCTTTATCGATGATTTTACGTTCCTCAAGCGTCGCCTGAAGTGACGCCAGTTGTTGCGCCATCGTTTCGAGTTGTTGAGCCTGTTGGCGTACCAGCGGCAGAAGGTGGCGGTCAAGATAGCGCTCGGTTTCAGAACCATTCTTACCCGCAACCCAATTGGCAATGTCGTGCTCATCCAACGGTGTTTGTTGTAAAACCTGCCCGAGTGCCTGCTGAGCCTGGGCCATCACCTCGTCAATCAGTGCATCTTCCACCTGTTTCAACGCATCGATTCTGCTGGTTAACAAAGCAAACCACCGCAACGCTCGTAGCGACTCGTCACCGTCGCGAGTCAGGCGGGTACAGGCCAGGCGACGCAACTGTTCGGTTTCACGACACGGTTCGCCACACGCCTGAAATTGCAGCCGTAGAGGCTCGTCGGTCATGCTGCAAAACGTATCAAAACAGTGTTGCTGGCTATCGATACGGTCGACCAGAAGCTGGCGCAGCGCTTCGCTAAATTCCCCTTGTGTGAAACCGAGAGCACCAATCGCCCGCTCTTGCCCTGCCAGCTCTTTACCCTGCATAAAACTGAATAGCGCAGCCAGACTCCGCACCACGCCGGCATCATCAACCACATTACTGGTTTCAGGAACGATGCTCAGCAGGTGGCGCAGCGTGATGTTGAATTGTTCCATCGCCTGCAATGGTTGGATGTGTTGCTGCGCAATCTCTGTGCGAAGGGCGGGTAAACGTTCGAGATAATGCAGCGCGCAAGCGAGACTGACTAATAACGCGCTACCGGGCAGGTAATTGGGGGCGGCTATTGCCTGTTTGAAAAGCGCTAATTCACGGTCGACTTCCTCAATGCAACTCGCGCGTTCGGTCGCAAATAACCGGCCTGATGAACATAACCAGATGTTGGAAGCCCCGCGCTCACGCTGTAGCATATGCGCGAGCCTGGCTATCCGTCCGGTGAGTTGCCCGATTTGTAGTATGTCCTGCAACTGTTCGCGTCCGCGGGTGCGAGCCGCCATTAAAAAGTCACGGGCGGTGGGATTCACGGTGGCGGTGGCCTTCATAAAACGCTCCTGAACAGCGAGAGATGCTTCTGATACCTTCAGTTAAGCAATAATCGTGCCTTCAGGTGCATGGGAGAAAAAAATGCAGAAAATTGTCATTATTGCCAACGGAGCTGCTTACGGTAGCGAATCTCTTTTCAACAGTTTGCGTCTGGCGATTGCTTTATGCGACCAGCAGCCGCAGCCGTCCGTGAAAGTGTTTTTAATGTCTGATGCGGTGACTGCCGGTTTGCGCGGACAGAAACCTGCTGAGGGCTATAACATCCAGCAAATGCTTGAGATTTTAACGGCGCAAAATGTGCCGGTGAAATTGTGCAAAACCTGCACTGATGGGCGTGGCATTTCAACTCTGCCCTTAGTGGAAGGTGTCGAAATTGGCACGCTGGTGGAATTAGCGGAGTGGACGTTGAGCGCCGATAAAGTCCTCACCTTCTAATACCAAATTTAATGATGCTCAGGGAGGGATTTTTGGTATAAAAATTCACCAGCTGAATGGTTTCAGGAAGATCTACATTAAAGTTTAATCGTTACGGCATTTTTTGATCAAAGTCAGCATTTAACACGCTGGGGTCTGGTGTTATGCATAAAGTGTGATTTGTGAAGACCGTCACTGATTGTGAGAAAAGAGGCGGCACGAAGTCTAACTTTGATGTGATAGCGGAGTATAAAAATGCCAGTAGTGAAAGCTAGTCTGCACCTTTTTGGTGGTGATACCGTGGTGGTTCGCTGTTCAAACAATTGCCATATTCATTTGATGAGCGAGACGAGCTCTACCCGTAAATCGCAGGCTGATATTCTTAGTGTGGAAGATAAACAGTCGGCGTATTTGACGGTGCCCTATAGCGGGATGTGGAAAGTGCTGATTGATAGCCATAGTCAGTCGCTTGAACATTCAATCAGTTATGTCGCGGCGTAAACCCTCCATTCCGGCCTTTGGCAAGAAGGCCGGAATACTATTCCAGGCAAAATTAGGTTTAGGCACATTCAGGTTTAAGCAAATCCAGCCTGTAGGCCATCATCCTTCGGTTGTAGCCAGGCTCTGACTTTATTCACCAGTTCATCAAGACAATCATCGTGCATCCCGCGATCCATGAGCTCTTGTTCCAGCGAAAACAGATATTGTGCGTTAGTGCCTAACGGGCCGCTTGCTGCGGCAATTAATGGGGCAATCACTTCCGCACGTGTATCCGCTTCGTAGAGTGGATGGCGCGGGTCCATGATAAACACCAACGCATTCACCACTCGGCCATCATCAAGCTCAAGTTTGCACCAGGTGGGTAAATAACAGCCGGTTATCATTTCGCGCTTCCATACCAGCGTCAGTTCGTCTTCCAGAATCTCTTCGGGTAGACGATACGCAAGACCGGTGGTGCGCCCACCCTCTTTGAGCGCCAGCATACGTCCTGGCTGGCAAGCGGTGCCGCGCCCCGCGGTTAAACGTAAACAAAATGCACGATGCCAGCCAACAAGCGTTCCTGCGGCTGAATCTTCATATTCGAATGCCGGGTTCCACATCAGAGAACCATAACCAAAAATCCATACTGGACTGCTATCGGGACGACAGGCGAGCGTTGCGGCAAGTGAAGCCGAGCGCTGCTCAGGGGTCCACAACAACGATTCCTCAATGGAACCAAAAGCTGTCTTACAATCCGCTTTCATTAAGAAATCACGCGTTAACACGATACACCTCCGCCACTGCAACTTCCGTGTGATTACGTCAGATATGCCTTCCGGGCTTTTATTTTCTGCTTACTATTAAAACTGGATATACCTGAACATATGCAATTAGCGGGGCGCTGGCAAGTTTGATGACGATCACAAAACAATAATAATGTCATATTAACTTGCCATACTGAGGGGGATTGCGGGGTTTGAATATGAGTATCAACACATTATGTAAGGTTTACTTTTTTGTGTGCCATTTTTCATCATCACCCTTTTGATAGCGATGTTTCACTGCCGCCCAGGCAACTTTATGCGCGGTTTCTTCGCGGCTGGCATCATTGCGGCGATCTTCTTTGTCTTTGTATTCATCCCAGGCGCTGTTAAACGCCTCTTTGTAGATATCCTGGGCATGAGCAGGAAGTACATTTTGCACGCTTTCCGGGAGGTCGGCTCGGCTGTTGTAGGGCATCACATCACCTTTGAGTGGGCTAAAACTAAAGTGTGAATCAACATCCCCATTTTCGCCCAAGAATCACAATAATTGTTTTCAATGAACTATATCCATATGTTTTACATTGTTTAATATCAGCAAACATGACTTTTCAAACATCAGAAATACTATGGCTATATAAGCGGTAAAACTGAGTAAATTAATCCAGAAAATCGTTATTATTTGCTATTTTAACGGGGTTTTATTGTCCGACTATAATGAATAAATGGCTTAACGCCTCTGGATATGGAGAAGCACTTTGACAAAAACACAACCTGAAGCGGTAAAAACCCGTCATAAGGAGAGTTCACTCATTTTCCCGATATTAGCGCTGGCTGTATTGGTGATATGGGGAGCAAGCCAGTCAATGCCTGCCGTTATTGGGATCAACATTTTGGCTCTGGTGGGTATTTTAAGTAGCGCCTTTAGCGTGGTTCGTCACGCCGACGTACTTGCGCACCGTTTAGGCGAACCCTACGGTTCCCTGATTCTCAGTCTTTCCGTCGTTATTCTTGAAGTCAGCCTGATTTCCGCATTGATGGCAACCGGTGATGCCGCGCCTACGCTGATGCGTGACACGCTCTATTCCATCATCATGATTGTGACGGGCGGCCTGGTGGGCTTCTCACTGCTGTTAGGTGGCCGTAAGTTTGCCACGCAATATATGAATCTGTTTGGCATCAAACAGTATTTAATCGCCCTGTTTCCGCTGGCTGTCATTGTGATGGTATTACCGACTGCACTCCCCGCGGGTAACTTTAGCACCGGCCAGGCGTTAGTGGCGGCCGCGATTTCAGCTGCGATGTATGGCGTGTTCTTGCTCATTCAGACCCGAACGCACCAAAGCCTGTTCGTTTATGAGCATGAAGATGAGTCTGATGACGACGACCCACATCATGGTAAACCGTCTGCGCACAGCAACACCTGGCATTCCATCTGGTTAATCGTGCATCTGGTCGCGGTGATTGCGGTCACTAAAATGAATGCAGGTCCACTGGAGTCACTGCTCACTACCCTGAATGCCCCTGCGCAATTTACCGGCTTCCTGGTGGCGTTGTTGATTCTCTCGCCTGAAGGGTTGGGTGCGTTAAAAGCAGTATTGAGTAACCAGGTTCAACGTGCGATGAATCTGTTCTTTGGCTCGGTGCTGGCAACCATTTCACTGACGGTCCCTGCGGTTACGCTGATCGCGATGTTGACCGGCAACGACCTGACGTTTGGTTTAGGCCTGCCGGAGTTAGTGGTGATGTTGACCGCATTGGTGTTATGTCAGATTTCATTTTCCACCGGGCGAACCAATGTACTCAACGGCACCGCACACCTTGCGCTATTTGCCGCTTATTTGATGACAATTTTTGCCTGACGGATTTGAGAGATAAAAAAAGCCCTTATCGTGAGATAAGGGCTTTTTTGTTTTAAATCAGATAATTATTTGCTGGTATCCAGCGGTTCGAAGTTCTTGACCAAGTCATCAATCGCTTTGATTTGCTTGAGGAACGGTTCAAGTTTCGCCAGCGGCAATGCGGATGGGCCATCGCAACGTGCGTTTTCTGGGTCCGGGTGCGCTTCGATAAACAGGCCTGCCAGGCCAGTCGCCATACCTGCACGTGCCAGTTCAGTGACTTGTGCACGACGGCCACCAGAAGCTGAGCCAAACGGGTCGCGGCATTGCAGAGCATGGGTCACGTCGAAGATGACCGGTGAGCCGTTAGACACTTGTTTCATCACGCTGAAGCCCAGCATGTCGACAACCAGATTGTCGTAACCGAAGTTCGCGCCACGGTCACACAGAATAATCTGGTCGTTACCACCTTCGTGGAATTTATCAACGATGTTACCCATTTGGCCTGGGCTGACAAACTGTGGTTTTTTGACGTTGATCACGGCACCGGTTTTCGCCATTGCTTCTACCAGGTCGGTTTGGCGTGCAAGGAACGCAGGCAACTGAATCACATCTACCACTTCGGCTACAGGTTGTGCCTGGCTTGCTTCATGAACGTCAGTGATGATTTTCACGCCGAAGGTTTGCTTCAGCTCCTGGAAAATCTTCATCCCTTCTTCGAGGCCTGGGCCGCGATAAGAGCTAATGGATGAACGGTTGGCTTTATCGAAAGACGCTTTGAACACGTAAGGAATACCCAGTTTCTGGGTCACGGTGACGTAATGCTCACAAATACGCATCGCCAGGTCACGTGATTCCAGCACGTTCATGCCGCCAAACAGCACAAACGGCAGGTCGTTTGCGACGTTGATATCACCAATGCTAACCACTTTTTGTTTCATATTTTCGCCTTGTCAGAGGTAACACGAGTTACCTGTTATTCTTTCAAAATCTGTTTTAGTGCAGAGTGATCTGTTTTTGCGAAATCGAGTTAATTTGCGCTTTGATCATCTCGCTAATCGGGTCTTCCGGGCACTGCTCAACAAAATAGCTGAGGTCGGTGAGGGCCACATGTTCACAATCGAGTTGGGCATAAATCAAGCCGCGATCGCGGATTTCATACGGATCTTCCGGATTAAACTGGAGCAAAGCTTCGCTGGTTCGCAGGGCCAACTCCATTTGACGTTCTTCCATCAGCGCAGATTTCATCGTGTCGAGTAATTTATGCACGACTTCCGCGTTATCTGCTTCATCTAAGTCTTCATCGAAGAGTTCAGCTGTTGGCCCGACATTGCCTTTCAACCACACGTCCAGCGTGTGCTCATTGAGCGTATCGCCATTAAACGGGTTGATAAGCCACATTTCGCCGTCCATCCAGTCACCGCGTAAAATCAGCTGTGTCGGGAAAATAACCGGATTTAACGGGATATCAAGACGCTCGGCAATCCACAAAAGAATCGCCCCCAACGACACCGCACTCCCCTGACGTTTGTTCAGCACAGTATCGAGCCACAACGCGTCGGATAAACGGTAAACGCCACTGGCGTCTTTGAAACCCCAACTGCCGTAAAACAATTCGACTAATTTTTCGAGTTGCACATCCTGGTGGAGACCTTCACAGATCTCTTCACGCGCCAGGCTCGCCAGGCTTTCCAGTTGTGCACGTACTTCTTCTGCCGGGAAATCATCACGGATCAACTGCGAGACTAAAATCATGCCCTCGCACAACGGCGCCTGATTGAATTCGAAATCGGCTAACGACCTCATGACTTACCCCAATAATGGTATTTTTGTGGTGGCGAGTTTAATGATGATGTAAAGCACCACCAGGGCCAACAGAAAGGCAAACAACCGTATCTGCTGGCTGCGCGGGCGTTTGCCCAGCACGATAAACCCTAAAACGATATAGATAATAACGCCAAATAGCTTCTCAGTCAGCCATGCACCTTGCGGTGAGAAGGGATAGAAATGCGTCATCATCACCAGTGCCGCACCGCTGGCCAGTAACACGGTGTCATTCACATGCGGCACAATGCGCACCCAGCGCTTGTTCGACATGGCTGAATCGCGGTATTGCCACCAGTAACGTAAAACGAACAAACTCACGGAGATGATGACCGTCAGAATATGCAAATGCTTGAGCGCAAAGTATGTTGCCATTTTGCTCGGTTCCTTATTTGCCTTTATTTTTAAAGAAAGCGTCCTAGCGTCAGACGGTCATTACCACCGTAATCCTGACAGCTTTGTATCTCGGTATATCCGGCATCCGTAAACAATTCACGAACCAGTGCTGCCTGTTGCCAGCCGTGTTCGAGCAGCAACCAACCGCCAGATGCAAGGAAGTTGCGCGATGTTTCAACCAGTATGCGTAAATCGGCCAAACCGTGGTTATCCGCCACCAGCGCACTTCGGGGTTCAAAGCGCACATCACCTTGTGAAAGGTGTGGGTCTTGCTCATCAATGTACGGTGGATTGCTGACAATCACGGCAAAACGGTGTGTATTGAGCGCACCAAACCAGTTGCTTTGCAAGATTTCAACGTTGGTTATGCCCAAGCGTCTCGCATTATCGCGAGCAAGTTCGACCGCATCCTGAATCAGATCAAGTGCGGTGACGTCACAATCTGGACGTTCGCTGGCAATAGCCAGGGCAATCGCCCCGGTACCCGTGCCTAAATCCAGCACGGAACATGGGGTGGCAGGCATTCTTGCCAGGGCTTGTTCGACAAGGCATTCGGTATCAGGACGGGGGATAAGCGTCACGGGTGATACACGCAGTGGCAGCGACCAAAACTCCCGTTCGCCGACCAGATGCGCAATCGGCTCACCCTGCACGCGACGCGCCAGTAAAACCGACAATTGCTGCTGTTGCTCAGTGCTCAGGTCGGTTTCACCGAAAGCCAGAATGAAGGTTCGGGCTTTCCCGGTAACAAAACCCAGCAGGATTTCCGCGTCGCGACGCGGACTTTCACTTTCCTGAAGCTGGGCAATTGCCTGCTGTAACCAATGTTTAAAATCCATTAATCCTGCTCAGACAGCGCCGCTAACTGGTCTGCCTGGAACTCCTGCACGATAGGTTCGATAAGCGCGTCCAGTTTCCCTTCCATCACTTCATCCAGACGATACAACGTCACGTTGATGCGATGGTCTGTCACACGGCCTTGCGGGAAGTTATAAGTACGATTCCTATCTGAACGGTCACCACTGCCGAGCAGATTGCGACGCGTTGAAGCTTCTTCCTGCTGGCGTTTTGCCATTTCAGCGGCGCGAATACGCGAGCCCAACACCGAAAGCGCTTTGGCTTTGTTTTTATGCTGGGAACGTTCGTCCTGACATTCCACCACAATACCGGTCGGTAAGTGGGTAATACGGATGGCAGAATCCGTGGTGTTAACGTGCTGACCGCCTGCGCCCGAAGAGCGGAAGGTATCGATGCGCAAATCACCCGGGTTAATATCAGGCAATTCTGCTTCAGGAATTTCCGGCATTACCGCAACCGTACACGCGGAAGTATGAATACGACCCTGGGATTCAGTGGCAGGAACACGCTGTACGCGATGGCCACCGGATTCAAACTTCAGACGCCCGTAAACACCTTCACCACTGATTTTGGCGATTACTTCTTTAAAGCCGCCATGTTCACCGTCGTTGGCGCTCAGGATTTCAACTTTCCAGCGACGTGCTTCTGCGTAACGGCTATACATACGGAACAGGTCACCGGCAAAAATAGCCGCTTCATCACCGCCAGTACCCGCACGGACTTCAACAAAAGCATTACGTTCGTCGTCAGGATCTTTGGGCAGCAACAAGACTTGCAGTTGTTGTTCTAATTCTTCGCTGTCGCTTTTCGCCTGGCTTAATTCTTCTTGCGCCATTTCGCGCATTTCTGGGTCATCGAGCATGCTTTGTGCAGCTTCAATATCTTCCTGCACCTGACGCCATTTCAGGAAGCAACTGGAAACATCACTTAATTGGGCATATTCACGTGACAAAGCACGGAAACGATCCTGGTCGGCAATTGTGGCAGCATCCCCAAGCAGAGCCTGAACTTCTTCATGGCGCTCTTGCAGAGCTTCTAGTTTGGCAACGATAGAAGACTTCATGGGCGGTGTTTCACCTTGTAATAAGAGTTTATTTGCTAATCCAGCCCGAGGCTGTTGCGCAGAATCTGCAGGCGTTCGTCATCCCCGTCACGGGCAGCCTGCGTGAGCGATTTGGTTGGAGCGTGGATCAAGCGATTGGTTAATTTCCATGCCAGATCCTGAAGTACGGTTTCGGCATCGGCACCTTGCTGAAGTGCGGCGATAGCTTTAGCAGCCAAATCATCACGCACTTGCTCAGCCTGGTTACGATACTCACGAATGGTTTCTGTTGCGCTTTGGGCGCGCAACCAAGCCATAAATTCACAGCTTTCCTGCGCGACAATCGTCTCAGCTACAACAGCAGCTGCTTTGCGCTGCGCCAGGTTGCTTTGAATAATCGACTGCAGGTCGTCAACGCTATAAAGATAGGCGTTAGCCAGTTTGCCCACTTCGGGTTCAACATCACGAGGAACGGCAATGTCCACGAGCAGCAAAGGCCGGTTGCGACGGGCTTTCAACGCGCGTTCTACCATGCCTTTACCGATGATAGGCAGTGGGCTGGCGGTAGAACTGATAATAATGTCGGCGTCTTGCAAGCGTGAGTCGATGTCGCTAAGGCTTATCACTTCGGCACCGACTTCATCAGCCAGCACCTGGGCGCGTTCACGCGTGCGGTTGGCAATGATCATTTTCTGCACGTTGTGTTCACGTAAGTGACGTGCGGCCAATTCAATAGTTTCACCCGCACCGACCAGCAATACCGTCACCGTCGATAAGGATTCAAAGATTTGTCGTGCCAGGGTACAAGCCGCAAACGCAACGGATACGGCACTCGCGCCGATTTCGGTTTCGGTTCGTACGCGCTTAGCCACGGAGAAGGACTTCTGGAACATACGTTCCAGTTCGCTGGAATGCGAATGCCCTTTTTGGGAGTCGGCAAACGCCTTTTTGACCTGCCCGAGGATTTGTGGCTCGCCAAGCACCAGCGAATCCAGGCCGCTTGCAACACGCATTAAATGTGTTACTGCGTCGTTGTCGTGATGCCAATACAGGCTTTTACGCACTTCCTCTTCATTAAGGTTGTGGTAATTACACAGCCAGCTCACGAGTTGTTCGTGCAGGTTTTCCTGTTCTCCAACACTCAGATACAACTCTGTACGGTTGCACGTGGACAACACGACTCCGCCCTGCACCATCGGCTGCGCAAGCAGGCTGTTCAACGCCTGGTCGAGCGTGTCCGGCGAAAACGTAACACGTTCTCGCAACGAGACTGGAGCTGTTTTGTGGTTGATGCCAAGCGCTAAAAGGGTCATTGAGCGGTCTGAGTAATACCGATGTTGGTAAGGATTAACTCGGCGCATCATACAGGATGCGCGCAGTCAATAAAAGGGAGCCACCCCTTGTTGGGTATCAGCGCAATTAATGATTTAAGACAACTTGAACGTAGACGACCTGGCTTACCACCGCTAGCATAAACAGTTAACAACTAAAATGATTGAGAAGGATCTGCCGCCGCTATGATTATGCCGAAAGCCCGTCTGCTGCGCCTTGCGCCCCTGGCAAGCCTTGTTTTGGCTGCGTGTTCTGTCCATCAACCCAGCGGTCCTGGCAAAAGTCCTGACGCTCCGCAGTGGTTACAACACCAGCAACAAGTGCAAAAAATCACCCAATATCAGACGCGTGGTGCATTTGCCTATCTTTCTGATAGCCAAAAAGTTTATGCACGTTTTAACTGGCAACAAACTACGCCAGACCGCTATCGTTTATTGCTGACTAACCCGTTAGGCAGCACCGAACTCGAGCTCAATGCGCAGCCTGGCGTGGTCCAACTGACTGACCGCAATGGTAAAAAATACGTTGCCGATAACGCTGAAGAGATGATTTCCCGCCTGACCGGCATGCCGATTCCGATCAATAGCCTGCGTCAATGGATTCTCGGTCTGCCAGGAGAGGCCACTGACTATAAAATTGATGCCCAGTATCACCTGAGCGAAATCAACTACACGCAAGACGGCAAAACATGGAAAGTGGTTTACAGTGATTATGACGACAGTGTGCAACCTGCACTGCCGTCAAACATGGAACTGCGCGAAGGCACACAGCGTATCAAACTCAAAATGGATAGCTGGACGGTTAAGTAATGAGAAAACGTTGGCCGTCACCGGCAAAATTGAACTTATTTTTGTACATCACGGGTCGTCGTGAAGATGGCTACCATAATTTACAAACTTTATTTCAGTTCCTTGATTATGGCGACACCCTCATCATTGAGCCCAGAAACGATGGCCAAATTCGTTTAGTTACCCCGATTGAAGGGGTGCCTGATGAAGAGAATTTAATTGTCCGCGCCGCGCGATTATTGCAAGACACCGCCTTGTTGATGGGGTCCTTGCCACAGGGTGCAGGAGCAGAAATAAGCGTTGAAAAACGATTGCCGATGGGGGGTGGTTTAGGCGGGGGCTCTTCAAATGCAGCAACCGTGTTGGTTGCCCTAAACCACGTGTGGAACACCGGTCTGACTGAAGATCAACTGGCCGCGCTAGGTATCACTCTCGGTGCCGATGTACCGGTTTTTGTCCGTGGGTTTGCCGCTTTCGCTGAAGGGGTTGGCGAGAAGCTTACCCCGGTCTCGCCGCCCGAAAAGTGGTACCTGGTTGCACATCCTGGTGTCAGTATTCCAACGCCGCTCATTTTTAAAGATCCAGAGCTTCCACGAAATACCCCGATTAGATCAATTGAGACGTTATTAAACCGTGATTTTGGTAATGATTGTGAGGTTATCGCAAGAAAACGTTTTCGTAAGGTTGATGAGCTGCTTTCCTGGCTGTTAGAATACGCGCCGTCGCGCCTGACCGGCACCGGCGCTTGTGTGTTTGCTGAATTTGACACCGAGAACGCTGCCCGCCAGGTGCTTGAGCAAGCCCCGGAATGGTTGCAAGGGTTTGTTGCGCGAGGCGTTAATGTCTCCCCGCTGCATCAGACCATATCCGGGCAAGCTGAGTATTGGTGACAACGTCACCTTGTTTCAGACGTTGCATCAAGCTCTTTATACACCGCCTGGATGGCGCTACCCCGCCCGCATAAGCTGCGGTAGTACCATCCGCCACTGGACGCATGCCTGAGGTTTTTCTCGTGCCTGATATGAAGCTTTTTGCTGGTAACGCCACCCCGGAACTAGCACAACGTATTGCCAACCGCCTGTACACCTCCCTTGGTGACGCCGCCGTCGGTCGTTTTAGCGACGGAGAAGTAAGCGTACAAATCAACGAAAATGTACGCGGTGGTGATATTTTCATCATCCAGTCCACCTGTGCACCAACTAATGACAACCTAATGGAATTGGTTGTTATGGTAGACGCCCTGCGCCGTGCTTCTGCAGGTCGTATCACCGCTGTTATCCCTTACTTTGGTTATGCTCGTCAGGATCGCCGTGTGCGTTCTGCCCGTGTGCCAATCACCGCGAAAGTGGTTGCTGACTTCCTCTCTAGTGTTGGGGTTGACCGTGTTCTTACCGTGGACTTGCACGCAGAACAGATTCAGGGCTTCTTCGATGTACCTGTAGATAACGTCTTCGGTAGCCCAATCCTGCTGGAAGATATGCTGCAAATCGGCCTGGTAAACCCAATTGTGGTTTCTCCAGATATCGGTGGCGTTGTGCGTGCTCGTGCTATCGCAAAACTGCTCAACGATACCGACATGGCTATCATCGACAAACGTCGTCCTCGCGCTAACGTTTCCCAAGTTATGCACATCATCGGTGATGTATCTGGCCGTGACTGCGTACTGGTAGACGATATGATCGATACCGGCGGGACTCTGTGTAAGGCAGCTGAAGCGCTGAAAGAACGTGGTGCTAAACGTGTGTTTGCTTATGCAACTCACCCGATTTTCTCCGGCAATGCGGTTCACAACCTGCGTAACTCCGTCATCGACGAAGTTATCGTATGTGACACCATTCCATTGTCTGACGAAATCAAAGCGCTGCCAAATGTCCGTACCCTGACGCTGTCAGGTATGCTGGCTGAAGCAATTCGCCGTATCAGCAATGAAGAATCAATCTCTGCGATGTTCGAGCACTAATCGAACTCGCTTAAAAAAACCCGCTACGGCGGGTTTTTTCTTTTGTAGTATTTATTCATTGAATCAATGCCTCCTTCACCTGCCATTGTATTGACAGATGATGCGCTCACGGATGGAATCAAAGTGAAAAACGTATCTTCTTCTGTATTACCTTTTCGCGCTCTGATAGATGCATGTTGGCGTGAGAAATATACCGTCTCCCGTTTTAGTCGCGACATTATTGCCGGGATTACCGTTGGGATTATTGCTATTCCGCTGGCGATGGCGTTGGCTATCGGAAGCGGCGTTGCACCACAATATGGCCTGTACACCTCAGCGATTGCAGGGATCGTAATCGCATTAAGCGGAGGCTCACGCTTTAGCGTTTCCGGGCCGACAGCGGCCTTTGTGGTCATCCTCTATCCGGTGTCACAGCAATTTGGTCTGGCGGGTTTGCTTATCGCCACGTTAATGTCCGGCGTGTTTCTTATATTATTCGGATTGGCACGATTTGGCCGTCTGATTGAATACATTCCCCTTTCCGTCACGCTCGGTTTTACCTCCGGAATTGGGATTACCATTGCCACTATGCAGGTAAAAGATTTCTTTGGCCTGACGCTGACACACGTCCCGGAACATTATTTAAGTAAAGTGGCGGCGCTGGCGATGGCGATACCCACCCTGAATCTTGGTGATATGGCTATCGGCGTAGTCACGCTAGGCGTGTTAATCCTATGGCCACGTCTGGGGATTCGTATTCCCGGCCATTTGCCTGCACTGTTAGCCGGTTGCGCAGTCATGGCGATTGTCTATGCGATGGGCGCTGATGTGGCAACGATTGGCTCACGCTTCCACTATGTGCTCGCCGATGGCACGCAGGGCAATGGCATTCCGCAGCTATTACCGCAACTGATGCTGCCGTGGAACATTCCCGATTCAAACTTCACGCTAAGCTGGGATTCGCTAAGCGCCCTGCTACCCGCGGCATTTTCGATGGCGATGCTTGGCGCAATTGAATCACTGTTGTGCGCCGTGGTGTTGGATGGCATGACCAGCACCAAACACAACGCCAACAGTGAACTGATAGGCCAGGGCCTGGGCAATATTATTACGCCTTTCTTTGGTGGGATTACTGCCACCGCCGCCATTGCCCGTTCAGCGGCCAACGTGCGTGCAGGAGCAACCTCCCCGATTGCTGCCGTGATTCATGCCCTGCTGGTCATTATGGCGTTGTTGGTTCTGGCGCCGTTGCTCTCATGGTTACCGCTCTCTGCGATGGCAGCCCTGCTACTGATGGTCGCATGGAATATGAGCGAAGCGCATAAAGTGGTCAACCTGCTGCGCTATGCGCCGAAAGACGACATTATCGTGATGGTTATCTGCATGTCGTTAACGGTGTTGTTCGACATGGTCATCGCTATTAGCGTCGGCATTGTTCTCGCGTCATTACTTTTTATGCGCCGTATAGCGCGTATGACTCGGCTGGCACCGGTAAACATCCATACGCCAGAAGGTGTGCTGGCATTGCGCGTCACCGGTCCGCTGTTTTTTGCCGCAGCTGATGGGTTATTCAATGATCTGGCCCAGCGTGTTGAACAAAACCATCTGATTATTTTGCAGTGGGATGCGGTTCCGGTGCTCGATGCGGGTGGCCTCGATGCGTTTCAACGCTTCGTGGAAAAACTACCTGAGGGTTGCGAATTGCGGGTCACTAATCTTGAATTTCAACCGTTGAAGACACTTGCACGCGCTGGCGTAAAGCCCATTGCAGGCCGTCTTGCATTTTATCCAGACATTCACGCAGCATTGGCTGAGTAAAATTTGTGCCAAAAAAAACGGTTCTGTAATAAGAACCGTTTTTCTTTTTATCAATGGAATTAACTGTGGCGATGATGATTATCGCGGCGACAACGTTTATCGAAGTGGCGCACCCACCAATAACGGTCACACACCTGTTCGTGTCCACCCACACGCGCACCAGCCAACCAAAGAACCGCACCAACAAAGATGCTCAAAACGGCACCGTGGGCGAAATACTGCGGGAAGTTAAACTGTGGGAGCTGGTTTAAAATGGAGTAACCGACACCACCCACCATTACGACAAGCCCCAACCCCATAAAAATATTACCGAGTAACGAAGCGTTTTTGCGTTTCATATGTCACCTCCGGGTGTAATTGGGTCGACGGGGAAAATCCCCACTCCTTGTGTGTAAAGTATAGACAACACCGCTTCGGATTATGTGCGTGAGCGATCACAATTACGGATCAAAGAACGACAAATATTGACAAATAACTTGCTGAATAGCATGAAATTCCAATGGTTAGCATTGTGTACTATTCAATAGTTTGGGTAGTGAAGCATTGCCTCTTTGTCATCGTGCCAGGAGCACAGTAAACTACGCGGCTCTGGTCTGTTTTCAGGAATGTAAACGTGAGTATTAAATTGATAGTTGGCCTGGCAAATCCAGGTGCGGAATATGCGGCAACTCGCCATAACGCCGGTGCCTGGTATGTGGATTTACTTGCTGCGCGCCATAACCAGTCGCTTAAAGAAGAGAGCAAATTCTTTGGTTACACCGCACGCATAAACCTTGCAGGAGAAGATGTTCGCCTGTTAGTGCCAACCACGTTTATGAACCTCAGTGGTAAAGCTGTTGGTGCGATGGCCACCTTTTTCCGCATTGCTCCGGATGAAATCCTCGTCGCCCATGATGAGCTAGATTTACCGCCCGGTGTGGCGAAGTTCAAACTCGGCGGGGGTCATGGCGGCCACAATGGCCTGAAAGATATCATCAGCAAATTAGGTAATAACCCCAACTTTCACCGCTTACGTGTCGGAATTGGTCATCCAGGCGATAAAAACAAAGTTGTGGGTTTCGTTTTGGGTAAACCACCACTTAGCGAACAAAAGCTGATTGATGACGCGGTAGACGAAGCCGCACGTTGCACTGAGGTTTGGCTAAAAGAAGGGTTGACCAAAGCGACCAACCGTCTTCATACCTTTAAGGCGCAATAACATCTGGGTGGCGGTTAGCAAGGATTTCTACCCCCGCTATATGGCGTTTGGGTGTATAATGTCGAAAGTTCTGATCATTTTATCAATGAGATAACATTAACTCATTGAATATCAAGTAATTAAGGTGAATTAAACCATGGGATTCAAATGCGGTATCGTCGGCTTGCCGAACGTTGGTAAATCAACCCTGTTCAACGCGCTCACCAAAGCGGGAATCGAAGCTGCAAACTTCCCGTTCTGTACCATTGAGCCGAACACTGGTGTGGTACCAATGCCAGACCCACGTCTGGATAAACTGGCCGAAATCGTTAAGCCACAACGCATTCTGCCTACTACCATGGAATTCGTTGATATCGCAGGTCTTGTGAAAGGCGCATCCAAAGGTGAAGGTCTGGGTAACCAGTTCCTGACCAACATTCGTGAAACCGAAGCTATCGGCCACGTGGTGCGTTGTTTTGAAAACGACAACATCATTCACGTGAATAACAAAGTTGATCCAGCTGATGACATCGAAGTCATTAACACTGAACTGGCGCTTTCTGACCTCGATACCTGTGAGCGTGCTATTCACCGTGTGCAGAAGAAAGCTAAAGGCGGCGATAAAGACGCAAAAGCTGAGCTGGCTGCGCTGGAAAAATGTCTGCCACAGCTTGAGAACGCCGGTATGTTGCGTGCGCTTCCTTTGACCGAAGAAGACAAAGCGGCTATCAAATACCTGAGCTTCCTGACGCTGAAACCAACCATGTACATCGCGAACGTCAACGAAGACGGTTACGAAAATAACCCATACCTCGACATAGTACGTGAAATCGCCGCTGCCGAAGGTTCTGTCGTTGTTGCTGTATGTGCAGCCGTTGAGTCTGATATTGCTGAACTCGACGATGCTGACCGCGAAGAGTTCATGGCAGAAATGGGCCTGGAAGAACCTGGCCTGAACCGCGTTATCCGCGCCGGTTATGATTTGCTGAACCTGCAAACTTACTTCACCGCTGGTGTGAAAGAAGTACGCGCATGGACTATCCCTGTTGGCGCCACAGCTCCACAAGCAGCGGGTAAAATCCATACCGACTTCGAAAAAGGCTTTATCCGCGCTCAGACTATCGCGTTCGAAGACTTCATCACCTATAAGGGTGAGCAAGGTGCGAAAGAAGCTGGCAAGATGCGTGCGGAAGGTAAAGATTACATCGTTAAAGATGGCGATGTGATGAACTTCCTGTTCAACGTCTAAATAGTTTCTGTTGTCTCATGAGATCTCACTGCATCTCATAAAGACTAACAAACTCCATAAAATCCACGCATTTGCGTGGATTTTTGTTTTCATGACGTCTCATATAATCTCGCTACAGCGCAGCTAAAAATGAGTACACAGGTCAGTATCTCCAGTTTCCATCCACTCAATGAGTGAGTTCAATGTGGTGGACGCTGGCGAGACCAACCGAAGTCACCGAAGCGGAATGGTCAGAATTCGATCTTGATAAAGCATTGTGGACCCTTCCCGCAACGCGAATGAAAGCCCGCAGAGAACATCTTATTCCCCTCCCCTCTCAAGCCATTAAAATGCTCAGAACCTGCCATGGTTTGACAGGACATCGGCAGCACCTCTTTCCGGGACGAGATAACCCACGCG
>NZ_DATERI010000054.1:0-50591 GCF_035271705.1 Buttiauxella sp.
CCTCAACTGACTAAACGTTTGGGTGTTCACCAACGTGTAACTTATTATTTGGGTAAGCTTTTAATGAAAACTTTTACAGCTAAACCAGAAACCGTACAGCGCGACTGGTATGTTGTTGACGCGACCGGTAAAACTCTGGGCCGTCTGGCTTCCGAACTGGCTCTGCGCCTGCGCGGCAAGCATAAAGCGGAATACACTCCGCACGTTGATACCGGTGATTACATCATCGTTCTGAACGCTGATAAAGTTGCTGTAACCGGCAACAAGCGTACTGACAAAGTGTATTACCATCACACCGGTCACATCGGTGGTATCAAACAAGCGACCTTTGAAGAGATGATTGCCCGCCGTCCTGAGCGTGTGATTGAAATCGCGGTTAAAGGCATGCTGCCAAAGGGCCCGCTGGGCCGTGCTATGTTCCGTAAACTGAAAGTTTACGCGGGCACCGAGCACAACCACGCGGCACAGCAACCGCAAGTTCTGGACATTTAATCGGGATTATGGCAATGGCTGAAAATCAATACTACGGCACTGGTCGCCGCAAAAGTTCCGCAGCTCGCGTTTTTCTCAAACCGGGCAGTGGCAAAATCATTATCAACCAACGTTCTTTGGAACAGTACTTCGGTCGTGAAACTGCCCGCATGGTAGTTCGTCAGCCGCTGGAACTGGTTGATATGGTTGAGAAATTCGATCTGTATATCACTGTTAAAGGTGGTGGTACTTCTGGTCAGGCTGGTGCGATCCGTCACGGTATCACCCGCGCTCTGATGGAGTACGACGAGTCCCTGCGTGGCGAACTGCGTAAAGCTGGTTTCGTTACTCGTGATGCTCGTGAAGTTGAACGTAAGAAAGTCGGTCTGCGTAAAGCACGTCGTCGTCCTCAGTTCTCCAAGCGTTAATTGTCATCTGCTATTTGCAGAATACAATTTGCGAAAAGCCCGGTCTTGTACCGGGTTTTTTTATGCCTAAAAATTATATTTACTGTTGCTAACGTCATGATAGTAATTACTTTTCAGTCAAATTGTAGATCCACTCCCCACAAAACCCGTAAAATCTGGTAAACTATCAACCAATTTTCTGCCCAAAGGTCAACATCAGTTTGTTTTCGCCTCGTTTTCTGGCGACTGATGGTATTCCGGCGCAATGGGTATCGAACGGTCAGGTTAGTTGCCGCTTGCGGCTATTAGCAGTAATTATTCTGAATAAACTTGGAGGTTTTCATGGCTGTCGCTGCCAACAAACGTTCGGTGATGACGCTGTTTTCCGGTCCTACTGACATCTATAGCCATCAGGTACGTATCGTACTGGCCGAAAAAGGTGTTAGCGTTGAAATTGAGCATGTGGAAACGGATAACCTGCCTCAGGATCTGATTGACCTCAACCCAAATCACAGCGTACCGACCCTGGTTGACCGCGAACTTACTCTGTGGGAATCCCGCATCATCATGGAATATCTTGATGAGCGTTTCCCGCATCCACCATTAATGCCGGTTTACCCGGTTGCTCGTGGTGAAAGTCGCCTGTACATGCATCGTATCCAGAAAGACTGGTACACCCTGATGCACCTCGTGATGAACGGTTCTGCTCAAGAAGCTGATGCTGCTCGCAAGCAATTACGTGAAGAATTGCTGGCTATCGCACCTGTATTTACTCAGAAACCTTTCTTCCTGAGTGATGAGTTCAGCCTGGTAGATTGCTACCTGGCGCCATTGCTGTGGCGTTTGCCACAAATGGGTATTGAACTAGCAGGCGCAGGTTCTAAAGAGATGAAAGGCTACATGACTCGCGTATTTGAGCGTGATTCATTCCTCGCTTCTCTGACCGAACCTGAGCGTGAAATGCGCCTGCAAACTCGGGGCTAATTGATGGATATGTCACAATTGTCACCACGTCGTCCGTATCTACTTCGTGCGTTCTACGAATGGCTACTGGATAACCAGCTCACTCCGCATCTGGTGGTGGATGTGACATTGCCTGGCGTACATGTCCCGATGGAATATGCACGTGACGGGCAAATTGTCCTGAATATTGCACCGCGTGCAGTAGGAAACCTGGAACTGGCCAACAACGAAGTGCGTTTTAATGCGCGCTTCGGCGGTATGCCGCGCCAGGTATTTGTTCCTATGGCTGCAGTTCTGGCTATCTACGCGCGGGAAAATGGTGCTGGTACCATGTTCGAGCCTGAATCCAATTATGACGAAGCCGGTGAAAGTCATAACGATATTGAGCCGTTGCCATCTGATTCAGAAATGGTGATGCAAGTGATCGATGGCTCACGCCCTGATCATGACGAAGATGACAACAGCCCAGATGATGATCCTCCTCCACGAGGTGGCCGTCCGGCACTGCGTGTGGTGAAGTAACTCGCGAATTCATGCAATTAAAATGCAAATCGAAGCCAGTCTAATGACTGGCTTTTTACTATCCATTCAGCGTTGATGAATATTGCGAGCACTATCGCGCGTGATGAGCATAAAAAAGCCCGGAGATACGAATATCTCCGGGCTTTTTTTCTTCTGTCGTTTGGGTATGCGAAACGCTGCCCGAACTACATTACACTTCGAGGAAGTTCAGGATCCCGTCAGCCGCTTTGCGGCCTTCAGCGATTGCTGTAACCACCAGGTCAGAACCACGAACAGCGTCGCCGCCTGCAAAGATTTTCGGGTTACTGGTCTGGAATGGATTGTCGCTGCCTTCTGGTGCCAGAATACGGCCCTGGCTGTCGAGTTCAACGCTGTGTTTTTCCAGCCACTGCATAGCATGTGGACGGAAACCAAACGCCATAATCACCGCATCGGCAGGCACTACGTGCTCTGATCCGGCAACGATTTCTGGACGACGACGGCCATGTGCATCTGGCGCACTCAGTTCGGTACGGGCAACTTTCACACCCGATACGCGACCGCTAGCGTTAACTTCTACACCCAGTGGTTGTACGTTGAACTGGAATTCCACACCTTCTTCACGCGCATTTTTCACTTCGCGCTTAGAACCTGGCATGTTCTCTTCATCACGACGATAAGCACAGATGACGTGCGTTGCACCCTGGCGAATAGCAGAACGCACGCAGTCCATCGCAGTATCACCACCGCCAAGTACCACAACACGTTTGCCTGCCATATTCACATACGGCTCTTCTGGTGAGTCAGTGAAACCCATGATCTGTTTGGTATTAGCGATGAGGAACGGCAGGGCATCATAAACGCCCGTCGCATCTTCATTTTCTAAACCACCACGCATCGACTGATAAGTACCCACACCCAGGAATACGGAATCAAATTCACTCAGCAGGTCGTCAATCTGTACATCACGACCCACTTCAGTGTTCAGTTTGAACTCAATACCCATCCCGCTGAAGATTTCACGGCGCTTAGTCATCACTTCTTTTTCCAGCTTGAACGCCGGAATACCGAAGGTCAGCAGGCCACCGATTTCTGGGTGACGGTCATAAACTACCGCTTTCACGCCGTTACGCGCCAGCACATCAGCACACGCCAGCCCCGCAGGGCCTGCGCCGATAATGGCGACACGTTTGCCGGTTTGCTTCACGCCAGTCAGGTCTGGTTTCCAACCCATCTCAAGCGCTTTATCGTTGATATAGCGCTCGATATTACCGATGGTGACGGCACCAAACTCGTCATTGAGCGTACAAGAACCTTCACACAGACGGTCTTGCGGGCAAACACGGCCACACACTTCCGGCAGGCTGTTTGTCTGGTGAGACAGTTCAGCAGCTTCAATGATGCGCCCTTCATTGGCCAGCTTCAGCCAGTTTGGAATGTAGTTATGAACCGGGCATTTCCATTCACAGTACGGGTTACCACAAGACAGGCAGCGGTCTGCCTGTGCTTTGGCCTGGCCTTCTGAGAACGGCTCGTAAATTTCCACAAATTCAATTTTACGGATCTTGAGCGGTTTCTTTGGCGGATCAACGCGCTGTAAGTCGATAAATTGATAAACGTTTTGACTCATCGTGACCTCTTACTGCGCCTGCACCCGCAGCTCGGCGGCGCTTCGACTACGGTGACCCAACAATGCTTTGACATCACTGGACTTCGGTTTAACCAACGTGAATTTAGAAGCAAATGCTGGCCAGTTTGCCAGAATCTCTTCGCCACGCTGGGAACCCGTCAATTGCACATGCTCGGTAATCATTCCGCGCAGGTGTTCTTCATGAATGGCCAGCTCTTCAACGTTGATAAGCTCAACCAGTTCAGGGTTAACACGTTTACGGAAATCACCGTCTTCATCAAGAACGTAAGCGAAACCACCCGTCATACCTGCACCGAAGTTCACGCCTGTCTTGCCGATGACGCAGACAATACCGCCAGTCATGTATTCACAACCGTTATCGCCAATGCCTTCAACAACGGTAATTGCACCGGAGTTACGCACCGCGAAACGCTCGCCCGCACGGCCAGCAGCATAAAGTTTGCCGCCCGTTGCACCGTACAAACAGGTATTACCGATAATGGTCGCTTCGTGGCTGCGGAAGGCGGAACCCACCGGAGGACGCAAAGAGATCAAACCACCGGCCATACCTTTACCAACATAGTCGTTAGCATCGCCAGTCAAGTGCAGTTCAACGCCACCGGCGTTCCACACACCGAAGCTCTGCCCAGCAGTGCCACTGAAATGCGCTTTAATAGGATCAGCTGCCAGACCCTGGTCGCCATTGTGCTGGGCGATATAACCCGACAGCATGGCACCAACAGAACGGTCAGTGTTGCGGATATCAAACCAGAACGTTTTGCTCTGTTTGTCGTCCACATACTGCTTCGCCTGGCTCAGCAACTGAGCATTCAGGTCACCTTTATCAAATGGCGGGTTATTTTCGGTGCAGTACACCGCTTTGCCCGGCATTGGTTCGGCAGTTTTGAGCAGGTTAGACAGATCCAGGTTTTGTTGTTTAGCCGTGAAACCGTCCAACTCTTTGAGCAGGTCAGTCCGGCCAATCAAGTCTACCAGGCGCTTAACGCCTAACTGCGCCATCAACTCACGTGTTTCACGCGCAATGAATTCAAAGTAGTTAGTCACTTTAAATGGCAAGCCGTGATAGTGGTTTTTACGCAGTTTTTCATCCTGAGTTGCAACACCGGTTGCGCAGTTGTTCAGGTGGCAAATACGCAAGTATTTACAACCCAGCGCAACCATTGGGCCGGTACCGAAACCAAAGCTTTCTGCGCCAAGAATCGCGGCTTTGATGATGTCGAGACCCGTTTTCAGGCCGCCATCAACTTGCAGGCGGATTTTGTGACGCAGGCCGTTAGCCACCAGTGCCTGTTGTGTTTCCACCAGACCCAGTTCCCACGGGCAGCCCGCATATTTCACTGAAGACAGTGGGCTTGCGCCAGTACCACCGTCGTAACCGGCAATAGTAATCAAGTCTGCGTAGGCTTTCGCCACACCGGTTGCGATGGTGCCAACACCCGGTTCGGAAACCAGTTTGACCGAAATCAACGCTTTCGGGTTGACCTGCTTGAGGTCGAAAATCAGCTGCGCCAAATCTTCGATAGAGTAAATATCGTGGTGTGGCGGAGGAGAAATCAGTGTCACACCTGGTACGGAATAACGCAGTTTTGCGATATATGGCGTGACTTTATCGCCCGGCAACTGACCGCCTTCACCAGGCTTAGCACCCTGAGCGACTTTAATCTGGATAACATCAGCATTGACCAGGTAGGCCGGGGTCACACCGAAGCGACCAGAAGCCACCTGTTTGATACGGGACACTTTATTGGTGCCGTAACGCGCAGGGTCTTCACCACCTTCGCCTGAGTTGGAGTTACCGCCAATGCTGTTCATCGCTTCAGCCAGGGATTCATGCGCTTCCGGGCTTAATGCACCGATAGACATTGCGGCAGTATCGAAGCGTTTGTACAGCTCAGTCGCTGGTTCAACATCTTCAATTTTGACCGTTTCACCTTGTGGATCCAGGGCAAGCATATCGCGCAGTGTTGCCACTGGGCGCTCGTTAACCAGCTTCGCGTATTCCTGGTAATCTTTGTAATCGCCACTGTTCACCGCTTTTTGCAGTGTTTGCACCACATCAGGGTTGTAAGCGTGATACTCGCCACCGTGGACGTATTTTAGCTGACCACCTTGATCCAGTGGCTTACGCGCTAACCAGGCACGCTTGGACAGATTCAACAAATCTTGCTGGAAGTCGTTGAAACCAGCACCGCCAATACGGCTCACAACGCCCTGGAAGCACAGTTCAGAAACTTCTTTGTGCAGGCCAACCGCTTCAAACAGCTTCGAGCAACGATAAGAGGCGATAGTCGAGATGCCCATTTTGGACATGATCTTGTACAGCCCTTTGTTGATGCCGTTGCGGTAGTTTTGCATCACTCCACGGTAAGATTTTTCAATCGCACCGTTGTCGACCAACTTCGCCAGTGTTTCGTAAGCGAGGTATGGATAGATTGCAGTGGCGCCAAAACCAAGCAGTACAGCGAAGTGGTGCGGGTCACGCGCACTTGCGGTTTCAACAATAATGTTCGCATCGCAACGCAGGTTCTTTTCAACCAGGCGAGTCTGGATAGCACCCACCGCCATCGGAGCCGGAACCGGCAAACGATTATTAGCGATGTTACGGTCAGAAAGCACCAGCAAAACAGTACCGTTGCGAACCATGCGTTCAGCTTCGTCACACAGTGCATTCACGGTTTCGTGCAGCGATTGAGCGGAAACATCGTAAGTGATGTCCAGCGTATCGGCACGATAGTGCTGCTCTTCAAGTGAGGTGAGCTGCTGGAAATCAGACCACAACAGAATGGGTGATTTGAAGCTCAAGCGGTGCGCTTGGCCTTCTGCTTCACAGAAGACGTTCATTTCACGGCCAATACTGGTCGCCAGAGACATCACGTGTGCTTCACGCAGCGGATCGATTGGCGGGTTTGTCACCTGCGCAAACTGCTGGCGGAAGTAATCGTAAATAATGCGTGGCTGGCTGGAAAGTACGGCAAATGGAGTATCATCACCCATTGAACCTACAGCTTCCTGGCCATTTTCACCTAACACACGAAGCACAGAATCCAGTTCTTCAACACTGTAGTTAAACTGTTTCTGGAAGCTTGCAAGGCTATCGTCATCCATTTCGCGAGTGCCGACTTCTTCGTCTGGCAAATCTTCAAACGGGACTAAACGGCGAACGTTATTTTCCATCCACTCTTTATACGGGTGGCGGCTTTTCAGGTCGGCATCGGTTTCAGCTGAATGCAGAATGCGGCCAATACGCGTGTCGATAACCATCAACTCGCCAGGGCCGACGCGTCCTTTTTCTATCACTTCGTCAGGCTGGTAATCCCAGATCCCAACTTCGGACGCACACGTGATCAGCTTATCTTTGGTGATGACGTAGCGTGCTGGACGCAGGCCGTTACGGTCCAGGTTACAGGCAGCATAGCGCCCATCAGACATAACGATACCGGCTGGACCATCCCACGGCTCCATGTGCATGGAGTTAAAGTCGAAGAAGGCACGCAGCTCCGGATCCATGTTCGGGTTGTTCTGCCAGGCTGGTGGCACCAGTAATCGCATGGCACGAACGATATCCATCCCGCCGGCTAACAGCAGTTCTAGCATGTTATCCATTGAGCTTGAATCGGAACCGGTTTCGTTGACGAATGGTGCAGCGTCATGCAAGTCCGGGATCAGCGGGGTCTGGAATTTGTAGGTACGTGCCCGCGCCCATTGACGGTTACCGGTGATGGTATTGATTTCACCATTGTGCGCCAGGTAGCGGAACGGCTGAGCCAGCGGCCAGCGTGGAACGGTGTTGGTGGAGAAACGCTGGTGGAACAGGCAAATTGCAGATTCCAGGCGTAAGTCCGCCAGGTCCAGGTAAAAGCGCGGCAAATCTGCCGGCATACACAGACCTTTATAGATGTTGACCAGGTTTGAGAGACTACATACGTAGAATTCTTTGTCCTGAATGCGCTTCTCAATGCGGCGACGGGCGATAAACAGGCGACGTTCCATATCGCGTGGACGCCAGCCAGCCGGAGCATTAACAAAAATTTGTTCGATGCGAGGCTTTGAGGAGAGGGCGATTTCACCGAGTACGTCTTCATTAGTTGGCACTTCGCGCCAGCCAACAATCGACAGGGTCTCGTTTTGCAACTCTTCTTCAACAATGCGGCGGCTAGCACTGGCCAGCGCATCATCTTTATTTAAGAAAATCATGCCGACGGCATAATTTTTAGCCAAACGCCAACCACGCTCTTCCGCAACAATTCGGAAGAAACGGTCAGGTTTTTGCAACAGCAGACCACAACCATCACCGGTTTTACCATCGGCGAGTATTGCTCCACGGTGTTGCATTCGGGCCAGTGCGTGAATAGCAGTACGCACTACCTTGTGGCTAGGTTCGCCTTCTATGTGGGCGATCAGGCCGAAACCACAGTTATCCTTCTCAAGGGATTTATCGTACAACATATCAGTGAACCTCCCCAGGCTCTACGTGACTCCTCACCAACCGTTTGCGTCCAGACGTAACAAGGGCATGGCGACGGGGTTTGCGCATCTACGCTAACCTCGCGTGTCGCCCTCTTGATGTCTAACGCATCCGGTTTCACAAGTGTTGAGGACTTGCTTTAGAGGGAATCTTAATTACTGCATAAATATGATGGGCACAGAACCCATCCAGAAAGCTTCCAGCGGATTTCCAAGTTATCGGGAAAGCGCACACAGGTCAAATGGCATTCTTATTTATACGAATATGTGCTAAACACCTATTAACATCATGAAAATAAACATTTTATTATCAATTTTATCGTATTTAAGCGGCAGGGAAATCCCCTGGCTTATGTGATCTCTCTCACTATCTGCGGGGCTGCAAAATTCCAGACCATGCTGGCAATGCTTGGATTGGCAGGATCTTGTGCTGCAAACGGGGTCTGGCGTGTTGTATGACACTGTTTTTCGCAGGGGAGCATATTCTTTAAAAATAGACGGGCAATATAAGGAAAAGTAATCATCTGATGGGTGCGTAAAATCGCAATAATTTTGCATTTCTATGCACTAGGTAAAGCTGCGCCAGAGCGATTGATCCAGGTCATCGCTAAAATGGGCAGAAAATGGCAGGCTACATCCCTTTTACAGGGCGGCCCATCAGATTATGCAGTTACAAAAATTAGTCAATATGTTTGGTGGGGATCTTCAGCGTCGTTATGGCCATAAGGTCCATAAACTCACGCTGCACGGCGGTTTCAGTTGCCCCAACCGTGACGGTACCATCGGGCGAGGTGGCTGTACTTTCTGCAACGTGGCGTCTTTTGCTGATGAGACTCAACAACATCACTCTATCGCCGAGCAACTCGAGCGCCAGTCACTGTTGGTTAACCGTGCGAAACACTATCTCGCATATTTCCAGGCCTACACCAGTACATGGGCAGAAGTGCAGGTGTTGCGCTCGATGTACCAGCAAGCCGTGGCCCAGGCCAGTATCGTCGGCTTATGTGTCGGCACGCGGCCAGATTGCGTGCCGGATAGCGTGCTTGATTTGTTAAGTGAATATCATGACAAGGGCTATGAAGTCTGGTTAGAGCTGGGCTTGCAGACAGCACATGACAAAACGCTGCATCGAATTAATCGTGGGCATGATTTTGCCTGTTATCAGGAAACCACGCGTCGTGCCCGTGCGCGCGGTTTGAAAGTGTGCAGCCACCTGATTGTTGGCCTGCCAGGCGAGGGTCAGGAACATTGCCTGCAAACGCTGGAAAACGTGGTTGAGACTGGCGTCGATGGCATCAAACTTCACCCTCTACATATCGTCAGCGGCAGCACGATGGCTAAAAGTTGGCAGGCTGGCCGTCTGCAAGGCATCGAATTGGATGAGTATGCGACCATCGCAGGCGAGATGATTCGTCATACCCCGCTTGATGTTGTTTATCATCGCATTTCTGCAAACGCTCGTCGTCCAACCCTGCTGGCACCGTTGTGGTGTGAAAATCGTTGGACTGGAATGGGGGCAATCGATAAGTATCTGACTGAACGTGGTACTCAAGGTTCGGCGCTCGGAACGCCCTGGGTCCCAGCAATTCTGTTGTAATCCCTAAGCGTGCGGTATATTTAGCTGATTGAAGACGAGGGAAACGTTCCATGAAGCAAATCCGGTTACTGGCGCAGTATTACGTTGATTTGATGGTGAAGCTCGGGTTAGTGCGCTTCTCTTTGTTGCTGGCTTCCGCATTAGTGGTGCTGGCTATTGTGGTGCAAATGGCCGTGACGATGCTGTTGCGCGGCCAGGTTGAAAGTATTGATGTCGTTCGTTCTATCTTTTTTGGCCTGTTAATTACCCCCTGGGCCGTCTATTTCCTTTCTGTGGTGGTTGAACAACTCGAAGAGTCGCGCCAGCGGTTGTCAAAGCTGGTGCAAAAACTTGAAGAGATGCGCGAACGTGACCTGAAACTCAATGTGCAGCTTAAAGACAACATTGCGCAATTAAATCAGGAGATTGCCGATCGCGTTAAAGCAGAGGACGAGCGTCAGACCATGCTTGAGCAGTTAAAGGTTGAGATGCAAGAGCGCGAAGAGACGCAAATCCAGCTGGAGCAGCAATCGTCATTTCTCCGTTCTTTCCTCGATGCGTCGCCGGATCTGGTTTTTTATCGCAATGAAGACAAAGAGTTTTCAGGGTGTAACCGTGCCATGGAATTGCTGACAGGCAAAAGTGAGAAGCAATTAATCAGCCTGAAGCCTGAGGATGTGTATTCGCCAGAAGCGGCACAGAAGGTGATTGAAACCGACGAAAAAGTGTTTCGTCATAACGTGTCCCTGACCTACGAGCAATGGCTGGATTATCCTGATGGCCGCAAAGCCTGCTTTGAAATTCGTAAAGTGCCGTACTATGACCGCGTTGGGAAACGCCATGGTTTAATGGGGTTTGGTCGCGATATTACCGAACGTAAGCGTTATCAGGATGCGCTTGAACGTGCCAGTCGGGATAAAACCACTTTCATTTCAACCATCAGCCATGAGTTGCGCACACCGCTTAATGGTATTGTTGGGTTGAGTCGTATTCTGCTGGATACCGAACTGAATCCTGAACAAACCAATTACCTCAAAACCATCCATATTTCGGCCATTACGCTTGGTAATATTTTTAACGATATTATCGATATGGATAAACTGGAACGCCGTAAAGTTCAGCTTGATAACCAGCCCATTGATTTCACCAGTTTCCTCGCCGATTTAGAAAATCTCTCCGGTTTGCAGGCACAGCAAAAAGGGCTGAAACTGGAAATGAATCCTACGTTGCCACTGCCGCATAAAGTGGTGACGGATGGAACGCGCTTGCGTCAAATACTGTGGAATCTCATCAGCAATGCCGTGAAGTTCACCCCTAAAGGTGGCCTCGTTGCCGTTCGGGTGTGTTATGAGGAAGAAAACACGCTGCGCTTCGAAGTTCAGGATTCCGGCATTGGTATTCCGCAGGACGAACAGGATAAGATCTTCGCCATGTATTACCAGGTGAAAGACAGTCATGGTGGTAAACCCGCGACCGGTACGGGGAT
Organism: Buttiauxella sp.; assembly: GCF_035271705.1. GTDB lineage: Bacteria > Pseudomonadota > Gammaproteobacteria > Enterobacterales > Enterobacteriaceae > Buttiauxella. The sequence continues at coordinate 11,520 of NZ_DATERI010000054.1, forward strand.
TGGGTTGGCGGTATCGCGCCGTCTGGCTAAAAGTATGGGCGGCGATATCACTGTTAGCAGTAAGCCGGGTGAAGGCTCGCTGTTTACCTTGACGATTCAGGCTCCTCGCGTCGCGGATGAAGTCGAAGATACGCTTAACAATGACGAAATGCCGCTGCCTGCGTTGCACGTGTTGCTGGTGGAAGATATTGAGCTCAATGTCATTGTTGCACGTTCGGTGCTTGAGAAACTCGGTAACAGCGTAGATGTCGCTATGACGGGTAAAGAAGCGCTAGAAAAATTCACCCCAGGGGAATATGACCTGGTGCTGTTGGACATCCAGTTGCCTGATATGACGGGCCTGGATATTTCCCGGCAGCTGACAACGCGTTACGCGCGCGCGGATTTGCCACCGCTGGTGGCATTGACTGCTAACGTATTGAAAGATAAAAAAGAGTATCTGGATGCTGGCATGGACGATGTGCTGAGCAAACCCCTATCGGTTCCGGCGTTAATGGCGATGATCCAAAAATTCTGGGACAACCAACAGTCAGAGTCTAAGAAGGAGTCTCAAGTGCCTCAAGTTAATAGTGAAAAGCAGCAAGCATTGCTCGATATTCCGATGCTTGAGCAGTATATGGACCTCGTCGGGCCAAAACTGATTACCGATGGGCTGGCGATGTTTGAAAAAATGATGCCAGGTTACCTGAGCGTGCTGGACTCCAATATGACTGCCCGCGACCAAAAAGGGATCGTGGAAGAAGGTCATAAAATTAAAGGGGCTGCGGGTTCTGTTGGGCTACGTCACTTACAACAAGTCGCTCAGCAAATTCAATCGCCGGACTTGCCTGCATGGTCAGAAAATGTGGGTGAGTGGATTGAAGAGTTGAAACTGGAATGGCAACACGATGTGGATGTCCTGAAAGCTTGGGTGGCGAACGCTCCTAAAAAATGACCCCGGATAAACCGGGGTGCGCTAATTCTGCGCCAACACCAGGGAAATAGTAGGTTGCGCCATTAAGTTATAAGTCATTATCCAAATGGCGCAGCCGATAATCTCATGCGCTATTGAGGCATTAAGATAGCAAATCTTAAATGCTTTGTTACGTGAATCAGTAAAATGTGTGAAGCATAGCGATCAAATCGTCATAACTGATGAGAATAATTGCATGATGAAAAGGAATGGCCGAATGAAGAAGATTGGTGTGGTGCTCAGTGGCTGCGGGGTCTACGACGGAAGCGAGATTCAGGAAGCTGTCATTACCTTGCTTGCTATTGCTCGTTCAGGTGCTGAGGCGGTCTGTTTTGCACCCGACAAACCTCAATCAGATGTCATCAATCATCTGACTAATAATGAGTCTGTTGAGCATCGTAATGTGCTTGCCGAAGCCGCACGAATCACCCGTGGTGCTGTACGGCCATTGGATCAGGCCGATGCCAACGAACTCGATGCTTTGATAGTCCCTGGCGGATTCGGCGCGGCTAAAAATCTGTGCAACTTTGCAAGTCTTGGCAGCGAGTGCCAGATTGATAGTGATTTGCTTCGGCTGGCCAGAGATTGCCATGCCCAAGGGAAACCTCTCGGGTTCATCTGCATTGCCCCTGTGATGCTGCCAAAGATTCTTGATGTGCCGGTGCGTTTGACCATTGGTACAGATATCGACACCGCCGAGATCGTCGAAGAGATGGGGGCCGAACATGTTCCGTGCCCGGTCGATGATATTGTGGTCGATGAAGAGCACAAAGTAGTGACGACACCGGCTTACATGTTAGCGACACGCATTGATGAGGCCGCTTTAGGCATCGAAAAACTAGTGGCTCGCATTGTGGACATGACTGCATGAAGAAAGGGCGTATTGCGCTCTTGAGTTTCTTCAAGCGCTGGCTGTTGCGTGGCTTGTTGGCACTGGTGGGGATTTGGTTCGCGGGAATCATCCTGTTTAGCTTTATACCGGTGCCGTTTTCAGCGGTGATGGTAGAGCGGCAGTTCAGCGCCTGGTTCAGCGGTGATTTCAGTTATGTTGCACACTCGGATTGGGTGAGCATGGATGAGATTTCGCCGTGGATGGGGCTTGCGGTCATCGCTGCAGAAGATCAGAAATTCCCGGATCACTGGGGATTCGATATTGTTGCGATTGAAAAAGCTTTTGCTCATAACGAGCGCCATGAAAATCGTGTTCGTGGGGCCTCGACACTGTCCCAACAAACGGCTAAGAATCTGTTCCTTTGGGATGGGCGTAGCTATGTACGCAAGGGCCTGGAAGCGGGGTTAACACTGGGCATGGAAGTGGTCTGGACGAAACGTCGTATCCTGACCGTTTACCTGAACATTGCCGAGTTTGGCGAAGGGGTTTTTGGTGTGGAAGCCGCTTCGCAGCGCTATTTTCATAAACCAGCAAGCCGCCTGACCATGTCTGAAGCTGCATTGCTGGCTGCTGTTTTACCCAATCCTATCCGCTTTAAAGCGAATGCCCCGTCAGGTTATGTGCATCAACGCCAGCAATGGATTTTGCGCCAGATGCGCCAGTTAGGCGGCGAGTCATTTATGGCGCAGCATGAGTTGAAGTGAGTTAGTCTTCATCAAAACCCGCATTGAACAGCGCGATAACCGCATTCAATGCTTGTTCTTCTTCTGGGCCTGTGACTTCAATTTCAATGTGGCCGCCTTTGGCAGAATCCAGCATCAGTAGCGCAATAACGCTATTGGCTTCAGCTTCTGTACCTGCCTCGTTGCGCAGCATGACTTCGGCATCAAAGCTTTGTACCAGTTCGAACAGCTTCATTGCTGGGCGTGCATGCATACCCAGTTTGTTGGTTATCTCAACGGTCTGTTTTACGGTCATGTTTTGCGTTTTTCCAGCGTACGGTGACGGGATTGCACGTTCTTGCCGCGTGAGCGGAAATAATCTGCCAACTGTTCAGCGATATAAACTGAGCGGTGTTTACCACCGGTACAACCAATCGCCACAGTCAGGTAACTGCGGTTGTTGGTTTCCAGCATAGGCAACCATAGCTCAAGATAGCTGCGCGTCTGGTAGATAAAATTGTGGACTTCGGTATGACGGTCGAGGAACGCAGCAACAGGCCTGTCGAGACCCGTCATCGGGCGCAACTTTGGATCCCAGTGCGGGTTTGGCAGGAAACGCACATCGAAAACGTAATCCGCATCGATCGGAATACCATGTTTAAAGCCAAATGACTCGAACACCATGGTCAGCTCGCGCTCACGTTTGCCGAGCAAACGGGTACGCAGCATTTCTGCGAGCTCATGCACCGACATCTCAGAGGTATCGATGATCAGATCGGCCCTGGATTTCAATGGCTCCAGCAAATCACTTTCTTCATCTATCGCACTTTCCAGCGATAGGTTCTTACTTGAAAGCGGATGCAAGCGGCGTGTGTCACTATAACGACGAATCAGCGTGTTGCGATCGGCATCAAGGAACAGCAACTGTGGCGAAAATGTGTCAGGCAGGTTAGACATTGCTTGTTCAAAAATTTCCGGGTTTTCCGGCATGTTACGCACATCAATGCTGACTGCCGCAGAAATTTGGCGTTCTGCGAGAGTTTTGGCAAGATCAGGCAACAACACTACTGGCAGGTTATCTACACAGTAGAATCCCATATCTTCTAGTGCACGCAAGGCTACAGACTTCCCTGAACCAGAGCGGCCGCTGACAATCATCAGCACCATGTTATCACTCCCCCAACATCTCTTGCTGTGACACATTTGGTCCCGCAGCCAGATTATTCACTTTCACTACCTTGTTCTGTGTCGGTAATGATCTGATAAAGTTCTTCATCACTCTGAGCAGCACGCAGGCGTCGGCAAATCGTTTTGTCAGCCAGACGTTTTGCTACCAAAGATAAAGTATGTAAGTGCGTTTTTGTTTGATCCGCAGGGACAAGTAGCGCAAACATCAGGTCAACCGGCTGATTATCGATGGCGTCAAAGGCGATAGGGGTTTCCAGTTTAATAAAGACCCCAACGGCACGAGTCGTATCTTCTTCCAGTTTCCCATGGGGAATGGCGATACCATTACCGATACCAGTACTGCCCATGCGTTCGCGCGTCAACACGGCTTCAAACACCACTTGTGATGGTAAGCCGAGCTGTTTTGCTGCCAGTTCACTGATGATTTCCAGTGCACGTTTTTTACTCTGGCAATGTACATTGGTACGGGTACATTCCTTGTTCAGGACATGACTAAGTTGTAGAGCAGAATCGTTGTTCATCATAAGTTCACCTAAGCACCCTGTTATGCTAACGGCCCGCTACTCCACGCAACGAGCCGTCTTTACCCTTCATACTTCAAGTTGCATGTGCGTTGGCTTCCTCGCTCACCCCAGTCACTTACCAGAGTAAGCTCATGGGGATTGACTGTGTAGCCGCCTTTGTGCAACTCGAATTATTTTGGGTAACTGCTTAAACAGTTGCCCGGATTATCAGTGTTGTTTTAGTTTATCTTTATGTTTGGTTAACTGGCGTGCCAGTTTATCAATCAGACCATCAATCGCCGCATACATATCCTGGCCTTCCGCACTGGCATGTATCTCACCACCATTTATATGCAGCGTTGCATCGGCAATATGCGTGACTTTTTCCACTTTTAACACAATATAGACTTGGTTAATTCTATCGAAGTACTGCTCCAGTTTGGCAAACTTCGTACTCACAAAATCGCGTAGTGCGTCAGTGATTTCGACGTTATGTCCTGTAATGTTGAGCTGCATAGTGTCTTCCTTATCGGTTAAGTCAAACCAACTGCTTACGTTGGTTCGACGGTGGTATGGATAAAGACTCTCGGTACTTCGCAACGGTGCGGCGTGCCACCATGATCCCCTGATCGGATAGCATAGTCGTTAACTTGCTATCACTCAGGGGTTTCACAGGGTTTTCCGCAGCAATTAATTTCTTCACCAACGCACGAATTGCCGTCGAGGAGGCTTCACCCCCACCTTCAGTATTGACGTGGCTTGAGAAGAAATACTTCAATTCAAAAATGCCGCGTGGGCTGTGCAGATATTTCTGCGTGGTCACACGGGAAATGGTCGACTCATGCATTTCGACCACTTGGGCGATATCAGCAAGAACCATCGGTTTCATGTGTTCTTCGCCATGCTCAAAAAAGCCCTGCTGTTGTTCTACAATACAGCGGCTAACGCGCAGCAGCGTGTCATTCCGGCTTTCCAGACTCTTAATCAGCCATTTTGCTTCTTGCAGGTTAGTACGAATAAATTGCGAGTCGCTGTCGTTGCGGGCGTTGGTGCCCATCGCAGCGTACTGTTGGTTTATTTTCAGGCGTGGAAGGCTGTCGGCATTCAGTTCTACTGTCCAGCGATCCTGTACTTTTTTCACCAGAACATCTGGGATGACATATTCCGGTTCACCGGTCTGAATGGATTGCCCAGGACGTGGGTCAAGAGACTGAATCAGGCACATTGCTTCTTTCAGCACTTCTTCTTTCAGACGAGTGACGCGCATCAGGCTGCGGAAGTCATGGTTAGCGAGCAAATCCAGGTGATCGCTGACAATTAAGCGGGCTTCTGTTAGCCACGGTGTTTCGCGGGCGAATTGTGAAAGCTGGATCAGCAGGCAATCGCGCAGATCGCGTGCCGCGACACCCACGGGATCGAAACGTTGTACGCGTTTGAGTACGGCTTCCACTTCGTCGAGGGTGATTTCGTCATCGCCCATGCTTTCCAGAATTTCTTCCAGGGAAACGGTGAGGTAACCCATTTCGTCAACGGCATCGACTATAGAGGTCGCTATCGCCGTGTCGGTTTCTGAAAAAGGAGTGAGGTCGACCTGCCACATTAAATAATCTTGCAGTGACTGTGTCGTTTCACCCTGATAAACCGGCAATTCATCGTCGATGTAATCTGTTCCGGTTGCTGATGATGTACCGGCGGTGTAAATTTCATCCCAGCTGGTATCCAACGGCAACTCGTCTGGCATCTCTTTTTGTTCAAGTGCCTCACGAGTATCTAACGCTTCATTCTCTCGAACTTCCTGAGTCTCAATTTCTTCATGCACATCGGTTTGCTCAAGCAGTGGGTTATTTTCCAGTGCTTGCTGAAGTTCTTGCTGTAGCTCTAACGTCGACAGTTGCAACAGACGTATCGCCTGTTGTAGCTGGGGAGTCATAGCAAGTTGTTGGCTAAGCCGTAATTGCAAACCTTGCTTCATATTCAGAGAGAGCTTCCTCAGGTAAATACTCGTCATAATTCGAATTGCAAGGGCGTTGGCTGTACTCCTTCACCCCAGTCACTGCCACTCGAATTATTTTGAGTATAAATATTATAATTTTTACTACCCTATCAGAGTCTGAACTCTTCGCCCAGATACACGCGCTTAACATGTTCGTCTTCCAGTATTTCGGCTGGAGTGCCATGGGCGATTAAATGGCCCTGGCTTACGATGTAGGCACGTTCACAAACAGCCAGCGTTTCGCGTACGTTATGGTCAGTAATCAACACCCCGAGCCCGCTGTCGCGCAGGTGCTCAATTATTCGCTTGATGTCGATGACGGATATTGGGTCAACACCGGCAAAAGGTTCATCCAGAAGAATAAATTTTGGATTTGCAGCTAATGCGCGGGCAATTTCGACACGACGACGCTCACCCCCAGACAATGACTGCCCAAGGTTATTGCGCAAATGTTCTATATGGAACTCTTCCATCAACTCATTGGCGCGGTCTACACGCTGTTCATCGGAAAGGTCGTCACGGATTTGCAACACTGCCATTAAGTTATCGAACACACTTAAACGGCGGAAAATAGACGCTTCCTGCGGTAAATATCCGATACCTCGACGAGCACGAGCATGAAGCGGTAGAAGGCTGATGTCTTCATCATCAATAATGATGTTGCCTGCATCACGCGCAACAATGCCAACCACCATGTAAAAGGTTGTGGTTTTGCCTGCACCGTTCGGGCCAAGTAATCCCACAATTTCACCGGACTTAACAGCCAGGCTGACATCTTCAACAACGCGGCGGCCTTTGTAGGCTTTGGCGAGATTTTTTGCAATTAAAGTAGCCATAACGAATTAGTTACTCTTTTTCTGCGCAGGGGTTGTTGCCGGAGCCTGGCCGTCTTTTTTCTGCAACTGAGAAGGGACCAGAACGGTCGTAACACGTTTACCTTTTTCGCTAAAGGCCTGCATCTTTTGTTCTTTAACCAGGTAAGTAATTTTGTCGCCTTTGATATTGCTATCCAACTGTTCCAGATAGGCATTACCCGTCAGCACGACGAAATCATTTTGCAGCTCATAATGCATGGTAGACGCGTGGCCTTTAACCGGCTTACCGCTATCCTGCATTTGATAGAAAGTGGAGGGGTTACCAAAGCCATCAATGATTTCCTTCCCTTCTTCACCACCAGGACGGGTCACAACCACTTTATCGGCGTTAATTTTGATACTGCCTTGCGTCACGATAACATTGCCAGTGAAGGTGACGACGTTGCCTTGCATATCCAGCGACTGTTGGTCAGATTCAATGTGAATCGGCTGATCGGTATCACCGGTCAGCGCAAATGCCGAAAAACTGGCGGCTAAAAGCGTACTGGTTAGTACTAAATTAAGGCTGAGTTTGTTTATTTTGGATTTCATAGGATGTTCTAACCTTTTCAATCAGCTCGGCATTTTTGCTGCGTAAGTTTCCACGCATTTTGTGGCCGGTAGAGTTAAAGCTGGTTCCATACAAGGTTACCTGGTCATCGGAGGAAACATCCTGAGTGACTAAATTAACCTGCGCATTGTCCGTGGTAATTTTGCGTAGCTGCGAATCTGGCGTTAGAGCGGTCAGCACCACATTCCCATATAAATACAGCATCCGATCATTAGTCAGTTTGGCGCGATCTGCTCGTAATGACCAGGTTGCAACTTTGTTTTCGTCATACTGCGTCATCACTGGATTGGTGAACCACGAAATGGCGGTATCGGAAAAATATTCAACGTGTTCCGAGACCAGCCGATAATTCAGCGCCCCTTCAGGACTGTAGGCGAGGGTCGTGGAATGTTCACTTTTATAGGTTGGTTCGTTGCTGCTCACCGTCGGTTGAACAACGTTATCTTTATCGACCAGATTTAGGCCAATCAATATCAATGCCAGCAATGAAAGCAGGATGATAACCCAACGTCTGGTATTACTCATATAGATAGCCCTTTGGCCTCATCAAGCTTTCCTTGTGCCATTAACAGTAGATCACAAACTTCGCGAACCGCCCCACGCCCGCCAGCAATACGTGTTACGTAATCGGCACGAGGAAGAAGCAAAGGATGAGCATCGCAAACCGCAACGCTCAAACCCACTTTAGCCATAACCGGCCAGTCGATTAAGTCATCACCAACATAAGCGACATGTTCCGCAGGAATCGCGAGCTTATCTAATAGATCCTCAAAAGCCACAAGCTTGTCAGATTGCCCTTGATAAAGATGGGTAATTCCCAGCGTTTCACATCGGTCTTCAAGAAGCTTTGCTTTGCGGCCAGTAATAATCGCGACTTCAATATCAGAAGTCAGCGCGCAACGAATCCCATAGCCGTCACGGACGTTGAATGCTTTCAGCTCTTCACCGCTATTACCCATGTAAATCAGGCCATCAGACATCACACCGTCAACATCTAAAATGAGCAGACGCACGTTTGCTGCCCGCTCCATCACGCGCGTGCTTACCGGGCCATAACAGGTGGCAAGTGACGCTTCATGGTTACTCATTAAGGCTAATCCTTTGTTAAACCACGCCTGCGCGTAGCATGTCATGCATATGTACCACACCGAGTAGTTGGTCGCCATCTGCAACCAATACCGAAGTAATGTGGCGAGACTGCATTAAATTGAGCGCATCCACCGCCAGTAGTGACGGACGAACTCGAATTCCACCTGGAGTCATAACATCTGCAATATTCAAGGAGTGGAGGTCAACGCCCATATCAAAGACGCGGCGTAAATCGCCATCCGTGAAGATCCCTTCGATTTTCATCAAAGAGTCACAGATTACGGTCATTCCCATATTTTTACGTGTAATTTCCAGTAATGCATCGCGCAACGACGCCTCTTTACTGACATGAGGGATCTCATCACCGCTATGCATAATATCGCTGACGCGTAGTAACAGTTTACGACCCAATGCGCCGCCTGGGTGAGAAAGCGCAAAATCTTCTGCAGTAAAGCCGCGAGCTTTTAGCAGCGCAACGGCAAGGGCGTCACCCATAACCAACGTTGCTGTGGTACTGGAGGTTGGGGCCAGGCCAAGCGGGCAGGCCTCTTGCGGCACTTTGACACACAAATGGACATCTGCCGCTTTACCCATGGAGCTTTCCGGGCGACTGGTGATGCAAATGAGCGGGACCTGCAAGCGCTTGAGAACCGGAATCAGTGCCAGAATTTCGTTTGACTCACCGGAATTTGAAATCGCGATAACAATATCTTTTGCGCTTACCATCCCGAGATCACCGTGGCTTGCTTCACCAGGATGAACGAAGAATGAAGGTGTGCCGGTGCTGGCAAATGTCGCCGCCATCTTTTTACCGATGTGACCAGACTTACCCATGCCCATAACGACAACTTTACCCTGGCAATAAAACATTTTCTCACAGGCGGCAGAAAAGTCGGCGTTGATGTATTGCTCGAGTTGATCCAGGCCTTCACGTTCGATCTTCAGGACTTCTTTGCCTGCTTGCTGAAAGTCAAAACCCGGTTGTAAATCTATCTGTGACATAATTTCCGTTCCGTTTTACCCAACGACCGGTGATGCAACAAACCACAGCATCACAATCCATACGAAGAAGCTACATGTTAACAGAGCGCCTGCCGTCTTGCCGATAGAGCGTGGCTTACGCCAGCAAAGGATGGCGAAAATGGCACTGACTAGCAACATCACCCAATAGTCTCGTGCAAAGGCAAAAGGGTTGATTTCACCTGGTGCGATTAACGCAGGAATACCCAGTACCAGCGCTATATTGAAAATATTCGAACCAATGATATTACCAATCGCAATATCATCTTCGCCTTTACGTGCACCGGCTATGGTTGTTGCAAGCTCAGGCAGGCTAGTGCCAACCGAAATAATCGTCAGGCCAATCACTAACTCGCTGACGCCAAAATAGTGCGCTAGCACGCTGGCGTTATCGATAACCATACGCGTGGCCATTGGCATAATAATTAGGGCAACGGCGAGCCATAAAAATGCGACAGGGCGACTCCCTTCTCGAGGAAGTTCTGCCAACTGCTCACGCGTGAGATTATCGCTGCCTTCATTTCCGGCAAGGTGCGCTATTTTAATCGTAAACAGTAGATACACCACCGCTACAGCAATCAACATCACACCATCAACAACGCTTAACATGTTGTCAAAAAGCAGCCAGCCAATAATGGCGCTGACGACTAACATTAGGGGCAATTCACGCCGTAGAATATCGGAATTCACGGTAAATGGATGCAAAAGCGCCGCTAAGCCAAGAATAAGCAAAATATTGGTGATATTTGAGCCTAAAGCTGTCCCTACCGCTAAATCCAACTGGCCATGAAGGGCTGCCGAACTGGCGACGAGGAGCTCTGGTAACGAAGTGCCGATGCTCACTACGGTCAAACCAATCAGCAGGGGTGGAACCCCAAAACTGCGGCAAAGTATTGATGCGGCAAACACCAGGCGATCAGCGCCATAGACGACCAAAAGCAAACCAATAATTAACAGAGCTGTAGCAAACAGCATGCAAAATCCTTAATTCAGGTATAATCGCCGGTCTTGTGCTGTGAAAGTACCGGCAGAGCATACAGATCTGTAGGGCCGGGCAAGATTCTTAATTCTGACTTTATGTGGCAGAAAAGTAAAACAAATGCCAGTTTTCGCTAATCAGGACGCGTAATATTCTGTAAGGATATTGGTTGGAACTGAGTTTCCAAATAATGCTTCGTCCGTGAACTTGATAAAAAAGGAAAGACGATGAGCCAGACACAGACGAATCTGGTCGAAATTCGCGGTGTAAGTTTTACGCGCGGTAGTCGGCGCATCTTTGACAATATCTCACTGAACGTGCCACGGGGTAAAATTACCGCCATAATGGGGCCTTCAGGTATTGGTAAGACAACTTTATTGCGGTTGATCGGTGGTCAAATTCAACCCGACAGTGGTGAAATCCTGTTTGACGGTGAAAACGTGCCCGCTATGTCGCGCTCACGTTTATACAATGTTCGTAAACGCATGAGTATGCTGTTCCAATCTGGCGCACTGTTTACCGACCTCAATGTTTTTGAAAATGTGGCATACCCACTGCGTGAACACCGCCGCTTGCCCGAAGAGTTGCTGCATAGCACCGTGATGATGAAGCTTGAGGCCGTGGGATTACGTGGTGCGGCAAAACTGATGCCTAACGAACTTTCAGGCGGCATGGCCCGACGTGCAGCGCTCGCTCGTGCCATCGCACTCGAACCCGATATGATCATGTTTGATGAGCCATTTGTTGGTCAGGACCCTATTACTATGGGGGTGTTGGTCAAACTGATTTCAGAATTGAATAGCGCCCTGGGTGTCACCTGTATTGTGGTTTCTCATGACGTTCCTGAAGTGTTGAGTATTGCCGATTACGCCTATATTGCAGCGGATCAGCACATTGTGGCTGAAGGTACCCCTGCGGCCCTACGTGAAAATTGCGATCCGCGAGTGCGTCAGTTCCTCGATGGTATTGCCGATGGGCCAGTACCGTTCCGCTATCCGGCGATGGATTATCGGAATGACTTATTATCAAAAACAGGGAGTTAAGTTGCTCATGTTCTTTAATGCACTGGCATCATTCGGGCGGCGGGGATTGAAAACCTGCGCGTCATTTGGCCGGGCTGGGATAATGCTTTTCAATGCGGTGGTGGGGAAACCGGAATTCCGCAAACACGCGCCTTTGCTTGTTCGCCAACTGTATAACGTCGGCGTGTTGTCGCTGATTATCATCATTGTTTCCGGCTTGTTTATCGGCATGGTGCTTGGCCTGCAAGGCTACCTGGTTCTGACGACTTACACTGCGGAATCAAGCCTCGGTATGTTGGTTGCTTTGTCATTACTACGAGAGCTTGGCCCCGTCGTCGCCGCACTGCTATTCGCCGGGCGTGCCGGTTCAGCGCTGACTGCAGAAATCGGCTTAATGAAGGCAACAGAACAACTCTCCAGTATGGAAATGATGGCAGTTGATCCTCTGCGCCGGGTCGTTTCACCTCGTTTTTGGGCCGGTGTGATTTCATTACCTTTGCTGACACTTATCTTTGTCGCGGTCGGTATTTGGGGTGGGGCGTTGGTGGGTGTGAACTGGAAGGGAATCGATGCTGGCTTCTTCTGGTCTGCAATGCAAAACGCCGTCAACTGGCGTACTGATTTGGTTTACTGTGTCATCAAAAGTGTGGTGTTTGCGATAACAGTGACCTGGATTGCATTATTCAATGGCTACGATGCTATTCCGACGTCTGCAGGGATTAGTCGGGCAACAACACGAACCGTTGTGCATGCTTCATTGGCTGTTTTAGGTCTGGATTTTGTGCTCACAGCACTGATGTTTGGGAATTAAGGTCATGCAAACTAAGAAATTTGAAACTGGGGTTGGCGCTTTTTTAATTATTGCGTTGGCCGCCATCGTATTCTTGTGTCTGAAAGTGGCGAACGTCACTTCGTTGCGCAATGATCCCACTTACCGGGTTTATGCGACTTTTGATAACATCGGCAGTCTGAAAACAGGCTCCCCACTGCGCCTTGGTGGTGTGGTGATTGGACGTGTTGACGATATTGCTCTGGATCCAAAAACTTACTTACCTCGTGTTACCCTGGATATCGAAAAACGCTATGACCATATTCCGGATACCAGTTCACTGGCCATCCGCACTTCAGGTTTGCTGGGTGAGCAATATCTGGCGTTGAACCTCGGTTTTGATGACCCAGAACTCGGTTCATCTATCCTTAAAGAAGGCGGGACGATTCAGGACACGAAATCAGCGCTGGTGCTGGAGGACCTGATTGGCCAATTCCTGTATAAGAGCGGAAATGGTGACAATCAGAAATCAGGAGATTCCCCATCGCAGGATTCAGAGAATAATAGTGCAGCGCCACAGCCTGGTACCACGCACTAATCTAAGAGGAAAAGTGTTATGTTCAAACGACTTATTATGATTGCTATGCTGGTCATCGCGCCGCTGGCGAATGCTGCGGACCAAAGTAATCCTTACAAGCAGATGGGTGAAGCTGCGCAAAAGACTTTTGATCGTCTTAAAAATGAGCAGCCTCAAATTCGCCAAAACCCTGACCACTTGCGCCAGGTCGTTGGTCAGGAACTGCTACCTTATGTGCAAGTTAAATACGCCGGGGCTCTGGTTCTGGGCCGTTATTATAAAGATGCGACACCTGCTCAGCGTGATGCTTACTTCAAAGCATTCGAAGAGTATCTGAGGCAAGCTTACGGCCAGGCTCTTGCTATGTATAACGGGCAATCCTACCAAATCGCCCCTGAGCAGCCGCTAGGTGATGCCACTATCATTGCGATTCGTGTCACCATCGTCGATCCAAACGGTCGTCCACCGGTACGTCTTGATTTCCAGTGGCGTAAAAACACCCAGACCGGTAACTGGCAGGCATACGACATGATTGCTGAAGGTGTCAGTATGATAACCACTAAGCAAAATGAGTGGAGTGATATTCTGCGTACCAAAGGTATCGATGGTTTGACGGCGCAACTGCAAACTATCTCTCGCATGCCAATTACCCTGGAAGCGAAAAAGTAATGGCAGGTGAGCTTAACTGGCAGCGTGAAGCAGCAACCTTGCACCTTGTGGGTGAGCTGGATAGCGACACCGTGGGGCCTTTATGGCGCCAACGTGAGCAAATCATGGCAGGTATCAAGGTGTTTAACCTTTCGGGTTTATCGCGGGTTGATACCTCAGGTTTAGCGCTGCTGATTCATCTTGTGGCTTTCGCCAGACGACAAAACGTTGAAGTGGAGCTCCAGGGGGCCAGTGAAAACTTACAGACACTGACTAAACTTTATAACCTACCAGAAGACATCCTTCCTGCTTTTGCAGGCTAGTGTTTTCATAGCGTTACTATCATTGCCCTTGATCTATTGAGATCAGGGGCTTTTTGCTTATTTAAGCTAGCGCCACTTTCCTCTAAGATGTGTGGCTTGTTTCATTAATCGACGAATTATATCCCATGGAAAATCATGAAATCCAGACAGTGCTGATGAACGCACTGCCCCTACAGGAAGTCCACGTCTCAGGCGATGGCAGCCATTTTCAGGTGATTGCGGTGGGTGAGTTATTCGCCGAATTAAGTCGCGTGAAGAAGCAACAGACAGTTTATGCGCCACTGATGGAGCTGATTGCTGATAACCGCATTCATGCGGTTTCCATCAAGACTTATACTCCACAAGAGTGGGATCGCGATCGTAAACTTAATGGTTTTTGAGCAATTCGCCACGGCGGGTTGTAACGACTTGAATTTAAAAGAGAGCAGTTGTAATGGATAAATTTCGTGTTCAGGGGCCAACCCGACTGAGTGGTGAAGTGACGATCTCCGGGGCGAAGAATGCTGCCCTGCCGATCCTTTTCGCTGCCTTGCTGGCTGAAGAGCCAGTTGAGATTCAGAACGTTCCAAAACTGAAAGACATTGATACCACCATGAAGCTGTTAAGCCAGCTGGGTACTAAGGTCGAACGTAATGGTTCTGTGTGGATTGATGCCAGCGACGTTAACATTTTCTGTGCGCCGTATGATTTGGTGAAAACCATGCGTGCATCTATCTGGGCACTGGGACCATTGGTTGCACGTTTTGGCCAGGGTCAGGTTTCGTTGCCGGGCGGTTGTGCAATTGGCGCGCGTCCAGTGGATCTGCATATTACAGGTCTTGAGCAACTGGGTGCTGAGATCAAACTGGAAGAAGGCTACGTTAAAGCTTCTGTACAGGGGCGTCTGAAAGGCGCGCACATCGTGATGGATAAAGTGAGCGTTGGCGCCACTGTCACTATCATGAGTGCTGCAACGCTTGCTGTAGGCACCACCATCATTGAAAACGCAGCCCGTGAGCCGGAAATCGTTGATACAGCGAACTTCCTGAATACGTTGGGTGCAAAAATCACTGGCGCAGGCAGCGATCGCATCACCATTGAAGGCGTTGAGCGTTTGGGTGGCGGCGTTTACCGTGTATTACCTGACCGTATCGAAACGGGTACTTTCCTGGTTGCAGCGGCGATTTCAGGTGGCAAAATTGTTTGCCGCAATGCTCAACCAGACACGCTTGATGCCGTGCTGGCGAAACTGCGTGAAGCAGGTGCAGATATCGAAGTGGGTGCCGACTGGGTTAGCCTGGATATGCACGGCAAGCGCCCTAAAGGTGTGACAGTGCGTACTGCTCCGCACCCTGGTTTCCCGACTGATATGCAAGCACAGTTCACTTTGTTGAACCTGGTGGCTGAAGGCACGGGGATTATCACCGAAACCATCTTTGAAAATCGATTCATGCACGTCCCTGAACTGATTCGTATGGGCGCACATGCAGAGATTGAAAGTAATACAGTGATTTGCCACGGCGTTGAAAAACTGTCTGGTGCGCAAGTGATGGCTACCGACCTGCGTGCATCGGCAAGCCTCGTGCTGGCAGGTTGTATTGCTGAAGGGACCACTGTAGTTGACCGTATTTACCACATTGATCGTGGCTACGAGCGCATTGAAGATAAACTTCAGGCGTTGGGCGCGCAGATTGAGCGTGTGAAAGGCAGTGGCGGCGAATAATTTCCGTTGTTAAAAGAGAAAACCGGGCATGCCCGGTTTTTTTTATCGCTTACGTATCAATTTCGCACGATTTATAAACTGATTAGTTTGTGGGTCATAGTAGCGAGAGGGCCAAATCATCCACGGTGAAATATCCAGTGCCTGCGCAATAATCAATTCACCTTTTGGCCACGGACGTGACAACGCGTTAGCAAGAGTCGATGAACTCAGTCCCGCCTTTCGTGATTCCGCCGCCAGCGATGTTCCCCGTTTATGTAGCCCTGCGATGATATCTGCTGGGTGCCAGTCAGAATTTTTACTTTCCATGTTTCTCCCTGTAATCGCTTCATTTTACCGGTTTAATCATGGGAAGTTATAGCATGATGATCATTCAAATGATTCCAATAATTGCGTGAAAAACCAAATCTGTGTTAATCCACACAAAGTAAATGAAAACCAATGAAAACAGCATGGTGTGGAGAGGGGGGAAGAAAGAGGGTGAAATATTTATTGGAAACTTAGCGCGCCTTTTGATGGCGCGCTAAAGAGTTTAGCGGTCGCGCTGAACAGCCATATGAGCCAAGGCAATTAACGCCTGTTTGTGTTCGCTTTCTGGCAAAATAGCCAAGGCAGTAATCGCTTTGTCAGCTTCCTGTTCTGCTCGTAATTGAGTCCATTCCAGGGAGCCGCAGTCCGCCATCGCATCCAGAACCGGTTGCAGCAAATGACGCCCGTTACCTTGTTCAATGGCTTCACGAATCATTTTTTCTTGCTCCGCACTGCCGTTACGCATGGCGTGTAGGAGCGGGAGAGTAGGCTTGCCTTCGTTAAGGTCATCACCGACATTTTTGCCCAGGGTTTGCCCATCAGCGCTGTAATCCAGCAGGTCATCAATGAGCTGGAATGCGGTCCCCAGATAGCGGCCATAATCCTGAAGCGCTTTCTCCTGCTCTACAGTCGCATCAGCCAAAATGCCGGAACATTGGGCCGCCGCTTCAAACAAGCGTGCTGTCTTGCTGTAGATTACCCGCATGTAGCTTTCTTCGGTGATATCTGGGTCATTACAGTTCATCAATTGCAGGACTTCACCTTCTGCAATCACATTGACCGCTTCGGACATGACCTCAAGCACCTTGAGTGAACCGAGTTGGGTCATCATCTGGAAGGCGCGGGTGTAAATAAAATCACCGACCAGAACACTGGCTGCATTGCCGAAGGCTGCGTTGGCTGTGGCCTTCCCACGGCGCATATCTGACTCATCGACTACGTCATCATGTAATAACGTCGCCGTATGAATAAACTCGATGAGAGCTGCAATATGGACATGCGCATTACCCTGATAACCTAGCGTACGAGCAGCAAGGACAGCAATCATTGGGCGGATACGCTTACCACCGCCACTGACGATGTAATACCCTAACTGATTGATCAATTGGACATCTGAATTCAACTGTTCAAGGATGACCGCATTGACACCCGCCATATCTTGCGCGGTTAACTCATTAATTTTTTCTAAATTCATCGCAAAATTCTGGCATAAAGTCCTGTTTACCACATGTCTATACGAAATCACGTGAGGGTAGAGGAGTAATAATGTAGTACAGATTGTACTGAAAAAACGAGGCAGATAAACGGCTGGTGTGATGTTGCGTTTTTTTTCTACTCTGTTTCATGACAGGGCTTGTCAAAGGCTCTCGTTTTGCGTAATATTCGCGCCCTATTGTGAATATTTATAGCGCCACCTGAAACATACGTAGGGTGCGTGCGGAAAGCGGAGTTTTATATGTACGCGGTTTTCCAAAGTGGTGGTAAACAACACCGAGTAAGCGAAGGTCAAACCATTCGCCTGGAAAAGCTGGACATCGCAACTGGCGAAGCAGTTGAGTTCGCAGAAGTTCTGATGATCGCTAATGGTGAAGAAATCAAAATCGGCGTTCCTTTCGTCGATGGCGGCGTAATCAAAGCTGAAGTTGTTGCTCATGGTCGTGGCGAGAAAATTAAGATTGTTAAGTTTCGTCGTCGTAAACACTACCGTAAGCAGCAGGGTCATCGTCAGTGGTTCACTGATGTGAAAATCACCGGCATCAGCGCTTAATACAGGGGAGCATATTAAATGGCACATAAAAAGGCTGGCGGCTCTACTCGTAACGGTCGCGATTCCGAAGCTAAACGTCTGGGCGTAAAACGTTTTGGCGGTGAAGCAGTTCTGGCAGGCAGCATTATCGTTCGTCAACGTGGTACTAAATTCCACGCGGGTACTAACGTAGGTTGCGGCAAAGATCATACTCTGTTCGCTTTGACTGACGGTAAAGTTAAGTTCGAAGTTAAAGGTCCGAAAAACCGTAAGTTTATCAGCATCGTTGCTGAATAAGTTTTTCGCGTCCCGGTAACGGATAGAAGCCCCGCAATACGTTGCGGGGCTTTTTACATTCTGCGACCGGTAAATTAGTAGTCGCAGGGATTTAGCAATGAAACAGCAGGCAGGCATTGGCATTCTGTTGGCGCTTACTACAGCAATTTGCTGGGGAGCACTGCCAATAGCGATGAAACAAGTGCTGACGGTAATGGAACCCCCTACAGTGGTCTTTTATCGCTTTCTGATGGCAAGCTTAGGGCTCGGTAGTATTCTCGCGATACGTGGAAAATTACCGCCTTTACACCTGTTCCGAAAACCACGTTGGTTGGCTTTGCTCGCGATTGCTACAGGTGGATTGTTCGGAAACTTTTTGCTGTTTAGTTCATCGTTGCAGTACCTGAGTCCAACGGCATCTCAGGTAATTGGCCAGCTTTCCCCTGTGGGAATGATGGTGGCAAGTGTGGTTGTGCTCAAAGAGAAGATGCGCGGCACACAAGTCATCGGAGCCATAATGTTACTTTGCGGGTTGGTGATGTTCTTTAACACCAGCCTGATAGAAATTTTCACCCGCCTGACAGATTACACCCTTGGGGTGATATTCGGTGTTCTGGCGGCGATAGTGTGGGTCACCTATGGTGTGGCGCAGAAGGTATTATTACGCCGCCTGGCCTCGCAACAGATCCTCTTTTTGCTGTACACTTTATGTACTCTTGCGCTTTTGCCGTTGGCTCAGTTGGATAAAGTTTTCCAACTCAGTCATTGGCAATTGGCATGTTTAGTTTTCTGTGGCCTGAATACACTGGTTGGGTATGGGGCACTGGCAGAAGCCATGGCACGGTGGCAGGCGGCACAGGTTAGCGCCATTATTACGCTGACCCCGCTGTTTACTTTGCTATTTTCAGATTTATTAGCGTTAGCCTGGCCCGATTTCTTCGCTATGCCGTTACTTAACCTCGTGGGTTATACCGGCGCGTTCATCGTGGTTGCAGGTGCAATGTATTCAGCCATTGGTCACCGTCTTTGGGGACGTTGGCGCAAAACCGAAGCTGTTCTTCCAGTACAACGTTCGGGCGAATGATTTACGGAGAAGTGAAATGAAGTTTGTTGATGAAGCAACGATCCTGGTCGTAGCAGGTGATGGCGGTAACGGCTGCGTTAGCTTCCGTCGTGAAAAATATATTCCCAGAGGTGGCCCGGACGGTGGTGATGGTGGTGATGGTGGTGATGTCTGGCTTGAAGCCGATGAAAACCTCAACACATTGATCGATTATCGCTTCGAGAAATCTTTCCGCGCTGAACGTGGTCAAAATGGTCAGAGCCGTGACTGCACCGGTAAACGTGGTAAAGACAGCAGTGTTAAAGTGCCTGTAGGGACGCGTGTTATCGATCAGGGTACTGGCGAAACCATGGGTGATATGACCCAGCATGGCCAGAGGCTGATGGTGGCTAAGGGCGGTTGGCACGGTCTGGGTAACACCCGTTTCAAATCATCTGTAAACCGTACACCGCGTCAAAAGACCATGGGTACGCCAGGTGAGAAACGTGATATCCAGCTTGAGCTACTGCTGTTGGCTGACGTGGGCATGCTTGGTTTACCGAATGCGGGTAAATCTACGTTTATTCGCTCTGTATCAGCGGCAAAACCAAAAGTTGCGGACTATCCGTTTACCACATTGATTCCAAGCCTTGGCGTTGTTCGTATGGATAACGAGAAGAGCTTTGTGGTTGCTGATATCCCAGGGTTGATTGAAGGTGCCGCTGAAGGCGCAGGCCTCGGTATCCGCTTCCTGAAGCACCTGGAGCGTTGTCGTGTGCTGTTGCACCTCATCGATATCGCGCCAATTGATGAGTCAGATCCGGTTGAAAATGGCCGAGTCATCATTGGTGAGTTGGAAAAATACAGCGAGAAACTTGCTGAGAAGCCACGCTGGTTGGTCTTCAACAAATGCGATTTGATGAGCAAAGAAGATGCCGAAGCGCGTGCCAAAGAAATCGCGACCGCAATGGGCTGGGAAGAGAAGTACTATCTGATCTCTGCGGTTAATCGCGAAGGCGTGAATGCTCTGTGCTGGGATGTAATGGACTTCATCATTGCTAACCCGAAAGTTGCCGAGCTTCAACCTGTCGCTCCAGAGAAAGTCGAGTTTATGTGGGATGATTATCATCAGCAGCAACTCGATGCGGTAGAAGCAGCAGAAGAAGACGAAGACTGGGATGACGACTGGGATGAAGATGACGACGAAGGTGTCGAAATCATCTATCAGAAATAACACGTTATCTTATGAAAGGCCGGAAATTTCCGGCCTTTTTTATTTCTGTTTTATTGGCTTAGCGACGGGATCCAGCAGCTTGCTTGAAGACCAACACCATCAGTACCGTTATCTAATGTTAGATTGCCATGATGAAGCTGGACGATTCGTTGAACAATATTCAGCCCAAGCCCACTCCCACCATAACGTTCATCCATTCGACGGAAGGGATCGATAATTGTCTGGCGATGTTTTTCGTCAATACCAGGCCCCTGGTCTGATACCGTTAGCTTCGCTCCGTTGTCCTGGGCGGCTAATGATACCTGGATGGTACTATCAGTCGGACTATAGCGAGATGCATTTTCCATCAAGTTACGTAACATCAGGCGGAGCAGCACAGCATCGCCCTGAACGATATTTTGGCTTTCTTGTGGCCAGATAATGGTCTGCTGGCGCAAGGCCACTATTTCTTCCATTTCCATCTTGAGTGGCAAAATGATGTCACGATACCAGTTAAGTGTATCGTAATGACCACTCGCCAGCGCTTGTCCAGCGCGTGACAGCATCAGCAATTGCTCAATGGTGTGCATCAGCTGGTCGATACGCTCCAACAGCATAGGAGCCTGCTGAATGCCTGAGTTTGCCATTAACTCGAGGTGTAGCCGAATCCCAGCAAGAGGTGTCCGTAGTTCATGTGCGGCATCTGCGGTAAATAAGCGTTCTTGCTGAATAGTATGGTTCAGTCGCGCCAGGAGTTGGTTCAGTGAGTTGGTCACGGCCACCACCTCTTCCATACCTGAATATATCGACAGCGGTGACAGGTTGTCAGCAGACCGATTAGCCAGGCTTGTGCGTAGGCGATTCAATGGACGGGTAATCCAGGTAATCGCCCAGAATGAGAAGAACAGCGTGAAGCCGACCATAACCAGAGAAGGAACCAGTAACGATGCAATGGCTTCGCGGATCTCCTTCTCTACATGTTGATTTCGTGATTTAGCTGATAGTGTTTCGCTGACCAGAAAACTGATTTGCTCGCGGCTTTCATGCCACAACCAAATAACGCTAATTAGCTGGAAAAACAAAAGAATAAGTGCGAGGAGAATCATCAAACGCCGACGCATACTATTCATGTTCGGCTGTCCAGTCGATAACCCACGCCACGGACGGTTTTGATCCTGTCTTTACCTAATTTACGCCTTAGGTTGTGGATATGCACTTCAAGCGTATTTGAACCAGGATCGTCCTGCCAGCTGTAGATATCCTGCTGCAAAGTTTCACGATGTACGGTCTGCCCGATACGCATCATCAAACGTGTGAGTAAAGCGAACTCTTTTGGAGTGATTTCGACGGGATTTTCTTGCAACATGACCTGCTGAGTTTGCAGGTTGAGTGTCAGATCATCATGCTGAAGAAGATTATCGCTATGCCCTTGATAACGGCGGATCAGGGCGCGGGTGCGGGCTTGCAACTCAGCGAGAGCAAAGGGTTTGACCAGATAATCATCGGCACCTGAATCCAGTCCATTGACCCTGTCTTCCAGCGCATCGCGAGCCGTCAGTATCAGCACCGGGGTGCTGATACTGCGACGTCGCCATTGTCTTAATAGTGTGGCGCCATCTTTATCTGGCAGGCCAAGATCAAGAATGATCATGCCGTATTCGCCACTTTCGATAAGCGCATCTGCTTCAGCGGCGGTTGTTGCACAATCAAGCGCATATCCCTCGCCGCTCAGTGCCAGCACCAGGCCTTCCCGCAACAGTAAATCGTCTTCAACAATCAGCAGTTTCATAACTCAATTATTCTGGTAGATATCCTTATAGAGACGGCTTTCAAAGCGCACTAATGGGATACGGCGGTTACGTTGATCGGCAGGCTCTACAGCATAACCTGACAAATATTGCACAAAGGCCATTCTTTGACCGCTGGCAGTGGTAATAAATCCAGCAAGGTTATAAACACCTTGTAGTGAACCGGTTTTTGCAGAAACTTTGCCATCAACACCGGCCTGATGAAGGCCCGCACGATATTGTAATGAGCCGTCATAACCCGCTAACGGTAACATTGAAATAAAGTTCAGTTCGTTGTCATTCTGGGCGATATATTGCAAAACCTGCATCATGGTGGCGGGGGAGATGAGATTGTGACGCGACAATCCCGAACCATCGACTACGATGCTATTGCCTAAATCAACACCTGCTTTTTGCCGAAGGATCTGTCGAACGGCATCCGATCCGGAACGCCAGGTTCCCGGCACACCAAAACGGTTATGACCGATGGTACGAAAAACGGTATCGGCAATCATGTTGTCCGATTTCTTAAGCATCACCTTTAACAAGTCGTGCAGTGGAGCCGATTGCTTACTGGCAATAACCGTTCCTGGAGTATTAGTTTGTGTTTGACGTAACAGTGTTCCGCTATAACTGATGCCTGCTTCTTTTAGCTCAGCTTTCAAAATCGCACCGGCGTAACTTGCGCCATCTTGTATCGCGAATGCCAGCGGTAGAGGATCTGCTCGCTGTGTCATACAACCTGTTAGCGTAAAGCGATTTAAATCGCCTGGAACGACATCCAGCTCACAATATTGTGCATCCGGGGAACCTTTTGCCAGCGTGCGAACCTGGCTGAACATCACGACCGGGTAGTAAGAAGCGATGCGAATAAACGCTAAATCATCAGCTTTTGGTGCGCTGTAGAGTGAAATTGAGAAACAGTTTCGGTCGACAATGGCGGCGGCTGGCGGAGCGCTAAAACACTGCGTCATATCATTCCACGGCCAACCCGGTGCTTCGTCATGGCTGGCGAAAACCGAGGTGTCGACCAGCACATTGCCCTGAATTTGTTGCACACCTGATTTTTTCAGGACGGCCACCATATTGCGAATATCCTGGCGTTTTAACGTTGGATCGCCACCAAATCGCGCAATAAGATCCCCTTGTAAGACGCCATTACTGACTTGAGCATGGCTTTCAAGGGCGGTCGTAAACCTGAAGTCTGGGCCTAATTGTAGTAGGGCCGCCAGAGCCGTGATGACTTTTTGAGTACTCGCAGGCAGCGCCATTTGTTGACTGTGATAGTCAATAGAGGGAGCGGTCGCACCGACTTTTTGCACCATCAAAGCCAGATTCGCGCCAGCAGGTAATTGGGATGTATAGTCTTCTATGTTGGCAGCCTGGACGCTAAACACCACTGCACTGGTCAATCCAATGACAAATCTAAAAAATCGCATAATCTCGTGGTAACAACCTGAAAACATGCCGTCATACTACGGTGCATCGTGGTGCAAAGTAAACGATGACCCTCAGTGAACTCCAGGGTAAAATACAGGTCAATTTGGAAACCGTTCCTGACCTGGTGCTTTGCGCCGGGTCAGTTTTATTTTGCTCAGTGCCAGGGGTTTGCTTTTTTTTATGTAAACCTGGCCCTGGATTCAGAGGTGCCGCAGGGCAGTTCTGAACAGGAAAGTTTTGAAGAGGTATAACAATGCAACCTATTCCGATGACCCTACGTGGCGCAGAAAGATTACGTGAAGAGCTGGATTTCCTGAAGTCTGTGCGCCGCCCAGAAATTATTGCCGCGATTGCTGATGCCCGCGAACACGGCGATTTAAAAGAAAATGCTGAATATCATGCTGCGCGTGAGCAACAGGGTTTTTGTGAAGGTCGTATCCAGGATATCGAAGCTAAGCTGTCCAATGCTCAGGTAATCGATATCACAAAAATACCTAATAACGGCCGTGTCATTTTTGGCGCGAGTGTGACTGTTTTGAATCTGGATAACGACGAAGAGCAGACTTATCGCATTGTTGGCGATGATGAAGCTGATTTTAAACAGAATCTTATTTCTGTGAACTCGCCGATTGCTCGTGGCCTTGTCGGTAAAGAGCAGGATGATGTTGTGGTTATCCGCACACCGGGTGGCGATGTAGAGTTCGAAATTGTAAAAGTGGAATATTTATAATATCTGCTACGCTTTTTTATAACGTGGCGTATTGTAAAGAAAGGAAAAAGGCCGCATCGCGGCCTTTTATCAACTAACAGAGCGTGGCATTTTGCACACTCTCTGCTTATTTTGGCAGAGAAATCTTGCGCTCTTTAGACGGGCGATAGAGCACCAGCGTTTTACCGATAACCTGTACATTACAGGCGCCGGTTTCACGCACAATGGCATCTACAATCAAGGTTTTAGTTTCGCGATCTTCAGTTGCGATTTTCACCTTGATTAACTCATGATGTTCGATCGCTTGTTCAATCTCGGCCAGTACCCCTTCGGTCAAACCGTTATTGCCAAGCATGACTACAGGCTTGAGCGGATGTGCAAGACCTTTCAGGTGCTGTTTTTGTTTAGTACTCAGATTCATCGTATTTTTTGCTTACGTTGGGATTGAAAACGGTTCATTCTACCGCCATATCCCTCGTATCGCCAATCGGCTGTGCTGATAACTCTACAGCCTGCTACTCACGATGAACAAAGTTGGAAAATGAGATGACAGGTAAAAAGCGTTCTGCCAGCTCTGGTCGCTGGCTGCAGGAACACTTTAGCGATAAATATGTAATTCAGGCGCATAAAAAAGGGTTACGTTCCCGTGCCTGGTTTAAACTTGATGAAATACAGCAAAGTGACAAACTTTTTAAGCCAGGAATGACAATTGTCGATCTTGGTGCTGCTCCCGGAGGTTGGTCACAATATGTTGTGACTCAGATCGGGAATCAGGGGCGAATCATTGCTTGCGATCTTTTACCAATGGATCCTATCGTTGGTGTTGATTTCCTTCAGGGAGATTTTCGTGATGAACTCGTCGTGAAAGCTCTGTTGGATCGTGTTGGTGACAGTAAAGTTCAGGTTGTCATGTCAGATATGGCTCCAAATATGAGCGGGACACCGGCAGTAGATATTCCTCGGTCTATGTATTTAGTAGAACTGGCACTGGAAATGTGCCGTGATGTTCTGGCACCGGGCGGTAGTTTTTTAGTGAAAGTGTTTCAGGGCGAAGGTTTCGATGAATACCTGCGAGAAATTCGCTCCCTGTTTACGACAGTTAAAGTTCGTAAACCGGACTCTTCTCGTGCCCGCTCACGTGAAGTGTACATTGTAGCGACTGGGCGAAAACTATAGTACCCTGACGCTGTTTGTTAACACAGTTGTAATATGAGGTTAATCCCTTGAGTGACATGGCGAAAAACCTAATACTCTGGCTGGTCATCGCAGTTGTGCTGATGTCTGTGTTCCAGAGCTTTGGGCCCAGCGAGTCAAATGGCCGTAGGGTGGATTACTCCACTTTCCTGTCTGAAGTAAATCAGGACCAGGTACGCGAAGCGCGTATTAACGGACGTGAAATCAACGTTACCAAGAAAGATAGTAACCGATACACGACTTACATCCCCGTTAACGATCCTAAACTGCTTGATAACCTGCTGACCAAAAATGTGAAAGTAGTAGGCGAACCGCCTGAAGAGCCAAGCTTGCTGGCTTCTATTTTCATATCTTGGTTCCCAATGCTATTGCTCATTGGGGTCTGGATCTTCTTTATGCGTCAAATGCAGGGTGGCGGTGGCAAAGGTGCCATGTCGTTCGGTAAGAGCAAGGCGCGTATGCTCACTGAAGACCAAATTAAGACTACTTTTGCTGACGTCGCAGGTTGTGATGAGGCAAAAGAAGAGGTTGCTGAACTGGTTGAGTACCTTCGTGAGCCAAGCCGTTTCCAGAAACTGGGCGGTAAAATTCCGAAAGGCGTACTGATGGTCGGTCCTCCGGGTACCGGTAAAACCTTGCTGGCGAAAGCCATTGCGGGTGAAGCGAAAGTACCATTCTTTACTATTTCCGGTTCTGACTTTGTTGAAATGTTCGTGGGCGTGGGTGCATCCCGTGTTCGTGACATGTTTGAACAAGCGAAGAAAGCGGCACCTTGCATCATCTTCATCGATGAAATCGACGCCGTTGGCCGTCAGCGCGGTGCAGGTCTGGGCGGTGGTCACGACGAACGTGAACAAACACTGAACCAGATGCTGGTTGAAATGGATGGTTTCGAAGGTAACGAAGGTATTATCGTTATCGCCGCAACGAACCGTCCTGATGTACTTGACCCAGCATTGCTGCGTCCAGGCCGATTTGACCGTCAAGTTGTGGTTGGTCTGCCAGATGTGCGTGGCCGCGAACAAATTCTGAAAGTGCATATGCGCCGTGTGCCGTTGTCTCCTGATGTCGACCCGGCAATTATTTCGCGTGGTACTCCAGGCTTCTCAGGTGCTGACCTCGCAAACCTGGTCAACGAAGCTGCTCTGTTTGCTGCCCGTGGCAACAAGCGTGTAGTTTCGATGGTTGAATTCGAAAAAGCGAAAGACAAAATCATGATGGGTGCGGAACGCCGCTCTATGGTGATGACGGAAGCGCAAAAAGAATCTACCGCATACCATGAAGCAGGCCACGCCATTATTGGTCGCCTGGTTCCGGAGCATGATCCGGTACACAAAGTGACTATCATTCCGCGCGGTCGTGCGCTGGGTGTCACTTTCTTCCTGCCGGAAGGTGATGCGATCAGTGCAAGTCGTCAGAAACTGGAAAGCCAGATCTCTACGTTGTACGGTGGTCGTCTTGCGGAAGAAATTATTTACGGTGTTGAGCATGTTTCTACTGGTGCGTCTAACGACATCAAAGTAGCCACATCCATCGCTCGTAACATGGTTACCCAATGGGGCTTCTCTGAGAAACTCGGTCCGTTGCTGTATGCGGAAGAGGAAGGTGAAGTGTTCCTGGGTCGTTCAGTGGCGAAAGCGAAACATATGTCCGATGAAACTGCACGTATCATCGATCAGGAAGTTAAACTGTTGGTCGAGCGTAACTACGCTCGTGCTCGCCAGTTGCTGAATGAAAATATGGATATTCTCCACACCATGAAAGACGCATTGATGAAGTATGAAACTATCGATGCGCCACAGATTGATGATCTGATGAATCGTCGCGATGTGCGTCCGCCAGCAGGTTGGGAAGATTCAAACAACGGCAACAACAATTCTAATTCTGATAATAATGGTACACCAAGTGCACCGCGTCCGGTCGATGAACCACGTACGCCGAATCCTGGTAATACAATGTCAGAGCAGTTGGGCGACAAATAAGTCGTCTCTGCCGGATGTTAATGCAGTAATCTATAAAACCCTGGGCTTGTCCCGGGGTTTTTGTTTTATACCCGTCATACTTCAAGCCGCAAGTGCGTTGGCTGCGTGCGTTCACCCGAATCACTTACCTGAGTAAGCTCATCGGGATTCTCGCATTTGCCGCCTTCTTGCAACTCGAATTATTTTGGGTATAGCTTCAATCAATTCAAGGGAATCTCGATGAAACTCACAGCTCAGGGCAGCACGCTTGATCTTTCTCATCCACATATCATGGGAATTTTGAACGTCACACCAGACTCCTTTTCCGATGGTGGACAGCACAATTCGTTAGTGGAAGCTGTTAAACACGCTAACGCGATGATTAACGCTGGGGCGACGATTATTGATATTGGTGGAGAGTCGACGCGCCCAGGCGCGGCTGACGTGAGCGTTGATGAAGAGCTGTCGCGTGTGATTCCTGTTGTGGAAGCTATTGCACAGCGCTTTGAAATCTGGATTTCGGTTGATACCTCTAAGCCTGAAGTCATTCGTGAATCGGCGCGAGTTGGCGCGCATATCATCAATGATATTCGTTCATTGCAGGAACCCGGTGCACTTGAAGCCGCCGCACAAACCGGTTTACCGATTTGCCTGATGCATATGCAGGGTGAACCAAAGAATATGCAGCATGCACCGCAATACGACGATGTCTTTGCTGATGTGAATCGCTTCTTTATCGACCAAATAGCCCGCTGCGAAGCCGCTGGTATCGCAAAAGAAAAATTGTTGCTCGACCCAGGCTTCGGTTTCGGTAAAAATCTGACCCACAATTACCAACTTTTAGCCCGACTATCCGAACTCCATCACTTTGGCTTACCGCTGTTGGTGGGGATGTCGCGGAAATCAATGGTTGGCCAACTGCTGAACATCGGGCCTGATCAACGCCTGAGTGGCAGTCTTGCGTGTGCAGTGATAGCTGCAATGCAGGGAGCTAATATCATTCGAGTTCACGATGTGAAAGAGTCAGTCGAAGCGATGCGCGTGGTGGAAGCCACACTTTCAGCGAAGGAAAAAAAACGCTATGAGTAACCGTAAATATTTTGGCACAGATGGCATTCGCGGTCGTGTAGGCGATTCCCCAATTACTCCTGACTTTGTGCTGAAGCTCGGCTGGGCGGCGGGTAAAGTCTTAGCGCGCCATGGCTCGCGTAAAATTATTATCGGCAAAGATACCCGTATCTCTGGCTACATGCTGGAATCAGCGCTCGAAGCGGGCCTGGCTGCGGCGGGTTTGTCTGCCTCATTCACCGGACCGATGCCAACACCTGCTATTGCTTATCTGACTCGTGCATTCCGTGCAGAAGCAGGGATTGTTATCTCTGCTTCTCATAACCCTTTCTATGATAACGGGATTAAATTTTTCTCGATTGACGGCACTAAATTGCCTGATGAGGTTGAAGAAGCCATCGAAGCTGAAATGGAAAAAGAAATCACTTGCGTGGATTCAGCTGAGTTGGGTAAAGCCAGCCGCATCGTTGATGCTGCCGGTCGTTATATCGAATTTTGCAAAGGCACTTTCCCGAACGAGTTAAGCCTTAATGGCCTTAAAATTGTCGTCGATTGTGCTAACGGTGCGACCTACCACATTGCGCCAAATGTGCTGCGCGAGTTAGGTGCCACTGTTATCGCGGTGGGCTGCGAACCAAACGGCGTTAACATCAACGAAAAATGCGGTGCTACTGACGTACGAATGCTTCAAGAGCGCGTGCTGGCTGAGAAAGCGGATATCGGTATCGCACTAGACGGTGATGGTGACCGCGTCATCATGGTGGATAATCTGGGTCATAAAGTTGATGGCGACCAAATCCTGTACATCATCGCTCGTGAAGGTTTACGCCAGGGTCAATTACGCGGTGGTGCGGTAGGCACGCTGATGAGCAATATGGGCCTGGAGCTGGCACTGAAACAGTTGGGTATCCCGTTTGCTCGTGCAAAAGTGGGTGACCGTTATGTACTGGAAAAACTGCAGGAAAAGGGCTGGAGAATCGGTGCTGAAAACTCAGGCCACGTGATCCTGCTGGATAAAACCACCACCGGTGATGGCATCGTTGCAGGTTTGCAAGTCCTTACCGCGATGGTGCGCAATCACATGAGCCTGCACGATTTGTGCAGCGGAATGAAATTATTCCCACAAATCCTGGTTAATGTTCGCTTTACTGCGGGCAGCGGTGATCCGCTTGAACATGAAACAGTGAAGAAAGTCACTGCAGAAGTGGAAGAAGCACTGGGCAATCGTGGTCGCGTGTTACTGCGTAAATCAGGGACCGAACCTTTAATCCGCGTTATGGTTGAAGGGGAAGACGAAGCATCGGTCATCGAATACGCAAATCGCATTGCTGATGCAGTAAAAGCGGTATAAAACATTTGCGCATAAATTGTGTAAAAAGGCGGCGCTTGTCGCCTTTTTTCTCAACAAAACCCCGTGTATTGCTGTTTTTTTCCGCAGTCAGTGAAATGTGAATAAATTGCCCTTGCGCCTCTCTCTGGCTTTGGTTAGTATTCTCACCCGCTTCAGTGGGTAAACTTAAACGTATCCGCTTGACTGGTTTGAAGCTTTGGTATGCGGTAATACCGCAAGGAACAGGTTGATTATGTACGAAGCTCTTTTAGTTGTTTTCCTTATTGTAGCCTTAGGCCTTGTAGGTCTTATTATGCTGCAGCAAGGTAAAGGCGCTGATATGGGAGCCTCCTTCGGAGCAGGCGCTTCCGCTACGCTGTTTGGTTCAAGTGGTTCTGGTAATTTCATGACCCGCATGACTGCTGTGTTAGCAACGCTGTTCTTTATCATCAGCCTGGTACTGGGTAACCTCAATACCAACAAAACCGATAAAGGAAGTGTGTGGGATAATTTAACTCAGCCAACAAAAACTGAGTCACAGCCAGCGGCACCTACCAAGCCGAGCAGCGATATCCCGCAGTAAGAAGTAGTAAGTTTAGTACGGTGAGAAGTGATTACCGTACGCAGAGTGCCGAGGTGGTGGAATTGGTAGACACGCTACCTTGAGGTGGTAGTGCCCGATTGGGCTTACGGGTTCAAGTCCCGTCCTCGGTACCAGATCCCAGCAATTCTTGCATTTAATGCAATTCTGGCGTAATATTTGCCACGTTTTCGGACGCGGGGTGGAGCAGCCTGGTAGCTCGTCGGGCTCATAACCCGAAGGTCGTCGGTTCAAATCCGGCCCCCGCAACCACTTTCCCTGAGAGTTCTTTTTCAAATATACTGTGAACACCAATTGGTGCCTCGCGAAGAATTTAGAAAAAAATTCTCCTGGACGGTGTCCGGGCCGCACTTGCGGTATACAGGGTTCAGTTATATAAAGCCCCGATTTATCGGGGTTTTTTGTTATCTGACTTCAGAATAACTGGGCTATATGCCCTTTTTTTATTTCTTGGGGGTGGGCTTGTCCACATTAGAACAAAAATTAACAGAGATGATTTCAGCACCGGTCGAGGCGCTGGGCTATGAGTTGGTAGGTATCGAATTTGTTCGAGGTCGCCAATCTACGCTGCGCATCTATATTGATAGTGAAGATGGCATCAATGTTGATGATTGTGCTGATGTCAGTCACCAGGTAAGTGCAGTACTGGATGTCGAAGACCCTATCACTGTGGCTTACAACCTGGAAGTTTCCTCACCAGGCCTTGATCGCCCAATGTTCTCAGCAGAGCACTACGTTCGCTTTACTGGCGAAGAAGTGAGCATTGTGTTGCGCATGGCCGTGCAAAACCGTCGTAAATGGCAGGGTATTATTAAAGCCGTAGAAGGTGAGATGATCACGGTCACGGTGGAAGGCAAAGATGAAGTGTTCGCGCTGAGCAACATCCAGAAAGCGAACCTGGTACCCCACTTTTAATAGTTTGGATTGAGGTGAAAACCCAGGATGAACAAAGAAATTTTGGCTGTTGTAGAAGCAGTTTCCAACGAAAAATCACTGCCGCGTGAGAAGATTTTCGAAGCGCTGGAAAGTGCACTGGCAACAGCGACCAAGAAAAAATATGAACAAGAGATCGATGTTCGCGTCAGCATCGATCGTAAAAGTGGTGACTTTGATACTTTCCGCCGCTGGGTCATCGTAGAAGAAGTGACCCAACCAACGCGTGAAATCACCCTTGATGCAGCACAATTCGAAGACCCAACATTCGATGTTGGCGGATACGTTGAAGATCAAATCGAATCGGTGACTTTCGACCGTATTACCACCCAGACTGCAAAACAGGTTATCGTACAAAAAGTACGTGAAGCTGAACGTGCGATGGTTGTTGATCAGTTCCGCGAACATGAAGGTGAGATAATCACCGGTGTCGTGAAGAAAGTTAACCGCGAGAATATCTCTTTGGATCTCGGTAGCAACGCTGAAGCGGTGATTCTGCGTGAAGACATGCTTCCGCGTGAAAATTTCCGCCCAGGTGACCGTATCCGTGGTGTGCTTTATGCTGTGCGTCCGGAAGCTCGTGGTGCTCAACTGTTTGTTAGCCGTTCCAAACCTGAAATGCTGATCGAACTGTTCCGCATTGAAGTGCCGGAAATTGGCGAAGAACTTATAGAAATCAAAGCCGCTGCTCGTGATCCAGGTTCTCGCGCAAAAATCGCCGTGAAAACCAATGATAAACGTATCGACCCAGTAGGTGCTTGTGTTGGCATGCGTGGTGCGCGTGTTCAAGCAGTCTCTACAGAACTGGGTGGTGAGCGTATTGATATCGTGTTGTGGGATGATAATCCGGCACAATTCGTTATCAATGCTATGGCTCCGGCTGACGTGGCTTCCATTGTTGTCGATGAAGACAAACATACAATGGACATCGCGGTAGAGGCAGGCAATCTGGCACAAGCTATCGGTCGTAACGGTCAGAACGTACGCCTGGCTGCACAACTGAGTGGCTGGGAACTCAACGTAATGACTGTTGATGACCTGCAAGCCAAGCATCAGGCTGAAGCACATGCGGCCATTGATACCTTTACCAAATACCTCGAGATCGACGAGGATTTCGCCACTGTATTGGTAGAAGAAGGTTTCTCCACTCTCGAAGAATTGGCATACGTGCCATTGAAAGAGTTGCTGGAAATTGATGGCCTTGATGAAGATACAGTGGAAGCATTACGTGATCGCGCCAAAAACGCCCTCACCACACTGGCATTGGCGCAGGAAGAAAGCCTGGGCGAGAACAAACCTCAAGAGGATCTGCTAAACCTCGAAGGTATGGATCGCAACCTGGCATTTAAACTCGCTTCGCGCGGTGTGAGCTCGCTTGAAGACCTGGCTGAGCAAGGTGTCGACGATCTGTCAGATATTGAAGGTTTAACCAACGAGAAGGCCGGTGAGTTGATTATGGCTGCTCGCAATATCTGCTGGTTTGGCGGCGAAGCGTAATAAACTGTAGCAGGAAGGAACAGCATGACAGATGTAACCGTAAAAGCGCTGGCCGCAGAGATTCAGACCTCCGTGGACCGCCTGGTACAGCAATTTGCTGATGCAGGGATCCCTAAGGCTGCTGATGATTCTGTCTCAGCCCAGGAAAAACAAACATTGCTGGCGCACCTGAACCGTGAACATGGTTCTGCGCCAGATAAGTTGACATTACAGCGTAAAACGCGCAGTACTTTAAATATTCCAGGTACCGGTGGGAAAAGTAAATCGGTACAAATCGAAGTCCGCAAGAAGCGCACCTTTGTGAAACGTGATCCGCAAGAGACTGAACGTCTTGCCGCGGAAGAACTCGCGCTGCGTGAAGCGGAAGAGCAAGCCCAACGTGAGGCGCAGGAAGCTGCTGATCGTCAGGCGCAAGAAAAAGCTAAACGTGATGCTGAAGAGAAAGCTAAGCGTGAAGCCGCTGATAAAGCGAAACGTGAAGCTGCGGAAAAAGACAAAGTGAGCAACCAAGACGATATGACGAAAAGCGCACAGGCCGACAAAGCCCGCCGTGAAGCCGAAGCTGCAGAGCTTAAGCGTAAAGCAGAAGAAGAAGCCCGTCGCAAGTTAGAAGAAGACGCCCGTCGTGTAGCTGAAGAGGCCCGTAAAATGGCTGAAGCTAACGCAGGTGTGTGGACGGAAGAAGAGAAAGTGGAAGACGATAAATCAGATTACCATGTCACCACCTCTCAGCATGCGCGCCAGGCTGAAGACGAAAACGACCGCGAAGTTGAAGCAGGCCGTACTCGTGCTCGTACTGCAACAGCTAAAGCACCACGCCAGAAGAAAGGTGGAAAACACGGCGAGTCTAAAGCTGACCGTGAAGAAGCTCGTGCTGCGGTTCGTGGTGGTAAAGGCAAGCGTAAACCAAGTTCTCTGCAACAAGGCTTCAACAAGCCTGTTCAGGCAGTCAACCGTGACGTCGTAATCGGCGAAACCGTTACTGTTGCAGAACTGGCAAACAAAATGGCTGTTAAAGGTTCTCAGGTCATCAAAGCGATGATGAAACTGGGTGCTATGGCAACCATTAACCAGGTCATCGACCAGGAAACCGCACAGCTGGTTGCCGAAGAGATGGGCCATAAAGTTATCCTGCGTCGTGAGAACGAGCTGGAAGAAGCGCTGATGAGCGATCGTGATACTGATGCAGTTGCAGAATCACGTGCGCCGGTTGTTACCATCATGGGTCACGTTGACCACGGTAAAACCTCTTTGCTTGACTACATTCGTTCTACTAAAGTTGCGTCCGGCGAAGCGGGTGGTATTACCCAGCATATCGGTGCATACCACGTAGAAACTGATAACGGTATGGTTACCTTCCTGGATACCCCGGGCCACGCAGCGTTTACTTCTATGCGTGCTCGTGGTGCTCAGGCGACGGATATCGTTGTTCTGGTTGTTGCCGCAGACGATGGCGTAATGCCACAAACTATCGAAGCTATCCAGCACGCGAAAGCGGCGCAGGTGCCGGTAGTTGTAGCGGTAAACAAAATCGATAAGCCAGAAGCTGATCCAGACCGCGTTAAGCAGGAACTGTCTCAGTACGGCATCATGCCAGAAGAGTGGGGCGGTGAAAGCCAGTTCATCCACGTGTCTGCTAAAGCAGGTACGGGTATCGATGAACTGCTGGATGCAATCCTGCTGCAAGCTGAAGTTCTCGAACTGAAAGCAATGCGTGAAGGCATGGCAAGCGGTGTGGTTATCGAATCCTTCCTGGATAAAGGTCGTGGTCCGGTAGCAACTGTTCTGGTTCGTGAAGGTTCTCTGAACAAAGGCGATATCGTTCTTTGTGGCTTTGAATATGGCCGTGTTCGTGCAATGCGTGACGAAATGGGTCGTGAAGTTGCAGAAGCAGGTCCGTCTATTCCTGTTGAAATCCTGGGTCTGTCCGGTGTGCCGGCAGCGGGCGACGAAGTAACCGTTGTTCGTGACGAGAAGAAAGCTCGCGAAGTTGCTCTGTATCGTCAGGGTAAATTCCGTGAAGTTAAACTGGCTCGCCAGCAGAAATCTAAACTGGAAAACATGTTCGCCAACATGACCGAAGGCGAAGTGTCCGAAGTGAATATCGTGCTGAAAGCCGACGTTCAGGGTTCTGTTGAAGCGATCAGCGATTCCTTGCTGAAACTGTCTACTGATGAAGTTAAAGTTAAAATCATCGGTTCTGGCGTAGGCGGTATCACTGAGACTGACGCAACACTGGCTGCAGCGTCTAACGCTATCCTGGTTGGCTTCAACGTCCGTGCCGATGCATCTGCACGTCGCGTCATTGAATCCGAAAGCCTGGATCTGCGTTACTACTCCGTCATCTACCATCTGATCGACGAAGTGAAAGCGGCAATGAGCGGTATGCTGTCTCCGGAACTGAAACAACAGATCCTCGGCCTGGCCGAAGTTCGCGATGTGTTCAAATCACCGAAATTTGGTGCAATCGCAGGTTGTATGGTTACCGAAGGTGTGGTCAAACGTCACAACCCAATCCGTGTACTGCGCGACAACGTGGTTATCTATGAAGGCGAGCTGGAATCCCTGCGCCGCTTTAAAGATGACGCAAACGAAGTTCGTAACGGTATGGAATGTGGTATTGGCGTGAAGAACTACAACGATGTACGTGTTGGTGATGTTATCGAAGTCTTCGAAATCATCGAAATCCAGCGTACTATCGCCTGATATCAGCCGGACAAAAGCTAATATCTTTAGGGGGGCCGAGCGCCCCCCGATTTTATGGAGAATTTATTATGGCGAAAGAATTTGGTCGCCCACAGCGTGTTTCCCAGGAGTTGCAGAAAGAGATCGCAACCATCCTGCAACGCGAAATTAAAGACCCGCGTCTGGGCATGATGACGACCGTTTCTGGTGTCGAAGTGTCACGCGATCTGGCTTATGCCAAAGTTTTTGTTACGTTCCTGAACGATAAAGACGAACAAGCCGTGAAAGAAGGCATCAAGGTTCTGCAAGATGCATCTGGCTACATTCGCTCTTTGCTGGGTAAAGCAATGCGCCTGCGTATCGTGCCTGAACTGACCTTCTTCTACGACAACTCGTTAGTTGAAGGCATGCGCATGTCTAATTTGGTTTCCAACGTCATCAGAAACGATGATGAGCGCCGTGTAAACGATACGGATGACAGCAAGGAGGATTAATGAGTCGTCCTCGTCGTCGTGGTCGTGATATCCACGGAGTACTGTTGTTAGATAAACCTCAGGGCTTATCTTCTAACGATGCATTGCAGAAAGTTAAGCGTATTTATAACGCTAACCGTGCCGGTCATACCGGAGCGCTTGACCCGCTTGCAACGGGAATGCTGCCGATTTGTCTCGGCGAAGCGACGAAGTTCTCGCGCTACTTGTTGGATTCAGATAAGCGTTACCGTGTTATTGCCCGCTTGGGGCAACGTACTGATACCTCTGATGCCGATGGCACCGTGGTTCAGGAACGTCCGGTCACCTTTACCGAACAAGAACTGGCAATGGCGTTAGAGAGTTTTCGTGGCGAAACTCAGCAAGTCCCATCGATGTACTCCGCACTGAAATATCAAGGCAAACCGCTTTATGAGTATGCGCGCCAGGGTATTGAAGTGCCGCGTGAAGCACGATCTATCACCGTCTACGAACTGTTGTTTATTCGCCACGAAGGGAATGAACTGGAACTGGAAATTCACTGCTCTAAAGGGACATATATTCGAACAATCACCGATGATTTGGGTGAGAAACTCGGATGTGGCGCCCACGTGACTTTCCTGCGCCGTCTGGCGGTGAGCAAGTATCCTGCTGAACGCATGGTGACGCTTGAGCAATTGAATGCGTTGCTTGAGCAAGCACAAGAGCAAGGTATTGAGCCATCTGTGCTGTTAGATCCACTGCTGATGCCAATGGACAGCCCTGCTTCGGATTTCCCAATCGTGAATTTGCTACCTGCTGTTGCGGGTTACTTCAAGAATGGGCAACCGGTGCAAGTGTCTGGTTGCCCAGCAGAAGGGCTCGTCCGAGTCACCGAAGGTGATGACGGCAAATTTATCGGTATGGCCGAAATTGACGATGATGGACGTGTAGCGCCCCGTCGTCTGGTCGTAGAGTATCCCGTCTGACATTTGTAGTTGCCTTGCGATAACAGGTTGCTACAGGTAAAATGGCGCGGCTTAGCATTCCCACCATTGTTTTACAGTGGTGTGAATGTGAACTGGAGTTGCTGAATTAGAGATCGGCACTCTCTCTTTTTATCTATAATTTTGGAGTTGAAAATGTCTCTAAGTGTTGAAGCTAAAGCTAAAATCGTTTCTGAGTTTGGTCGTGGTACTAACGACAGCGGTTCTACCGAAGTTCAGGTTGCACTGCTGACTGCACAGATTAACCACCTGCAAGGTCACTTTGCAGAGCACAAAAAAGATCACCACAGCCGTCGTGGTCTGCTGCGTATGGTTTCTCAGCGTCGTAAACTGCTCGACTACCTGAAGCGTAAAGATGTAGCACGTTACACCGGCCTGATCGAGCGTCTGGGTCTGCGTCGCTAAGTCTTGCGAGTTTCAGAAAAAGGGGCCTTTTAAGGCCCCTTTTTTCAACCATATGGCAGCAATTCTATGGAAACTAATGTATTGTTGCAGGGTGTGATCTTTATTGCAGAGGTTCGCGCGGCTAATGAGAGGCTTTATCCGCAGGGGCGGGTCAGGGTTGTCATTAGTCGCGAGGATGCGATTGAGATCGGGTTAAACGGAGCAAGTGCAATCACCTGCTACCAAGAATATTAAGGATATTATTTTGCTAAATCCGATTGTCCGTAAATTCCAATACGGTCAGCATACGGTCACTATTGAGACCGGTATGATGGCTCGCCAGGCTACCGCAGCAGTAATGGTAAGCATGGATGACACCGCTGTATTCGTGACCGTAGTGGGTCAGAAAAAAGCGAAATCAGGTCAAGACTTCTTCCCGCTGACTGTTAACTATCAGGAGCGTACTTACGCTGCTGGTCGTATCCCAGGTAGCTTCTTCCGTCGTGAAGGCCGTCCAAGTGAAGGCGAAACACTGATCGCGCGTCTGATTGACCGCCCAGTGCGTCCACTGTTCCCGGAAGGCTTCGTTAACGAAGTTCAGGTTATCGCAACTGTAGTTTCTGTGAACCCACAGGTTCACCCAGATATCGTTGCAATGATCGGTGCTTCTGCAGTTCTGAGCCTGTCTGGTATGCCATTCAATGGCCCAATTGGTGCAGCACGTGTTGGTTATATCAATGACCAGTATGTCCTGAACCCGACTGCTGACGAACTGAAAACCAGCAAACTGGACCTGGTTGTTGCAGGTACCGAAGGTGCTGTGCTGATGGTTGAATCCGAAGCTGAACTGCTGAGCGAAGACCAGATGCTGGGTGCTGTAGTATTCGGCCACGAACAACAGCAAATTGTTATCCAGAACATCAACTCCCTGGTTGCTGAAGCGGGCAAACCACGTTGGGACTGGCAGCCAGAAGCTGTGAACGAAGCGCTGAATGCGCGTGTTGCAGCACTTGCTGAATCTCGCCTGAGCGATGCTTACCGTATTACTGATAAGCAAGAACGTTACGCACAAGTCGACATCATCAAATCTGACGTTAACGCTGCCCTGTCAGCTGAAAACGACACCATTGATGCTGGCGAAGTCAGCGACATCTTGCACGCTATCGAGAAAAACGTTGTTCGTAGCCGCATCCTGGCGGGTGAACTGCGCATCGATGGTCGTGAAAAAGACATGATCCGTGGTCTGGATGTGCGAACTGGTGTTCTGCCACGTACTCACGGTTCTGCACTGTTCACCCGTGGTGAAACTCAGGCGCTGGTTACAGCCACTCTGGGTACCGCTCGTGATGCACAGAATCTGGATGAGTTGATGGGCGAACGTACCGACAACTTCCTGTTCCACTACAACTTCCCTCCGTACTCCGTAGGCGAAACCGGCATGGTCGGTTCACCGAAGCGTCGTGAGATTGGTCACGGTCGTCTGGCTAAGCGTGGCGTACTGGCTGTTATGCCAGAAGCTGACCGCTTCCCGTACACTGTGCGTGTAGTGTCTGAAATTACCGAATCTAACGGTTCTTCTTCCATGGCTTCCGTATGTGGTGCTTCTCTGGCACTGATGGATGCAGGCGTGCCAATCAAAGCCGCTGTAGCCGGTATTGCGATGGGTCTGGTTAAAGAAGGCGAAAACTTTGTTGTTCTG
>NZ_DATERI010000055.1:0-16837 GCF_035271705.1 Buttiauxella sp.
TCACATGTTCCGTGTCGATGGAGGCGCATTATAGGGAGTTCTGCCGAGGCTGCAACCCCAGATTTGCACAAATTTGACTGACTGCTGCAATCCCCAGCAAAACCCCGCCTTATACGCAGTTGTACACAAAGTTATCCACAATAGTGATAAGAACCCAAATTTTGCGAGCGCGACGCAAACGTTTTCGCTACAATGCACCCGCATTAAAAGGACGCCCCGTTTTGGGGCGTTAGCTGAGTTTTAGGGGAAATAACTAAAATTCAGCTAACGCTCTTCTATATGCGAACCAAAGCTAAGGGATCAAACCATGCAACAACGTCGTCCTGTACGCCGCGCTCTGCTCAGTGTTTCTGACAAAGCCGGTATCGTCGAATTCGCCCAGGCGCTATCCCAACGTGGTGTAGCGTTGCTTTCTACAGGCGGAACCGCTCGTCTGCTGGCTGATGCTGGCCTGCCGGTAACCGAAGTCTCTGACTACACCGGTTTCCCGGAGATGATGGATGGACGCGTCAAAACCCTGCATCCAAAAGTCCACGGCGGCATTCTGGGTCGTCGCGGCCAAGATGATGCCATCATGGAACAACACGCCATCTCTCCAATTGATATGGTTGTCGTCAATCTCTATCCATTTGCTCAGACTGTTGCCCGTGAAGGCTGCTCTCTGGAAGATGCGGTAGAGAATATTGATATCGGCGGCCCGACCATGGTGCGCTCCGCTGCGAAGAACCATAAAGATGTGGCAATCGTAGTAAAGAGTAGCGACTACCAGGCGATTATCGCCGAGCTGGATAGTAATGAAGGCTCCCTCACTTTAGAGACCCGTTTCGATCTGGCGATTAAAGCTTTCGAGCACACCGCCGCTTACGACAGCATGATCGCCAACTACTTTGGTAGCCTGGTTCCTGCTTATCATGGTGAGAGCAAAGAGCCTTCCGGTCGTTTCCCTCGCACGCTAAACCTGAACTTCATTAAGAAGCAGGATATGCGTTACGGTGAAAACAGCCACCAGCAAGCAGCCTTCTATATAGAAGAAGAAATTAAAGAAGCATCCGTCGCTACCGCAACTCAAGTTCAGGGCAAAGCGCTTTCTTATAACAACATTGCTGATACCGATGCAGCGCTGGAATGTGTAAAAGAGTTTAGCGAGCCTGCCTGCGTTATCGTGAAGCATGCTAACCCTTGCGGTGTAGCTGTCAGCGATTCCTTATTAGATGCTTACGATCGCGCTTACAAAACCGACCCAACTTCCGCATTCGGCGGCATCATCGCGTTTAACCGTGAACTGGATGCCGAAACAGCTCAGGCCATTATCTCCCGCCAGTTTGTAGAAGTGATTATTGCCCCTTCAGCAAGTGAAGAAGCTCTGAAGATTACCGCTGCGAAACAAAACGTTCGCGTACTGACTTGCGGCCAGTGGCAACAGCGCGTTTCAGGTCTGGATTTCAAACGTGTAAATGGCGGCCTGTTGGTACAAGACCGCGACCTGGGGATGGTAACCGCATCCGACCTGCGCGTAGTCAGCAAGCGTCAACCTTCCGAGCAAGAACTGCGTGATGCGCTGTTCTGCTGGAAAGTCGCGAAGTTCGTCAAGTCCAATGCTATCGTCTATGCCCGTGAGAATATGACTATTGGTATAGGTGCCGGTCAGATGAGCCGCGTTTACTCCGCAAAAATTGCCGGTATTAAAGCAAGCGATGAAGGCCTGGAAGTGAAAGGCTCCGCGATGGCATCCGATGCGTTCTTCCCGTTCCGCGATGGTATCGATGCCGCAGCAGCAGTTGGCGTGAGTTGTGTAATCCAGCCTGGTGGTTCAATCCGCGATGACGAAGTGATCGCCGCGGCTGACGAACATGGGATCGCAATGATCTTTACTGACATGCGCCACTTCCGCCATTAATTCTGGAGCGTCTATAAATGAAAGTATTAGTGATTGGTAATGGCGGGCGCGAACACGCGCTGGCCTGGAAAGCGTCGCAGTCACCATTAGTACGCACTGTATTTGTCGCACCAGGCAATGCCGGTACAGCGCTGGAACCCGCTTTGCAGAACGTGGCGATTAACCCAACTGATATCCCAGCCCTGTTAAGCTTTGCGCAAAATGAAAAAATCGATCTGACGATTGTTGGCCCAGAAGCACCACTGGTGATTGGCGTAGTGGATGCGTTCCGCGCGGCAGGTCTGAAAATCTTTGGCCCAACTCAGGGTGCTGCACAATTAGAAGGCTCTAAAGCCTTCACTAAGGATTTCCTGGCTCGCCATAAAATCCCGACCGGTGAGTACCAAAACTTCACCGAAGTTGAGCCTGCGCTAGCTTACGTGCGCGAAAAAGGCGCACCGATTGTGATTAAGGCCGATGGCCTGGCCGCAGGTAAAGGCGTGATTGTTGCGATGACGCTTGAAGAAGCGGAAGCCGCAGTAAACGATATGCTGGCGGGTAACGCCTTTGGCGACGCCGGTCATCGCATCGTGGTGGAAGAGTTTCTTGATGGCGAAGAAGCTAGCTTCATCGTCATGGTCGACGGTGAGAATGTGTTGCCAATGGCCACCAGCCAGGACCATAAACGTGTTGGGGATGGCGATAGCGGCCCGAACACGGGTGGAATGGGTGCGTACTCTCCTGCTCCCGTTGTCACTGATGAAGTCCACCAGCGCGCAATGGATTTGGTTATCTGGCCAACCGTGCGCGGTATGGCGGCAGAAGGGAATACTTACACGGGTTTCCTGTATGCCGGGTTGATGATCGATAAGCAAGGCAATCCAAAAGTTATCGAATTTAACTGCCGCTTCGGTGATCCGGAAACCCAACCTATTATGTTGCGTCTGCAATCTGACCTGGTTGAAATGTGCCTCGCCGCCTGTGACGGTAAGCTCAATGAGACCACCTCAAAGTGGGACGAGCGTCCATCGCTGGGTGTAGTCATGGCGGCTGGGGGTTATCCTGCGGATTATCGTAATGGTGATGTCATTCACGGCCTACCGCTGGAAGAAGTGGCGGATGGCAAAGTGTTCCACGCCGGAACCCGTCTGCGTGAAGACGATATGGTGGTGACAAATGGCGGGCGCGTGTTATGTGTGACCGCATTAGGCGATACCGTAGCACTTGCGCAGCAGCGTGCTTATGAGCTAATGAAGGATATCCACTGGGATGGCAGTTTTAGCCGCTCAGATATTGGCTATCGCGCCATTGAGCGTGAAAACGCGAAGTAATAACCGAAGTTTTCTTAAAAACCGCCCTCGTGGCGGTTTTTTTATCTGAATGTCGCAGGCTTCGGTTGCCAACTACAGAAGTCCTGGTTCGCTACCAGTAACAGCTGTGAACCTTCAGGAGCTTCCAGCCAGGCGATACCGACATCCATCGATGAGTGTTGTTGTCGATTCGCAATATGGCTTAGCGCCACGCTGTCGAGTTTAGGTTCGAAAGTCTCGCCTTCGCAGGTCGTCACTGTACCATTGTTGTGCCAACGCCCTTGTCGCAAAACAACACGCCCAATACGCA
Organism: Buttiauxella sp.; assembly: GCF_035271705.1. Classification (GTDB taxonomy): domain Bacteria; phylum Pseudomonadota; class Gammaproteobacteria; order Enterobacterales; family Enterobacteriaceae; genus Buttiauxella. Next base: position 3,497 of record NZ_DATERI010000055.1, read on the forward strand.
ATGCTTCGCTTGTGGCTTTCATCTGGCTCGCCTGATATTGATACAAGGCGATTTGGTCATTGGAGAGTTGCTGTTTTTGACCGCCTACTTCGCGTTGCATAAAGCTCAGTTCGCCGTAATCATCAAAACGCACTTTGATGTGCTCTGACGATTCACTCAAAATTGTCATTTCAATAGAAATGAGTTGCTCACCCAGCCACCGGTAATCACTTGTGGTCGTTGCACCCGTCTGCCTCGGGCTGAATGCCGTAAGCATGCGAATAGTGCCGTCATCACTGTTGTCTTTACGCCAAATGCGCACAACACCTTGATCAGCAATATAGCCGCTCGCTGTAAATGGCGGGAGAGGAGGCTTGCTGCTGCATGCCATTAACAGCAATGTGCCTGTCAGAACGGCCAGAGGACGCCAGACAAACAAAAGGGGCGAAAACGCCCCCCTGCTAAAACTGTTCACTGACACTGGTTAAATTACTTAACAGCGTCTTTCAGTGCTTTGCCTGAAACAAATGCCGGCACGTTAGCTGCGGCGATTTTGATTTCATTACCGGTCTGTGGGTTGCGGCCAGTGCGCTCAGCACGGTGGTTTACCTTGAAGGTACCGAAACCAACCAGTTGTACAGCATCACCTTCTTTCAGAGACTCAGTAATTGCAGCCAGAGTGGATTCCAGAGCCGCTTTAGCCTGTACTTTGGACAGGTCAGCCTTGTCAGCAATTACATCAATCAGTTGAGTCTTGTTCATAAGTTATCCTTACAATGTGTTTATCGCTTGCTAAGCATCGAGTGCGACGGAAATGCCAAAAAAGCACTCTCCTGCATACACGCACCGATAGCCACTATTTTTCGCCCCACAAATGTAGACCAGACGGGGGGCTAATTGGAAGCCTTCAAGGGTGACAATTCGGACAGTAAGTCACGTTTTACTGTCTTACTGCTGAAAAATTATACCAATATTGCTGCTGCCCGCCTCGCGCAAGTCCGCACGGAGCCCTTTGATCAACTCAATGTCGCGTTCTTCACAGTCCGCCAACAGTCGAAAAATCTCCCACTGAATATCCCATTCTTCTTCAACAGCAGGGTTTTCTCTTAGCTCTTCATCGGTCATTTCGCGGCCAGCTTGAGTCATTTCTAACATGGCAACTGTCGTAATGGATGCCATGCTGACTTCAATAGCATGCTCCAGAGTTTCCCCTGAAAGACGTGAATGAAGTAATTCGCTCAATGCAACGCAAGCATCGATAGCTGGGTAGACGCCGTAAATATCGTAGTCGTCAGCAGCAGGGATGCCTTCTTCGAATTTCTCGAGTTGGCTATCAAAGTTAACTTTGGCATCTTTGACCGTCAATGTTTCCCAAATCAAATCGAGAATACGGCGATACAGTTGAGGATCACCAAATTCAGTCTGCTGGCAGAACATGGCGTAATTCGGGTACATACGTTCGCATAGAGAAGCCATGAAAGTGACATGCTGCCAGCTTTCCAGTTTCTCCATGCGCAGATGGATTGGGTTTTGTAACATAGCGATGTCTCAAAGACGGAATATTAGTGGCAGTTTACCTTAATCACCCTTGAATTGCTTGCCACCGAGTGAAAGCCGGACGACCCGAAGCCACGGCATCTGCCCAGCGAGTCGGTTCCGGTAAACGGTAGCCTCTCAGACAGCGATTGACCCATAGCAATGCGCTATCCAGACTCACACGATGACCTGTCGAGATAAATAACGGGTTACAGCGCTTCTTGCTACGTAGCACCGAAGCAAGAGGTTCACCTTTATCAATCAGCAATTGGCAGGCACCGGGTTCTTCAGACAAAGGGTCAAATCGCCCACACAGCCGTTTTTTGGCAACGCCAATCGTTGGTACGTCCACCAGCAAGCCAAAATGACTGGCAACACCCAGACGACGTGGATGCGAAATACCGTGGCCGTCTACGAACAACAAATCAGGTTTTTGCGACAACAATTCCCATGCAGCTAACAGCGCGGGATATTCGCGAAAGGAAAGAAACCCGGGGATATAAGGCATGGTAGTGGCGACACGTGCCACCTGATATTCAACTAATTCGAGGGAAGGATACGCCAGCAATACGATGGCGGCACGCGTAACGTCGCCACCCTGCTCAAAACCCACGTCAGCCCCGGCGATTAACCGGGGAGGATTTTGATCAAAGCGATCCTCGCGGCAGACCTGCGAAGCCAATTCGATCTGCTGTTCACGTAGACTGGCCAGATCCATTCCCTCTCCCGTTCTTTACTGAAAATACGGCTATTGGTGATACGGTTTCGATAAACGATGTACCGCTTCCACAAACGCACCCGCATGTTCTGGCGGAACATCCTGGTGAATACCATGGCCGAGGTTAAATACGTGGCCTTCCCCTTTGCCAAATCCGGCCAGAATGGTTGCCACTTCTTCTTCGATGCGCGCAGGCTGTGCATATAACATAGACGGGTCCATATTGCCCTGGAGTGCAACTTTATGGCCCACACGACGGCGAGCGTCGGCAATGTCGGTTGTCCAGTCTAGTCCCAGCGCATCACAACCCGTTTCAGCCATTGCTTCCAGCCACTGCCCACCACCTTTGGTAAACATGGTCACCGGGACACGACGGCCTTCATTTTCACGCAGCAGGCCATCGATAATTTTATGCATGTAGTAGAGCGAGAATTGCTGATAATCACGCCCGGTCAGCACACCGCCCCAGGTATCAAAAATCATGACCGATTGCGCGCCCGCTTTGATTTGTGCATTCAGATATAGCGTGACGCTTTGCGCCAGCTTATCGAGCAACAGATGCAGCGCTTGAGGATCGGCATACATCATCTTTTTGATAACAGTAAACGCTTTGCTACTGCCACCTTCGACCATGTAAGTCGCCAGCGTCCACGGGCTGCCGGTAAAACCAATCAGCGGCACTTCGCCTTTTAATTCACGGCGAATGGTGCGCACCGCATTCATCACATAACCCAGTTCATCTTCCGGATCAGGAATTGGCAGCTTTTCTACATCGGCACGGCTGGTAATCGGCGAGCGAAAACGTGGGCCCTCACCGGCTTCAAAATAAAGACCCAGGCCCATCGCGTCTGGAACGGTAAGAATGTCGGAGAAGAGAATCGCCGCATCCAGCGGGTAGCGGCGCAGCGGTTGCAGAGTCACCTCGCAAGCCAACTCCGCATTCTTGCACAGTGACATAAAATCACCGGCCTGCGCACGCGTCGCTTTGTATTCTGGCAAGTAACGACCTGCCTGCCTCATCATCCATACTGGCGTGGTATCTACAGGTTGGCGTTGTAGCGCCCGCAGGTAACGGTCGTTCTTCAGTTCAGTCATTTTTAATATCCTTTGGCTGTATCACGCCAGTTTATCATTCATACTCTGCTCGACACAGGGCGACAGTGTCTTCAATCAAACGGCGCGCAACGGTGCCAGGTGGCGGCAATAACGGCAATTGGTCGTAGCGATACCAACCCGCATCGAGTAACTCTTTCGGGTCGATTTGAATCTCACCACTGTGGTATTCAGCCATGAATGCGGTCATCAGTGATTGCGGGAACGGCCAGGGCTGCGAAGTCACATAGCGCAAGTTTTTCACGCAAATACTGCTCTCTTCCATGACTTCCCGTGCCACCGCTTGTTCGAGGGTTTCCCCTACTTCGACAAACCCCGCCAGTACGGTGTAAATCCCGTTGCGATGGCGCGTATGTTGGGCAAGCAGGATATGGTCGTCACGGCGAATCGCCACAATGATGCACGGTGAGATTTGTGGGTAGTAACGTTCGCGGCAGTGGCCACACAACATCGCCCATTCGGTTTTGCTGACGTGCATTTCATGCCCGCAGTAACCGCAGAATTTGTGCGAGCGATAAAACTCAGCTAATTGCACACCGCGACCGGCAAGCTGGAACAAACCCACATCCTGGTCGATGACCTGGCGCACGGAGCCCATATCCACTCGGCGATTTTGTCGCACAAGCCATACCGGTTCATTTTCCCAGTCGCCGATAGGCATCCCCACGGCGCCATCGAGTTGAAAATCTTGTGCCACTCCGTGAGGCAGCTCACCTTTTGGCAACCACAATTTTTGCTCATGACTGACGATAAACCAGCCATGATCTAACTTTTGAATTACACGTTCCATAACCTGGTGCACATCCCCGAGTTCGCTGGTATAAACAAATGGTCACTACAATTTTGGTAAGTTTGCATTACATTTTACTCTCAACCTTCCGAGTCGCAGGACTGATGCCTGTATTTCGAAGTATGACGAGTATATAACTCACGGAGTCAATCATGCTTAACCAGTTAGAGAGTCTGACTGAGCGCGTTGGTGGTAGTAATGAGTTAATCGACCAATGGCTCCATGCCCGCAAACATTTATTGGTGGCTTATTACAATATGGTTGGGATCAAACCTAACAAGGAATCCCATACTGCGCTCGATGAAAAGGCTCTGGATAATTTTTGCCACAACCTGGTGGATTATCTTTCATCCGGCCATTTCAATATTTATGAACGTATTATCAGTGAAATGGAAGGCAGTAGCCCACATTTAGCCGCTACTCACCTTTACTCACAGCTTGAAGCCAACACCCAGAAAATCATGAATTTCTACGATTCGCATCTAGAAAGTGCAATCGATGATGACAACTATATTGAGTTCCAGAACGCGTTATCCGGTATCGGTGAAGCGCTGGAGTCACGTTTTTCACTGGAAGATAAACTCATTTTGTTGGCGTACGACCACGATTTAAATGACAGCGCTCGTGATACTGATGGCATTGCACGCCCCGCTTGAGTTCTGCGCTGTTAACGAGTAGGTTACATCTTTCCTGAATCATTCAGGTCTCAGCCAGGCAACTCTTGCCGCTGGGGCCTGAAAGATGCAGGAGATCTTCTTGTCGGAGTGCCGAGTGCGTAAGCACCGGCTGAGACCGTTAATTCGGGATCCGCGGAACCTGATCAGGCTAATACCTGCGAAGGGAACAAGAGTAATTCTGCTTTTGGGTTCACCCGTGCGCGGGCGGCTCACATTCATTACTCCTCCGTTGTTCTGACAAGCCACTTCCTGATAACAACTGGAATGAGCTATGTCTACTACTGAAAAAAAACCAAACCGCCGCGAGCAGCGCGCCGCAGCCCAGCATTTTATCAATACCCTGGAAGGCACCGCTTTCCCCAACTCTCAGCGTATTTATCTCACCGGCTCTCGCGAGGATATCCGCGTGCCAATGCGCGAAATCCAATTGAGCCCAACCGCCACCGGTAGCAAAGACAATCCACAATTTACACCTAACGACGCCATCCCCGTTTATGACACCTCTGGTGCCTATGGCGATCCGGCTGTCAGAATTGACGTACTGCGCGGGCTTTCCCCCCTCCGCGCCAACTGGATTGCCGAGCGTGATGACTGCAAAACCCTCGCTGACCGCAGTTCTGCCTACACCAAAGAACGCCTTGACGATGATGGCCTGGATGAATTGCGTTTTGAAACACAACTCACACCTAAGCGCGCCAGGATGGGGAAAACGGTCACGCAACTGCACTACGCACGTAAAGGGATAGTGACGCCAGAAATGGAGTTCATTGCGATCCGTGAAAATATGGGACGCGAGAGAATCCGTGATGAAGTGTTACGCCACCAGCATGCGGGGCAAAGTTTCGGCGCTCGCTTGCCTGAGAATATCACCGCTGAATTTGTGCGTGACGAAGTCGCGGCGGGACGCGCGATTATCCCCGCCAACATTAACCATCCGGAATCCGAACCGATGATTATCGGGCGTAATTTCCTCGTCAAAGTAAACGCCAATATCGGTAACTCGGCGGTCACTTCCTCCATTGAAGAAGAAGTAGAAAAACTGGTCTGGTCAACGCGCTGGGGTGCAGACACGGTAATGGACCTTTCCACGGGGCGCTATATCCACGAAACCCGCGAATGGATTTTGCGTAACAGCCCAGTGCCGATTGGCACAGTACCCATCTATCAGGCACTGGAAAAAGTAAACGGTATCGCCGAAGACCTGACCTGGGAAATGTTCCGCGACACACTGCTGGAACAAGCCGAGCAAGGTGTAGACTACTTCACCATTCATGCCGGCGTGTTACTGCGTTATGTGCCGATGACCGCGAAACGCCTCACCGGAATTGTCTCGCGCGGTGGCTCAATTATGGCGAAATGGTGCCTGTCGCATCATCAGGAAAACTTCCTCTACGAACATTTCCGCGAAATATGTGAAATCTGCGCGGCCTACGACGTTTCACTCTCTTTAGGCGATGGCCTACGCCCTGGTTCCATTCAGGATGCTAACGATGAAGCGCAATTCTCTGAACTGCATACGCTGGGTGAGTTGACCAAAATTGCCTGGGAATACGACGTACAAGTGATGATCGAAGGCCCGGGACATGTGCCGATGCAGATGATTCGTCGCAATATGACTGAAGAACTTGAGCACTGCCACGAAGCACCGTTTTATACCCTCGGCCCGCTCACTACCGATATCGCACCGGGTTACGACCATTTCACTTCGGGAATTGGCGCGGCAATGATCGGCTGGTTTGGCTGCGCAATGCTCTGTTACGTCACGCCAAAAGAGCACCTCGGCCTGCCAAATAAAGAAGATGTGAAACAGGGGCTGATTACCTACAAAATTGCGGCTCATGCCGCAGACCTGGCTAAGGGCCACCCTGGTGCACAAATCCGCGATAACGCCATGTCAAAAGCGCGCTTCGAGTTCCGTTGGGAAGATCAATTTAACCTGGCGCTCGACCCCTTCACTGCTCGTGCCTATCACGATGAAACGCTGCCGCAGGAATCCGGCAAAGTCGCGCATTTCTGCTCGATGTGCGGGCCAAAATTCTGCTCAATGAAAATCTCTCAAGAAGTCCGCGATTTCGCCGCCAAACAAGCCATTGAAGTCGGCATGGAAGAGTTGTCGCAGTCGTTCCGCGCGAAAGGTGGCGAAATTTACCTGCGCCAGGAGGAAGTGTAATGAACCAGCCCGCATTTCCCCCTGTTCCGCAACGTCTGGGTTTGTATCCGGTGGTTGATAGCGTTGAATGGGTTCACCGCTTGCTGGATGCTGGCGTGCGCACGATTCAACTGCGCATCAAAGACAAACGTGATGAAGAGGTCGAAGCTGACATATCCGCTGTCATCACTCTTGGCAGGCGATATGAAGCACGTCTGTTTATCAATGATTACTGGAAGCTTGCGATAAAACACCGCGCTTACGGCGTGCATTTGGGCCAGGAAGATATGAATGTAGCAAATCTGGATGCCATCCGCGATGCGGGTTTACGCCTCGGACTTTCTACGCATGACAAAATGGAAATGGAGCACGCCCTCGGGGCGCGCCCTTCTTACATCGCATTGGGCCATGTCTTTCCCACCAATACCAAACTGATGCCATCTTCCCCGCAGGGACTCACACAGCTTGCGAAACACATCAAAACACTAGGCGATTACCCCACCGTAGCCATTGGTGGGATTAGCATTGAACGCGTTCCTTCAGTGCTCGCAACAGGTGTGGGAAGTGTTGCCGTGGTTAGTGCAATTACTCAGGCTCCTGACTGGCGAGCGGCTACCGCACAGTTACTGTCATTGGTGGGGGTTGGCGATGAATGATACTGATTTCATGCGTTACAGCCGCCAGTTACTGCTTGAAGACATCGCACTCGAAGGGCAGAAAAAGCTACTCGCCAGCAAAGTGTTAATTGTCGGACTCGGTGGATTAGGCTCCCCAGTGGCGTTGTATCTGGCTGCAGCAGGTGTCGGCAGACTGATTCTTGCTGACGATGACATTGTGCATCTCAGCAATTTACAACGTCAGATTCTGTTTACCTCGCATGATCTCGACCAGTCTAAGTCGCGGGCTGCCCAGCGCCACCTTCAGCAACTCAATCCTGAAATTAACCTGCAAATTATCAGTGAACGTCTTGAGGGAAATTTGCTGGTTAACACCGTGAGCCGCGTCGATCTGGTACTCGATTGTAGCGACAATATGGCGACGCGCCAGGCAGTCAACGCCGCCTGCGTCGCACATGGAAAACCGCTGATTTCCGCCAGCGCGGTAGGATTTGGCGGGCAACTCATGGTCCTTACGCCCCCCTGGGACAACGGTTGTTATCGTTGTGTTTGGCCCGATGAACACGAACCAGAACGTAATTGCCGAACAGCAGGGATTATTGGCCCAGTAGTCGGCGTGATGGGAACTTTGCAGGCACTTGAGGCAATAAAAGTGCTTAGCGGGATGGCTCCAGCTACCGGTGTTTTACGTCTGTTTGATGCCCGCCAACATAGCTGGCGTTCCCTCACCATGCAAAAGGCCAAAGAATGCCCGGTCTGCGGAGGGCAAAATGCACATTCAGTTTAACGATGAACCCATGGAATGCCCGGATAACCTGACGCTGGCAAATCTGCTCACGCAACTGTGCCTGATGAAGCCTGGGATAGCACTTGCTCTCAACCACACCATTGTTCCTCGCGAGCAATGGGAAGCGCATTTACTGAATGATGGCGACCATATCTTACTTTTTCAGGCCATTGCTGGGGGTTAACTTGCTAAAAATTGCCGATAAAACTTTCTCGTCGCGCCTGTTTACTGGCACGGGAAAATTCGCCTCACCGCAGGTCATGGTCGACGCAATTCGCGCCTCGGGTTCTCAATTAGTCACCATGGCGATGAAACGCGTCGATTTACGTAATCATAACGATGCGATTCTCGCTCCTCTTCTCGAGGCTGACGTGCAACTGCTGCCGAATACCTCTGGAGCAAAAAACGCTGAAGAAGCTATTTTTTCCGCGCAACTGGCGCGTGAAGCGTTAGGTACTCACTGGGTAAAACTGGAAATTCATCCGGATGCTCGCTATCTCCTACCTGACCCGATTGAAACACTAAAAGCAGCAGAGAAACTCGTAAAATTAGGCTTTGTTGTTTTGCCTTATTGCGGTGCCGATCCGGTTTTGTGCAAACGACTTGAAGAAGCAGGATGCGCCGCAGTCATGCCACTCGGTGCACCCATTGGCTCTAATCAGGGCTTACAGACCCGCGCTTTTTTGGAAATTATTATCGACCAGGCCCAAGTGCCCGTGGTGGTTGATGCGGGAATCGGTGCGCCGAGCCATGCAGCACAAGCACTGGAAATGGGCGCTAGTGCTGTGCTGGTTAACACAGCCATTGCGGTGGCGCGTAGTCCGGTGCAGATGGCGCAGGCATTCCGACTAGCGGTTGAAGCGGGAACACTAGCGTTTCAGTCAGGCTTAGGCGCTCGCCACCAGCAGGCTCAAGCATCCAGCCCATTAACACAGTTCCTGCAATTCAGTCAGGAGGGCGAGTAATGGCCCGAACCTTCACTGACCGCTGGCGCGAACTGGACTGGGATGACATCACTTTGCGCATCAACAGCAAGACAGCACTTGATGTAGAGCGAGCGTTGAGCAGTCACAAAATAACCCGCGATGACCTTATGGCACTGCTTTCTCCCGCAGCCAGCCATTATCTCGACCCCCTCGCGCAGCAGGCCCAGCAATTAACTCGCCAACGCTTTGGCAACACCGTGAGTTTTTACGTACCGCTTTATCTCTCGAATCTATGTGCCAACGACTGCACGTACTGTGGTTTTTCGATGAGTAACAAGCTCAAACGTAAAACACTGGATGAGCAAGAGATTGAACGAGAGTGCGAGGCGATTCGCAAACTGGGCTTTGAGCATTTGCTGTTGGTGACCGGTGAGCACCAGACCAAAGTGGGAATGGACTATTTTCGTCAGCATCTTCCTGCAATTCGCCGACAGTTCAGCTCGCTACAAATGGAAGTACAACCGCTGGCAGAACAAGAGTACGTCGAACTGAAAACGCTCGGGCTGGATGGTGTCATGGTTTATCAGGAAACCTACCATCAGGTGGTATACGCCCAGCATCATCTACGCGGCAACAAACAGGATTTCTTCTGGCGCCTGGAAACACCCGATAGGCTGGGTCGTGCCGGGATAGACAAAATCGGTCTTGGTGCGTTGATTGGCCTGTCTGACAGCTGGCGTACCGACTGTTTTATGGTGGCTGAGCACTTGCTGTGGCTGCAGAAAAACTACTGGCAAAGCCGCTATTCGATTTCATTTCCGCGTTTACGTCCCTGTACAGGCGGCGTTGAGCCAGCATCAATTATGACCGAAAGCCAATTGGTGCAGGTGATATGCGCGTTTCGTCTGCTGTCGCCCGATGTGGAGCTTTCGCTTTCTACGCGCGAATCACCCTGGTTCCGTGACCATATGATTCCGCTCGCTATTAATAACGTCAGCGCATTTTCTAAAACTCAACCAGGCGGTTATGCCGATAATCATCCCGAGCTTGAACAGTTTGCGCCGCACGATGGACGAACACCAATGGAAGTCGCTGCCGCCTTAACACGTTCAGGCTTGCAGCCGGTCTGGAAGGATTGGGACAGTTTTCTGGGGAGAGCCTCGTTTTAGTGAGTCAAGATAACCTCGAGGGAAACGCGATATGTAACCGGTTTCAGCTCATACGAGTTTCTTTTGTGATACCTCACACACAATCATCGTAAAGCGGTTGTTGTACCGAGGCGTCACGGATAATTATCTGTATATCGAACGGACACTGAGAGCAGATCTATGAAGAATATCGTTTTGTGTTGTGCAGCGGGTATGTCGACTAGCATTTTGGTCCAACGTATGAAGGATGCCGCTCAGAAGAAAGGTATTGAAGTCTCTATCAAGGCAGTGCCGGTTGCCGAATTCAAAGACAATATCGACACCGCCGATATTGTGCTGCTAGGCCCGCAAGTTAAATACGAACACGCAAAACTCCAGGCGATTGCAGAACCAATGGGTAAAACCGTTGCTGTTATCGACATGATGGATTACGGCATGATGAAAGGTGATGTCGTACTGGAAAAAGCTTTGAAAATGATGGAGTCATAATACGTGGAAGATTTAGAAACGATTATCATGGAATTGTTGGTTAATGCGGGCAGCGCACGCAGCCAGGCACTGACAGCTCTGCAAATGGCACGTAAAGGTGATTTCGCAGCAGCTCAACAAGCGATGGAAGAATCTCGTGAGTTTGTGAAACATGCACACAAAATTCAGACCCAGCTTATCGGGTTAGATGAAGGCACCGGTAAACTTCCCGTTAACTTGATTACCGTGCATTCGCAAGATCACCTGATGAATGCGATGGTGATTCAGGATTTAGCCGAAGACATGATTGAACTGTACCGTCGCATGCCTTTAGTTAACTGATTTCTCATGTATTTCAGACATAAAAAAACCGCTCTTTCGAGCGGTTTTTGTTTTTAGCGATTCTAACGATTAATTGTTGTCGTTACCGCCCAGACTACCGGCATTCAGAAGCTCTGCCAGGCTGGCAGTCGCATCTTCAGCAGTAACCTGAGGGACAACAGGCGCTTCGCCCGCTGCACGACGGCGCATACGATCCTGGTGGTACGCATAACCGGTACCAGCTGGGATCAGACGACCCACAATTACGTTCTCTTTCAGGCCGCGCAGTTCGTCACGTTTACCCGCAACAGCTGCTTCAGTAAGCACACGAGTTGTCTCCTGGAACGATGCCGCGGAGATGAAGGACTCGGTTGCCAGAGAGGCTTTGGTGATACCCAGCAGATCACGTGAGAAGGTCACGTTAATCTTGCCGTTCGCTTCCAGTCCGCGGTTAGCGATCTTGACGCGAGAGTATTCAGCCTGCTCACCTTCCAGGAAGTCAGAACCACCAGCGCTAACGATAGTTGCTTTACGTAACATCTGACGCACGATGACTTCGATGTGTTTATCGTTAATCTTAACGCCTTGCAGACGATAAACTTCCTGCACTTCGTTGGTGATATAACGAGTCACAGCATACACGCCACGCAGACGCAGGATGTCATGCGGAGATTCTGGACCATCGGAAACAACGTCACCACGTTCAACACGTTCGCCTTCGAACACGTTCAACTGACGCCATTTTGGAATCATCTCTTCGTAAGCATCGCTGCCGTCGAGTGGAGAGATAACCAGACGGCGTTTGCCTTTGGTTTCTTTACCGAATGAGATGATACCGCTGATTTCAGCAAGGATCGCAGGCTCTTTCGGACGACGTGCTTCGAACAGGTCAGCAACGCGTGGCAGACCACCGGTGATGTCCTTGGTACCACTGGATTCCTGAGGAATACGCGCCAGGGCGTCACCAGAGTGAATCTGAGTACCATCTTCCAACTGAACAATCGCTTTACCTGGCAGGAAGTACTGCGCAGACATATCAGTACCAGGAATCAGTACGTCATTGCCCTGGGCATCAACAATTTTCAGTGCTGGACGCAAGTCTTTACCACCCGTGGTACGTTCTGCAGAGTCCAGAACAACCAGAGATGAAAGACCTGTCAGTTCGTCGGTCTGACGAGTAATGGACTGGCCGTCGACCATGTCAGTAAAGCGGATGAAACCACTTACTTCGGAAACGACTGGCATGGTGTGCGGATCCCAGTTTGCTACGGTCTCGCCCGCTGCAATCTGCTCGCCATCACCTTTGCCCATTACCGCACCGTAAGGAACTTTATAGCTCTCTTTAGTACGACCAAATTCGTCGATCAGTTTCAGTTCAGTGTTACGAGAAGTCACTACCAGTTTACCGGCAGAGTTCACAACAGACTTCGCGTTGCTGAGCTTGATGCTACCTTTGTTCTTAACCTGAATGCTGGATTCAGCAGCAGAACGAGATGCAGCACCACCGATGTGGAACGTACGCATCGTCAGCTGAGTACCTGGTTCACCGATGGACTGAGCCGCGATAACCCCGATAGCTTCACCTTTGTTGATGATGTGGCCACGAGCCAGGTCACGACCATAGCAGTGTGCACATACGCCAAAGTCAGTTGCGCAACCTACAACGGAACGTACTTTCACGCTATCAACAGAGTTAACTTCTAACAGGTCACACCATTGCTCATTCAGCAGGGTGTTACGAGCTACCAGGATATCTGCTGTACCAGGTTTCAGCACGTCTTCAGCCGTTACACGACCCAATACGCGATCACGCAGTGGTTCTTTAACGTCGCCGCCTTCGATAACCGGAGTCATCGTGATACCTTCGAGGGTGCCACAATCGTCTTCGGTAACAACCAGATCCTGTGCAACGTCAACCAGACGACGCGTCAGATAACCGGAGTTCGCAGTTTTCAGTGCGGTATCCGCCAGACCTTTACGAGCACCGTGCGTGGAGATGAAGTACTGGAGTACGTTCAGACCTTCACGGAAGTTCGCGGTGATTGGCGTTTCGATGATGGAGCCATCTGGCTTCGCCATCAGACCACGCATACCTGCCAGCTGACGAATCTG
>NZ_DATERI010000056.1:0-7617 GCF_035271705.1 Buttiauxella sp.
CGTAACAAACATCGTTTCCGTATTCTGAATCGTCGTTTCTCACATGCGCACGTTGATCGCCTGCATCAACAAAACGTGCAGAGTATCGAAACCAGCTCGCTGCACCTCGGTTTACTCGGGGACATGAAGCGTCTGAACTCGTTGTTCTGCGCCGTCGCGTACAGCGTACTTGAGCAGCCCGACGATGATGAGCGCGACGAATATTAACGCACAAGACACTTTCTGAATTGAAGGTGCCGGCTCAGGAATGAGGAACTTTAGTGGTCAACTCAATCCCCAGCGCCTTCATCACTGCGAGAGTGCTTTTAAGTGTCGGATTTCCATCTTCACTAAACGAACGGTATAACTGCTCGCGTGATAAGCCGGTTTCACTGGCAACGGATGCCATACCTTTCGCTCGAGCCACAATACCTAGTGCTTTGGCAATGTACGCGGCATCGCCGGTTTCCAGTGCATCGGCCATGAAAAAGGAAATTTCTTCATCATCAACTAATGCTGCTGCTGGGTCATATGTTGTAAATGTTCCACTCATCCTCTTGTTCCTTCCAGGTTTTCGCCAGCATTCTTGCAATGGCAATATCATTAGTTTGAGAGCTCTTATTACCGCCGCAAAGAATCAACAGAATTGAATGGTCATACTGGCGGTAATAGATACGGTAGCCGGGACCATAGTGAATTCTCAGTTCACTGATACCTTCACCAACAGATGCAACATCACCAGGTAAATCATTAGCAAGGCGGTAAAGCCGAGCGGCGATGGCGGTTCGTGCTCGTTTATCTTTGAGGTTCAATACCCATTTTTGGAATGAGGTCGATTGTATAAGCTCTTTTGTTGACATTGTAGTTTATAAAATACTTTGAGGGTAGAGAGTCGAAATCTGAAAGTATTCGTTTGGTGGCGTTTCACAATGGGGTTGTTATCAACTTGGAAAGAGGGCCGCAACCCACTTTTTCGCTCTGCGAGATCCCTCGAGATAATCAGACAATGTGTGTTCTGCCTGTTCGCATCGCCTCTCAGGTAAGGTATATTCCAGGTTTTACGGAGGAATCATGCTGACCAATTCATCTATACGACTGAACAAATACATCAGCGAGAGCGGTATCTGCTCCCGTCGTGATGCCGATCGTTACATCGAACAAGGGAATGTTTTTATCAACGGCAAACGCGCCGCGATTGGCGATCAGGTATTTGCCGGAGACGTGGTGAAGGTTAATGGTCAGCTCATTGAACCCCGTGACGAAGACGATCTGGTTCTTATCGCGCTGAACAAGCCTGTGGGTATCGTGAGTACCACCGAAGATGGCGAAAAGGACAACATTGTCGATTTCGTTAACCACAGCAAACGCGTTTTCCCTATTGGGCGTTTAGATAAAGACTCCCAGGGGCTGATTTTCCTCACCAACCATGGCGATCTGGTGAATAAAATCCTGCGTGCTGGGAATGACCATGAAAAAGAGTACGTCGTTACGGTCAATAAACCGGTCACTGACGAGTTCATTCGTGGCATGGGCGCAGGTGTTCCGATGCTGGGCACCGTAACCAAAAAATGCAAAGTGAAGAAAGAAGCACCGTTTGTGTTTCGCATCACCTTGGTACAAGGCCTTAACCGGCAGATTCGCCGTATGTGCGAACACTTTGGTTATGAAGTGACGAAGCTTGAACGTACTCGCATTATGAACGTCAGTATGAAAGGGCTACCGCTGGGTGAATGGCGCGATTTAACCGAAGATGAGTTGGTCGAGCTGTTTAAACTGATTGAGAATTCTTCTTCAGAGGCGAAGCCTGCAAAAAAACCAAAGGCCAAACCCGCCGTTGCAAAAAAACCGGTAAGTGCAGTGCCAAAGAGCAGCGCGAAAACCCCGGCAGAGCTTGCTTCACGCAAACGCTTTGCTCAGCCAGGGCGCAAAAAGAAAGGGCGCTAGGTTAGCGCTTTCCGCGTGAATGGCTGTTGGCAGACCAGGAATAAGTGGCAGATGTATCTGGTTTTGCCGCTTTTTGCTTTTTGATCTGGCGCACTTTTTTAGCCGCCTGTTCACGTGCTTCCATTAATTGGTCGATATAGGTTTTTTTAACGTGGTTGATTTCTGAGTTTGTCAGGGGGCGACCATGGGCGATGCGTGCGCGGTCTAGCCGCGTTTTCAGTTCGCGCTGCTCGGCTTCGGTCATATCTTGCTGTGTCAGTCTTGATGTGGACATCATTGCGGCCTCTTATGAAGTGGCCTCCAGTGTAAAGCAAAGTGCCCGCTAGCTCAGTAAAAATCAGCTTCTGGTCGCAAAGTTAGCCGAATATGTTGGTAAATATGCACAGTTGTATTGGCAAATTTGTTAGCGTTTCGCTGAGTTAAAAGCAAAAAGCCCGGTTTCCCGAGCTTTTTGCTAAATCAGTAGTGCATCAAGCGCGGCGCTTTTTCAACTGCTTATCTTTGTTTTCATCAATCGTTTTGCCAGACCAGTAACCTGCCAGAAGCGAGCCGGACAGATTGTGCCACACCGAGAACAGTGCGCCAGGAAGGGCTGCCAATGGTGAGAAGTACATCTTGCCAAGAGCGGCCGCAAGGCCTGAGTTCTGCATACCCACTTCAATTGCCAGTGTGCGACAAGTGGACTCATCAAAGCCAAAGAGTTTTCCGCCCCAATATCCGCTCAGTAACCCAATACTGTTATGCAGAATGACCGCAATGATAACCATCAGGCCAACCGATGCGATATGCGAAGCTGAACCGGCCACCACGGCACTGATAATCGCCAGAATACACAGCATCGAAAACGCGGGCAACCAGGGTTCGACACGCTTTACAAGGCGCGGGAAGAGGTGGTGTAAAATCAAACCGAGGCCAATGGGGATCACCACGATTTTCAGGATGCTCAGTAGCATACCCATCACATCCACTTGGATTTCCGCATCGACATACAAACGTGTCAGTAATGGGGTAGCAAAAACCCCGACCAGCGTGGACACAGAGGAAATGGTCACCGAGAGTGCCACATCGCCTTTTGCCAGATAAATCATCACGTTTGATGCCGTACCACTCGCCACACTGCCTACCAGAACCATCCCTGCGGAAAGATCAGGTGGCATATTGAATAGTTTCGCCAGGACCCAGGCCGCCAGTGGCATGATCAGATAGTGCAAAAACGTTGCCGCCGCGACAGGGGCAGGGCGTGATAACACCCGTTTAAAATCATCCAGCCGTAGATGCACGCCCATGCCAAACATAATCAGCATCAAAAGCGTGCTGACCCACGGGCCGAGGGGGGTGAACGTGCCGGGAGTATAGAAGGCGAGTACAGACAGCAGCACCGCCCAGAGCGGGAACAGCCGGGTGAATACAGAGAGCATATTGAGATCCTTGCAAGTGTTGTGTTGTTTTATGGTTATAAAAATGCCGGGATCGAGCCCGGCATTTGGTATTCATCTCATGAGTTTAAAAATTATTCAAACAGATTGTGGTGAAGTTTTTTCACGACTTGTTCAACGTCATCGCCAGGCACCAGGAAGCACAGGTTATAGCTGGATGCGCCGTAACAAATCATACGGATATTGAACGGATCGAGTACGCCAAACACCTCTTTGCCCACGCCACAAGCTTTGGACAGGTTGTTACCGATGATAGCGACCAACGCGAGGTTTTCTTCCACTTCCACACGGCATAGCGAGGAAAGCTCAGTCAGCAATGACGTGGTCAGCAGGCTTTCATCTGTCGATGTTGAACCCGTGGTGTCCAGCGTCAGCGCGATGCTGACTTCGGACGTGGTAATCAAATCGACGGAAATATTGTGGTGCGCCAGAATATTGAAAACTTCCGCGAGGAAACCGTGAGCGTGCAACATGCTCAAGCTATTCAGTGTCACCAGGGTTTGTTTGCGGCGAACAGCCAGAGCGCGGAACAACGGCGGATTGTCGGTTGCATTACATACGAGAGTTCCACCCGCTTTTGGATCTTTGCTGGAGCCGACAAACACCGGGATATCACGACGAACGGCAGGCATTAATGTTGCTGGATGCAGGACTTTTGCACCGAATGTTGCCATTTCAGCGGCTTCTTCAAATGTGATTTTGTCGATGCGTTTTGCCGAGGGCACCATGCGTGGATCGGTGGTGTAAATGCCCGGGACGTCAGTCCAGATATCAACACGGCTGGCATTTAACGCTTCACCCAACAGTGCGGCAGTATAGTCGCTACCGCCACGGCCAAGCGTGGTGGTGCGGCCTTTGGCTTCGCTACCGATAAAGCCTTGAGTAATCACCAGGGATTGTGCCAGACGCGGTTGAAGCTGCTGGCTTGCCAGCTCTGCTAATGTCGCCACATCAGGTTCAGCGCGGCCAAAACGGTCGTTGGTACGCATGATTTTGCGGATATCAAACCATTGTGCATCGACTTTGCGTTCACGCAGGATCTCAACAAACAGCAGCGTAGACATTAATTCGCCGTGGCTGACCAGTTCGTCAGTTAACGCGGTAGAAGTCGCCAGTGATGCCGCTTCAGCCAGGGTGGTGATGTTTTCAAGCAGGCGTTCAATTTCTTCGCGGATGATCTGCGGATGAGACAGACGTTCGACGATGTCATATTGAATTTTGCGAATAGCATCAAGCTTAACGAAACGCTCCGTCGCTTCCAGGCCTTGCGCCAGCGCAACCAGCAAATTGGTGATACCCGCAGAAGCGGAAAGTACCACTACGCGAACATTTTCATCGGCAAGCACCACGTCGGCGCTGCGATTCATTGCGTCGTAATCAGCAACGCTGGTGCCGCCAAATTTGGCGATAACGGTTTGTGGGTAAGACATTACAACCTCGTGTCAGGGAGCAATCCGTCATTCTTCAGGCTGCATCTTTGTTGGATGCACTCGAATAAATCCGGAGTAATGGCATTAAATTTTTCAGCCTTGGCACAAGGGGGGAAGAGAAAGGGGCAGACGTAGAAAAGAAAACCTGAACTACGGATACACCCAGAAGCGCCCCACCTTGTCTACCCAGAGTCTGTACATTACAACGCAATGTGTCCGGGTATAAGCATCCGACTACCGAATGCTTCTGGTGACAACCCAAGGGATTCAGCCCTTGTAGTCGATAACATACGCTGCCATACGCATATTATCTCGGCGTCGCTCCCCCTCCTGTGTCGTCTGCGGATTGGCTCCTCAAACACGATACCTGGGCGACGCGCCTCTTCTGGCTTACTCACAAGTGAGCAAGTAGCCGTATACAAATAAAATGTAACGCGACAGATGTCAACGTCTGAAAGATGCAGAGTTTTCATTCTGTACCCGTGCCATTAGGGTGTGGGGTAAGGTCGGTGTCGTTTGTCCATCTACTGCGGTAGTTTTTCATTCTTCCCTAGGCGTGAAATTGGCACTGTACCGAGATTTTTCTCTAAATAATCCAGACAACCAAAATATTCATTTAATCGCGTTGCTTGCGCTGTTGCGCTCCCAACGCGATCTATGGGCTGAAAATGAACTGAGGATTTTTTCGCTGGCACATAATCTGAAAAGGTATTCCCAGGGCTTGGGTAGAAAAATCATCACAAATCCCGTTTTGTGGATATACAATTGACCGCAGTCACAGTTCTCAAATCAAAAGGGTATCGCTATGAAAAATATCAACCCAACGCAGACCGCTGCATGGCAGGCTTTGCAAGCGCATTTTGACGAAATGAAAGATGTCACTATCGCTGAGCTTTTTGCGCAGGATGCCGACCGTTTTGCTAAATTCTCTGCCACGTTCGACGATTCAATGCTGGTGGATTACTCCAAAAACCTCATCACTGAAGAAACCCTGACTAAGCTGCAGGCGTTGGCGAAAGAGACTGATTTGCAAGGTGCAATCAAGTCCATGTTCTCTGGTGAGAAGATTAACCGTACTGAAGACCGTGCTGTGCTGCACGTTGCGCTGCGTAACCGTAGCAACACGCCAATCGTCGTTGATGGCAAAGATGTCATGCCAGAAGTGAACGCGGTGCTTGAGAAGATGAAAACCTTCTCCGAAAGCATTATTAGCGGTAACTGGAAAGGCTACACCGGCAAAGCGATCACTGATGTTGTGAACATCGGTATCGGCGGTTCAGACCTCGGCCCATTCATGGTGACCGAAGCGCTGCGTCCGTACAAAAACCACCTCAACATGCACTTTGTGTCCAACGTTGATGGCACACATATCGCTGAAGTTCTGAAGAAAGTTGACCCGGAAACCACGCTGTTCCTGGTGGCGTCTAAAACCTTCACCACTCAGGAAACCATGACCAACGCCCACAGTGCGCGTGACTGGTTCCTGGCAACGGCTGGCGACAACAAGCACGTAGCGAAACACTTTGCTGCGCTGTCGACTAATGCGAAAGCCGTGGGTGAATTCGGTATCGACACTGCCAACATGTTTGAGTTCTGGGACTGGGTCGGTGGCCGTTACTCTCTGTGGTCAGCCATTGGCTTGTCCATCATCCTGTCTGTAGGTTACGAAAACTTCGTTGAACTGCTTTCCGGCGCACACGCAATGGATCAGCATTTCGCCAATACACCAGCAGAACAGAACCTGCCCGTGCTGCTGGCGCTGATCGGTATCTGGTACAACAATTTCTTTGGCGCTGAAACCGAAGCCATTCTGCCATACGACCAGTACATGCACCGTTTTGCGGCTTACTTCCAGCAGGGCAACATGGAATCCAACGGTAAGTGTGTTGACCGTAACGGCAACGCCGTGGATTACCAGACTGGCCCAATCATCTGGGGCGAGCCGGGCACTAATGGCCAGCACGCGTTCTACCAGCTGATTCACCAGGGCACCAAAATAGTTCCTTGCGATTTCATCGCACCGGCGACCAGTCACAACCCGCTTTCTGACCACCATCCTAAACTGCTGTCTAACTTCTTTGCGCAGACAGAAGCGCTGGCGTTCGGCAAAGCTCGCGATGTGGTTGAGCAGGAATATGCAGACCAGGGTAAAGACCCGAAAACTCTGGAACACGTGGTACCGTTCAAAGTGTTCGAAGGTAATCGCCCAACTAACTCCATCCTGCTGCGTGACATCACTCCGTTCAGCCTCGGCGCACTGATTGCGCTGTATGAGCACAAGATCTTCACTCAGGGTGCAATTCTGAACATCTTCACCTTCGATCAGTGGGGTGTTGAATTAGGTAAGCAACTGGCTAACCGTATTCTTCCAGAACTGGGTGATGAAGCGGAAATCAGCAGCCACGATAGCTCTACGAATGGATTAATCAATCGCTATAAATCCTGGCGCTAATACCCGTCATACTTCGAGTTGTGGGGGTGTTGGTTGCACTGACTCATCACTCGAATTATTGAGGGTATAGATAAATGTAGTTAAATATAAGCCGGCCTTATGCGCCGGCTTATTTATTTCTACCAAATAATTATAAGATAAATCCCCTTGCTGCTTAATATCCTCCATTCTTCCCGCTGAGGTTAATCCTAAAAAAATCTATACCCTGAAAATTAAAGAGGGATATTTTAGGATTAATTAGATTGAATGACTTTTTGTTAATATATTAACTATTTGTTTTTTAACAATTAAACAAATTAGTGTCATTCGCTTTATTGTTATATTTCCAACTATCTTAAATCACATTCCATATTTCCCACATCGGTCTAACCCTATT
>NZ_DATERI010000057.1:0-12363 GCF_035271705.1 Buttiauxella sp.
CGACCGTTAAAATAGACCAGCGGCTGGGTATCAGGCTGCCAGGGATCGTGTTGATTGACAGGCCGCACCGTATTCGGCACAAAGGCCTGCTGCGAGGAGAAGGTGACCTGCAACCGTTGGTTTAACTGCTCTTTCAGGCTACCCGTCCGGTCATCCAGTACGATTTGCGCCACACTCAGCAACAACAGTCGGTCTTCCGCCGACATATGTTCGCCATTACGCACAAATATGCCGCCGGGTTTGTCCATTTGGCTGGCTTCAGAACCTGCCACAATTAATTCAACAATCTGGTTCTGCAACTCTTGTTGGTAACCGCCCTGGCTGTCATTGAGGATAACCAGATCCACCGCAAGCCCTTTGAGTCGCCAGTAATGGTGTGCCTGAATCATCGTGGTAATCAGCAAGATACTTTCATCGCTGGTGACATTAAGAATGACAATCGGCAAATCACCCGAGATAGACCAACCCCATAGGCCAGACTGCCCGCGACGATTTCGCGCCAGGGTTTTGGCGTCCGCCCGCAGTTCGGGGCCGGGGAACAGCACAGCACTTGCGAGGCGGTTAAACAGCGTGGCGTCATCTTCGTTGGCATTAATCTGGCGCAACACAATCTGGCTATGTGACCACGCCAGTTCAAATACACGATCAGCTATCGGATGGTCGTGATATTTCTCAATGAGCGCCTGGCTATGCTGGCGGCTTTCCGTCACGCCATAAATGATGTCGACGGTAACGGGTATGCCCGGTTGCAACACAATTGACTGGCGGATGGCCAGAATCGGATCTAACACCGGCCCGACACTGTTACTGAGCGAACCGCTTTGCTCCGTCGCCTGCGCATTAGCAGGTGTTCTTCCACGCCCAAGGAATTTTGCCCGATCGGTTTCAAACGTGGCTTGATTTTGCGTCTGCCCATGCACCACCATGGTATGAAGCAGCCACGGGCAACTTTCATTCGGTGAACGCGGACGTCGGTGGCAAAGAATGGCATTGTGTTGCTGAACAAGTTCAGTCTGAACAAATAAATTACTGAACGCCGGATGTGCCAAATCACTGTTAAAAGGCGCCAGAACCACTTCAGCGTAAGTGGTCAGTTCTATCGTGCGCGGTAGACGCCCACGATGCAGTAATGTGACTCGGCGCAGCTCAATATCATCTTCTGGTGAGACAACAATCTGCGTTTTCACATTGATTGTTCCAGCCATCAGTTTGAATTCTGCACCTGCGTCGGTAAATACGGCGTCGTACTGGCTAACAGGCTCGCCAAGTGGTTGCCAGGTATTGCTCCACACTTCATCGGTTACCGGATCGCTGATATAGCAAAATACGCCCCAGTTATCGCACGTCGCATCACTGCGCCAACGGGTGAGCGCCAAATCTTTCCAACGGCTGTACCCACCGCCGGACTGGCTAATCATCAAGTGATAGTCTTCATTGGACAGCAACTGAATTTCGGGAATAAGACTATTCACGTCAGTAAATTCGCGAATCTCGTACTGGGCAGGTTGCAATACGCCTTCATGGGATTCGAAGTGTCGACGCGGACTGTAAAGTTCTACGGCATCAGGAACGCGCTCTTGTAATAAAAGACGCGCCGATTGAAACGCGGGGCTGGACATGAAGCGGTCCACCATCGGTGCACCCAGCAGCACATGTGACAGCGCCTGGAACGCCATCCCCTGATGGTGCGCCATCCACGAACGAACCACCGCGTACATTTGGCCACTGGCGAGGCGCGACGGTGTGTAATCCAGCGCTTCGTAAAAACCATACTCGCCGCGTGCACCGCTTTTCTCTAGTTTCAGCAGATTTTCGCAGGCTTTATGAGGCGAAATCGTTAGTGCCATCATCGTTGCATAAGGCGCAATGACCATGTCATCGGCAAGCCCCCTTCGCAAGCCAAGTCCCGGTACACCAAACGCGTGGTACTGGTAATTTTGCAGCACATCAAAAGAGTAGTAACCCGACTCGGAAATCCCCCACGGCACGCCCCGCTCTTTGCTCCAGTCGATCTGGCGTTTCACCGCCGACTGGCTCATCTCCTCGAGTAAACTCCCGGGATAAGTCGGCATCACCAGGTTTGGCATCAGGTATTCAAACATGGAGCCGCTCCAGGACATCAGCGCGGTTTCGTTATCAATGGTCGTAAACAACCGCCCTAGCGCGAACCAGCTTTTCAGCGGCAGTTGGTTAGTGGCAATCGCCAGAAAACTGGTGAGTCGAATTTCCGATGGCAGAAGGTCGTAATGGCTGTTGTCGAGCTTATTATTGTCGCAGTTGTAACCCACGCTAAGCAGGCTGGTCACTTCGTTATACAAGAAGACAAAATCCATCCGCGCGTGTTCCTGCAGGCGCTGTTCCAGTTCAGTAATAATATCCAGCCGGGTACGAGCCAGGCGGATAGCCGATTCCGAAGGCGTTCCTTCGCCGGTGTGTTTTGCCTGGGCAAGCCAGGAGAGCGCGGGAAGCGGGTCGTTTCCCCAGCTCGACGGAAGCCAACTGAGTAAACTCGTCCATTCGTGACAGACAAGCACTAACTGGTGCTGAATAATATCCACCCAGCGGCGCACCTGCTGATTTTCATGGCTGCAAAGTGCATGCAGACGATTGCTTTGCGCCCGCATATTTTTCAGTTCGGCAAACAGTAACGACGGTGCAAGTGTAAGGGCTGTGTTGCAATGGTTGCGTAACTGGCGCAAACCCGTAGGCGCATTCTGCCCCCAGGTTTTTTCGAGGATTTGTAAGGTGTCGTCGATGCCCATTAACAGCTGGGTGCAATTGAGAATCGGCTGGTTACGCAACTCAGTTAAACCGGCACTTAGCGTGAGCAAATGCCCGGCCATATTGCCGCTATCCACACTGGAGATATAACGTGGATTAAGCGGCTGCAAAGTGCGAGTGTCGTACCAGTTATACAAATGGCCGCGGTAATGCTCCATTTTATCCAGCGTGTCGAGCGTGAGCGTTATA
Organism: Buttiauxella sp.; assembly: GCF_035271705.1. Lineage (GTDB taxonomy): Bacteria > Pseudomonadota > Gammaproteobacteria > Enterobacterales > Enterobacteriaceae > Buttiauxella. Next base: position 2,971 of record NZ_DATERI010000057.1, read on the forward strand.
CGCTGGAGCATGTCCCCTTGGGGGATGTAGCCGAAATCCCATGCCGTCAAATTGGCCATCAGCGACAAACCGATATTGGTCGGCGACGTGCGATGGGCAATCACCGGCTGCGGTATTTCCTGGAAGTTATCCGGCGGTAGCCAGTTTTCTTTGGCCGTGGCAAACGTTTCAAAAAAGGCCCAAATCTCGCGGCTACTTTGTCGCAGCAGACGTTTTTGATCGGCGCTAAACGTGACAGTGTAGCGTTTAGGTTCCCGACTTAACCAACTTAATAATGCGGGCGCCAGGCTCCACAGCAAACCCACCGGTACGGCAAAAAATAGCAGCATCGGCGCCAGTAATATGGCGAGCACAATCAGCGCGATACCTGAAATCACATTCAGCCACATCACCCGATAAAAGCGTAGCGATGATGCTTTGCTGCTCTCGGTACTTTGGTCAGAACTGGCCCATTGATTGAGGTTGTGGTGACTGACCCCAAGCCGCCATAGCGTCACTATAATGGCTTGCAGTGAATATCCCGCTTCATGGGGCAGTGCTGCAAACCCAAGGCCAATGCGCATCAGGCGTTTGAGTCCCCCAACTGAAACCAACATCAGATGCTGCAGGAAGGGTCTGCGGGCAGGTTTATTAATCAGATCCTGGGCTATCACCAACACTGTCGGGAGTAGCAGTACAATCGCCAGTACACCGAGCCAGTAAAGAGGATTGGGCACCAGTAACAGGGTGCAAAACAACAGCATCAGTAATGACGGAGCCACCAGACTGCGACGTAAGTTATCCAGTAATTTCCAGCGAGAAAGTGTACTCAGCGGGCTTTTATCATGCGTACCATCCGCCTTTCTGACTTTAAATTTCAGCCAGTTAAGAAGCTGCCAGTCACCGCGGATCCAGCGGGTTCGCCGTGAAACATCAGTCAGATAATTATTGGGATATTGTTCATAGAGCAGGACTTCACTGAGCAACCCCGAACGGGCATAGCACCCTTCGAGCAAGTCATGGCTCAGGACTAAGTTTTCCGGGCAAGTATTCTGTGTGGCTTGCACAAAGGTGTCGACATCATAAATCCCTTTACCCACAAACGACCCTTCGCCAAACAGATCCTGATAGATATCTGACGACATCATCGAATACGGGTCATTACCCGGCACGCTGCTGCACATTTCCGCATAACGCCCTTGCCCGTTGCGCGGGATTTCTTCTGCAAGCCCTGGCTGCAAAATACCGTACCCTTTCACGACGCGTTGTTTTACTGGATCAAAAATCGGATGATTGAGCGGATGCGCCATCGTCGCGACCAGTTTATGTGCCGTATCGCGGGGCAGCACCGTATCACTGTCCAGCGTAATCACATATTTCACCCCGCTCGGTGGGCTAATGGCATTGTTGTGTACTTCAGAGAATTGATCTGCGGGTTGGCGTAGCCAACTGTTCAGCATCGACAACTTTCCGCGTTTGCGCTCATAACCCATCCACACGCCTTGCTGTTCATTCCACTGCGGCGAGCGATGAAGCAGGAAGAACAGCGGCTGCAAAACTGGCGCGTAGCGGCGATTCAAATTCTGCATTTGCGCTTCGGCCCAGTGCAGAAGGTCGCTGTCTCCCGTTGAGTTCTCCTGCGTCGAATCGGCAAAGTCGGTCAGCAACGCGAAGTAGAGATTGGGCGTTTTGTTGCCGAGATAGCAAATCTCAAGACTATTGACAAGTTTGTCGACGCCGGCGCGGCTGGTGAGCAGGCAAGGAATCACCACCATGGTGCAAAATTCCGCGGGGATGCCGGTTGAGAAATCCATCCGCGGCAAGGGCATAGGCGCGCGAAAACGGGTGGTGGTCTCACTGAGTAAGTTGATGGCTAACTGGCTAACGATCACGACTAGCGGTACAGCCAGCAGTAACAGTGGCCAGTTCAGGCCGTGTTCATAGGTACGCGCTAAAATATCGGCACTGAATGCCGTCGTTAACAGGCTTAGGCTACCCAGCCAGCTAAGCAACGGAGTTTGATTAAAAGCGTGGCGCAGACGAACTATCCGCGACGTATTTGCCCTAAGCTGTTGTTCGAGCTCTACTCGCCCTTCACCAATCAGGTAATAGCCAACATGATGTGCGGGGGTTGCAGGATCCGTCGATCGCGCCATTCCCAGAATGTGCCGCGCCACTTCCGGTTCACTGGAACGGCTATGGCGTGCAAGGATTTCGATAATATGTCGATAGTGATCTCGGGTATCAAAATGCATCGCCGGGTAAATTCCCGACGGGTCTTCCCGTAGCGTTTGTTCCACCAGACTCATGGCTTCGGCAAAATCAGCCCAGTTAGTTTCGCTCAGCAGGCGCAAACCGGCGATGCTGTTACTGACGGAAAGTTGGCTTGCGGCGAGCTGTTGGTTAAACCGATGAATCAGGTAATCGGTGGTGACGCCAGTTTCCGCCAGCCGCTGTTCAACCCAGGTCAGTGGCAAAGAGAGCATATTGCCCCGCCCCTGTAAGCGACGAACCAGTTCAGCGACAAACGCGCTGCTTAATGGCGGGCGGGAACGCGCCATATCGGCAATGACCATAATCAAATCTGCAGGCGTGTTTTCGGCGCATTCAAAAATTCGTGTCACCCAAACATCGGCCAAATTACGTTCTTTTTGTGCTTCCGCTACTTCAATACTGACACGACTTAAATTTTCAATCAGTGCCAGACGCAGCATCCCTGGCAGAGCCCAAAGCTCACCGAGCGTTAATGGTGTAACCTGCTGATAAGCTGCGATATAACTCGTAAGACTGCTGGCTTCCCAGCGCCCATCGGCGTGAGCAATCGCTTCAGAAGCAATATCATAGATGCGTGGGCAATTATGGGGTGGAGTCAGCGGGGGTAAGCCTTTGCCAAAGTTCTTTGGCAGATGATGGCGAACGACACGAATCTGCTCTTCAATCAAATAATAGTTATCCAACAACCACTCACCCGCAGGGGTAATACCCGATTTTTCTCCGGCATTGAGCAGATAGCAGTTGCGGGTAATGACAGCTTCATTTTCTTCCAGACGCTTCAGTAAATAATACGGCATCTTAGCGGGGGATAACTTATGGGAACGCGCCAGTTTTTGGCCATAACGTTCCATTTGCGCAGCAGAGAATAACTCCGCTTTTATTGGACTTTCATTAGCGGGTCCAGCGGGCTGCCAACCAGGCGTTTCAGAATGAATATCCAGTGGCTTACTCGAGGTAAACCACTGTTTAAGATTTAATTTCATTAATTTGCTCGACAGGCGAAGTGAACGCGCAGAAGCAGTTGTTCAATCAGATCAGAAAAGTTCTCTCAGGATGGGGTGTCAGGCATCAGGGATTTAACAGCTGCTAGATTCTTTTCTAAAGTATAGGTTAAAATTTGTTCGTTCCTACGATGCAGCTTTTCGGATAGCGGCTTTAGGGAGTGTGAGTTATCGCGGTATAACGAACAGTGATTTACATTTTGGACAGAGCAGCGTTTGCCCCAGGCGAACTTTGTTTGCGGGATGTGAGGATTTGCTTCCGCAGATAGGACATGTCACCGAACTATTTGCCGCGTTACCGAAGCGCTTCATTGCGTAATCTAAGAGGGACATGATGATTAGCCATTTCAATGAATGAGGTTCATCGTATCACGCCCTGAACAAATAGCGCACAAGTTATCCTGTGGCAGATGTCTTCGGGCGGATATGGCTACAGCAAAGGTAATTGAGTCTTTAAAACGCTGAATTAAAATGTTTCCCAGTGCCCTTCATCTGCCTGTTTTAACGGCTTCAACGGTTTAGACGGTGTCTTTGGTGGCATGGTAGCAGTGACCACACGTTCTTCATCACCCAGACGTAAGTTGCTGGTTCTTTTTTGCAACTCAACGACCTGGTCTTTAAGCACATCCGAGGAGTGAGCCAGTTCTACAACCACGGCCGCATTACCATGGGTGACTTTTTCCAACTCCGATAAAGCGAGAGTGATTTGATGGATGCCTTTTTCCTGCTCCTGGGTTGAAATAAATATATGTTCCATCAGCACATTAAGATCGTCTGAACCCGAAACAATATCGTGCATATTCTTTTCAGCTTCAGATACCAGTTTCGCGCCCTGCATCACATTAATATTAGTTTGTTCAATTAATGACTTAATATGATTGGCGGAATCTGAGCTTTTTTTCGCTAATATCCTGACTTCACCGGCAACAACAGCAAATCCTTTACCATGCTCACCTGCTCTGGCGGCTTCGACTGCGGCATTTAACGCCAGGATATTTGTCTGGAAGGAGATCCCATCCATTATGCTAATGATTTCTGTCATTTTCCTGGAGCAGTCAGTAATCGAGACCATATTTTCAGTGAGTTTTTGCATCAGCTCACTGCCATGCCCCGCAGACTTATGGGCTTCACTGGTGATGGTGTTTAATTGCCGTGTATTCTCTGCGTTGCTCTTAGTCCCTGCGGATATCTCCTCCATGCTCGCTGCAGTTTGCATCAGCATCGACGATTGTTGTTCTGTTTTTACCGAGAGTTCCGCACTCTGGTTGGCGAGAGTGCCAGATATTACGCTGGCTGAATGTGAAGACTTTCTTATATCTTTAACCAGGCTGGAGACTTCCTTCGCAAGGCTGTTTATTCCTGGAATCAGTTTCCCTGCACAGTTGTTACCAAACTCACGTAGAGAAATTGATAAATTCCCTGCATTTATTTCATCGATATTTCTTTTAACCTCATTAATTGGCCTGACAAGATACTGGGTCATGTAAGACCATAAGGTTATAAGCAAAACGATTCCAACCACATTCAGCATAAGTAAAACATTCATATTTGCTGATAGCAGGAATGCCATTAAATTCATTAGCGCAATTGATAAGGCGGTAAAAGCAATAATTACTGTTCTTACGCTGTAATTTCTAAACATTCTCACACCTATAACACATTCAACCGGTACTTAGGTTTATCGGTAATATTTTTGATAAATTCAGTAGGCAATTAAAATCGAATCTAAATGCTGCTATAAGAAAATCATATGGTTGTTTACGCTTCATTACCTCATCAAATTAGTTGCAAAGACTGAGGAAAAAGATGAAAAAAAACGATGCACCCGGCACCGTTTTTGATTTGTTTCTTAGACCTGTTTCTAAGGCCTGTTACTTATCTTTGTTACTTCGCGTTTAGCGCATCATCCGGCCAGTATTTGTAGCCGTTTATCATTGCCTGCGCAGCAAGGCCCTTTTCCGTGAGTTCATAAACGTAAAGCCCCTTAGGCAACTCTACCGAACTTGGTGCAACTGCACTTGTAGACGCATTCACTGCGGGTAAACCTTTATCATCATATTTTACCGCAGCATTTGCATCGGCACCGACAATATAGCCATTCTTGACAAAGTCGCTCAGTGCTTTGCTGTCATTGAACACCAGCACCGTGCGCAATTGCTTAACGCCTAGCCCAACACCCGCTCCTGCCTGAGCCATTTTCATATAGGTGTCTTTGCCTGTTCTATGATCTTTCACCACGCCATAACCACTGCCAAATCCAAATGTCAGTATTTTACTGCTGTTATTAGAGAATACCGCATACCCTTTAGACTTAAGGATTTGGCTACGCGCTTCAGGATGAACTTTATACAATTTCGTTAACGTATCTATACGCATTTGTTGGATAGAGTTACGCTGCTGGCTTGCTGTATCACCTTTAGCGCTACAACCCGCAATGGCTAAAACCGCAATAAGAAGTATTTTTTTTAAATGCATGTGAATTCTAATCCATTTTAAGAATCGGTCACTAAACAAACAATATAACATGTAAACCGAGAATAAGAGTGCGAATATTATGACATGGTCGACATTGCGGTTGATTTTTTTGTGCTATAGAGTTGGCTGTTTAGTTTAATTTTGAATAAATCAAAGATTGCACATTTGTGTTTTTTTGTTTACCCCCTACGCAACCTCATCCAGCTGGAAAGACTCAATTGAATAGGTAAATAAGGGCGAACACAATAACCGAAAATATTGAGATAAAAACGATAGTGGCGGTAAAACCACCTAAGGAATCCATATTGTCGCGGGTGTTTTCATTTAATTTGTCGATGGCTTCTTGCTTGCTTTCAGCTTCAAAGGTCAGCGGATATTTTTTAAAGCCATCTTGTTTTAGCTTTTGGATGTCCTCTTTCGACAGCGTACTGCTGGCAAAAACTTTAGTGGCCTCGCCTTTGACATAAAAAACGTACTTTTCCATACGTAATTCTCCTCAACGCTTACCCCGACTCCAGAAACCCGTGCTGATTGCCAAAAGGTTATTCCTGCCCTTTTTTGCTCTGCCAGTTCGCCCAAGGGCTATCAGCCGGGATCTCTTTTTGAGTGACCATTTCTTCTAAAGAGTCGAGATACAGATCTTCGACTTCTTTACGGGCCCACGGGGTACGGCGCAGAAACTTGAGGCTGGATTTAACGCTTGGATCACTTTTAAAACAGTTAATGTTGATCCGTTTCGCTAGCTCTTCCCATCCAAAACGCGCAACTAAAGCATTCACAATGGCTTCAAGTGTCATGCCGTGCAGAGGGTCTGTTGATGAGTGGGTCATAATATGTCCAATAAATCTGAATAATTGTGCATACGATAACAAATTAATGCCCATTCATCTTTCAATACCCAAAATAATTCGAGTTGCATTGAGGCCGCAAGGGAACGAACCCAACAAAGAGGCAACTTGAAGTATGACAGGGATAATCGATAGCTTTCCTTCCAGGTGTACGGCATGTAGCCTACCCAGGCATACATTCATCAAGAGTATGAAAAGGATAACGTAATGAAACATGCACTATGGACTCTGTCGCTCGCCCTGTTGACCAGCACGTCGTTACTGGCAGCGGAGACTCAACTCCCTGCCCCGATTAGTGCCTTACAGCAACAAGGGTTTGAACTGAAAGGTGAATTTAAAGGTCCGGGTGATTTGCCAGGCTACGTGATGGAATTACAGGGACAAGGCACGACGGTATTCCTCACCCCAGATAAACAGCACGCGATCATGGGTAATCTGGTGGATGCCACAGGTAAAAATCTCAGCGATGCTCAGGTAGAGAAATGGGTTTATGCACCTATGGCCAAAGAGATGTGGCAAAAACTCGAGAAGAATCACTGGATTGCGGCAGGTAAAGCGGATGCCCCACAGGTTGTTTACGCCTTTGCCGATCCTTATTGCCCGTATTGCACCCAGTTTTGGCAAAATGCGCAGCCGTGGCTGAACTCCGGCAAAGTACAACTGCGTATATTGATGGTCGGAATGTTACGTCCGGACAGCGGTCAAAAAGCTGCCGCGATTATGATGTCTGATGATCCGGCCAAAACACTGGCGGAGTATGAGAACAGCAAGGGCAAAATGGCGTTGAATATTCCTGCGACCATCAAACCTGAAATCACCACAGCACTGGAAGCAAATCTGGCATTGATGGATGAACTGGGGGGCAGCGCGACACCGTCTATTTATTACCTGAATAAAGAGGGGCGCCTGCAACAACATCAAGGTCTGCCCGATGAAAAAACCATGAAAACCATTATGGGTGACGATAAGTAATCGTCGCCCGAAAAAAATGCCCGTAAACGATGTCTACGGGCACGCTATCAAGGTTTTGTACGGTGGATAAGCGCGAGCGTCATCCACCACTTCCCCAGATGTTTGATACTTAGCAGTAACGCGCTACAGCAGCACGCATGCCCTGGCTTAAAATAACCTGCAAATCTTCGCTAACTTTCGCCACCAGACCCGGGACTTGAGTCAAATCCTGGCCCCAATGATCGCTGTCGCTTAACACGGTTTCAACCAGCTGTTGCTCAGTGATTTGTTTGTCGCCAAGTGACGTCCACAGCTGCTGATAACGGACCAACCAATGCTCGTCATCCTGCAAAGGATAGCTTTCGTTATTGCGCTCGCCTTTATAGAACGCAATCAGTGCCGCCAGCGCGAAAGTCAGACGTGGAGGTAAAGTTCCGCTTGCCTGCTGGCCTGCCAGCAATTGCGGCAAAATACGGGTGCGGAATTTGGTCATGCCGTTAAGCGCGATAGACAACAACTGGTGCTGAATATACGGGTTCTGGAAACGGCTGGTGACGGCCTGGGCAAATGAGCGTAATTCGTCACGCGGCAAATCCAGTACCGGAATAATCTCTTCAGCAATGGTTTTTTCCACAAAGCCACAGACTTCGGCATCGTTCATCGCTTCGCCAACGGTATTTAAACCCGCCAGATAGGCAACCGGAACCAGCGCGGTATGAGCACCGTTGAGGATCGCAACCTTGCGTTCTTTATAAGGTTTGATGTCATCAACGATCAACACGTTCAGTGAAAGTTTATCCAGACGCAACTCTTGTGCAAGCGACGCAGGACCCTGAATCACGAACAGGTAGAAGTGTTCCGCAGCGGCCAGGAAGCTATCTTTATAGCCCAGAGAATTTTCAATGTCGGCCGCTTCATCACGTGGGTAACCCGTCACAATACGGTCAACCAATGTTGAACAGAATGTGTTAGCGTCGTTCAGCCATTGAATAAATGCTGCTGGCAGTGCCCATTCCTGGGCGTAACGCAGTACCAGCTCTTGCAGCGCATCGCCGTTATAGTCGATGAGTTCGCAAGGAATGATCATCCAACCTTTATCCGCAGCACCGTTGAAGTGACTGAAACGTTCAAACAGTAAACGAGTCAGTTTAGCGGGATAACTTACCGCTGGCGCATCTTCAAATTTATCGCCCGCGTGGTAGCTGATACCCGCTTCGGTGGTGTTGGAGAACACAAAACGCATATCAGGGTTATGTGCCAGTTTAAGGAAGGTGTCGTACTCTTGATAGACGTTGATTTCTCTGTTCACTGAACGAATCAGACGCGCGTCGCTTACTGCTTCGCCCTGCTCGTTCAGGCCACGAATCACCGTGGTGTAAAGCCCATCCTGGGTTGATAACGACGGTGGGAATGCACTGTCGATCGGACGTACGATAACCACGCCCGCATTTAAGTCCGTATGTTCATTAAGCAAATCGACTTGCCAGTCGATGAAAGCGCGCAGGAAGTTGCCTTCACCAAACTGGATAATACGTTCAGGATATTGATTGCCAGGGAAATCATGACGATTAAGAGTTTTCACTATGTTGTTCCTTGGTGGGTACAGGATGAACGACCAAAAATATCCTGACCAAATTATCAGAACTCAACGAAGTGAAACCCCGTTTTGATCAAACAAGAGTTGTTATACCAATTTTTTTTGGTACAACAACTCTTGCCGTTGTCTGGTTAACTGTTTGCCGTGCTGGTCTGATTGCGCCCATTGCGTTTAGACAGATACAAGTACTCATCGGCTTTCGCGAGCTGTGCGTTAAATGTATCGAGCAGCGTCTGTTTTTCCGGTAACGTTGCCGCAAGGCCAATAC
>NZ_DATERI010000058.1:0-36311 GCF_035271705.1 Buttiauxella sp.
CTGAAATACAGGTAAACACCTGCTTTTTTCAGGCCTATAAGCTTGGCGAGATATGATCCATATCAATTTTTACTCTATAATGCTTTGTTAGTATCTCGTCGCCGAATTAAATAAGAGAGAGTTAGTGTGAAAGCTGACAACCCTTTTGATCTATTGCTCCCAGCCGCTATGGCTAAAGTCGCCGAAAATGCTGGCGTCTATAAAGCAACAAAACAACCGCTGACCACGTTTTATTTAGCGATAACAGCGGGTATGTTCATCTCGATTGCCTTCGTCTTTTACATCACCGCGACAACTGGCACTTCAACTATCCCCTATGGGATTGCAAAGCTGATTGGCGGAACATGCTTCTCCTTAGGGCTTATCCTGTGTGTTGTTTGTGGTGCCGACCTGTTCACTTCCACAGTGTTGATTGTTGTCGCCAAGGCCAGTGGCCGTATCACATGGGGTCAACTCGCTAAGAACTGGATTAACGTTTATATCGGTAACCTGTGCGGCGCGTTGATGTTTGTGGTGCTGATTTGGTTGTCAGGTATGTACATGACAGCCAACGGTGCATGGGGTCTGAATGTGTTACAAACCGCAGACCATAAAATGCATCACACCTTTATTGAAGCGGTATGCCTCGGTATTTTGGCTAACCTGATGGTTTGTCTGGCTGTCTGGATGAGTTATTCAGGTCGCAGCTTGTTGGATAAGATGTTTGCGATGATCCTCCCGGTAGCTATGTTTGTTGCCTGCGGTTTTGAGCACAGTATTGCAAACATGTTTTTGATCCCTATGGGTATCATTATACGCGACTTTGCTAGCCCGGAATTCTGGACCGCTGTTGGGTCGTCTCCGGAAAATTTCTCTCACTTGACCGTATTGAACTTCATCACTGACAACCTGATCCCTGTGACTATTGGGAACATTATCGGTGGCGGTGTACTGGTTGGGTTGACGTACTGGGTAATTTATCTGCGTGGTGGTGATCAGCACTAAGTGCTCACTATCGTGTAGGGAATAAGAAATCCACATTAGAAGGTAGGTGTTAAATGTCCGAACTTAATGAGAAGTTAGCCACAGCCTGGGAAGGTTTTGCCAAAGGTGACTGGCAGAATGAAGTCAACGTGCGTGACTTTATTCAGAAAAACTATACCCCTTACGAGGGTGACGAATCCTTCCTGGCAGGTGCGACTCAAGCAACTTCCACGCTGTGGGACAGCGTCATGGAAGGTGTTAAACAGGAAAACCGCACTCACGCGCCTGTTGATTTCGACACTGACCTTGCTTCCACCATCACCTCCCATGATGCTGGTTACATCAACAAGTCCCTCGAAACTATCGTAGGCCTGCAAACTGATGCTCCACTGAAACGTGCAATTATTCCGTTTGGTGGCATCAAAATGGTTGAAGGTTCTTGCAAAGTATACGGTCGTGAACTTGACCCAATGCTGAAGAAGGTCTTCACCGAATACCGCAAAACTCACAACCAGGGTGTTTTTGACGTTTATACCAAAGACATCATGAACTGCCGTAAATCAGGTGTAATCACTGGTTTGCCAGATGCTTATGGCCGTGGCCGTATCATCGGTGACTACCGTCGCGTTGCGCTGTACGGTATTGATTTCCTGATGAAAGATAAATTCGCTCAGTTCAATTCTCTGCAATCCAAACTGGAAAACGGCGAAGACCTGGAAGCGACTATTCGTCTGCGTGAAGAAATCTCCGAGCAATACCGTGCTCTGGGTCAGATCAAAGAAATGGCTGCTAAATATGGCTGCGATATCTCTGGTCCTGCTACAAACGCTCAAGAAGCTATTCAGTGGACTTACTTCGGCTACCTGGCCGCGGTTAAATCACAGAACGGCGCTGCAATGTCCTTCGGTCGCGTATCCACCTTCCTGGATGCATTCATCGAACGTGACCTGAAAGCAGGCAAAATCACTGAGCTTGAAGCACAGGAAATGATTGACCATCTGGTCATGAAACTGCGTATGGTTCGCTTCCTGCGTACCCCTGAGTATGATGAGCTGTTCTCTGGTGACCCAATCTGGGCGACAGAATCTATCGCCGGTATGGGCGTAGATGGCCGTACTCTGGTGACTAAATCCAGCTTCCGCTTCCTGAATACCCTGTACACCATGGGTCCTTCTCCGGAGCCGAACATCACCATTCTGTGGTCTGAAAAACTGCCACTGAACTTCAAGAAATACGCGGCTAAAGTCTCCATTGATACTTCTTCTCTGCAATACGAGAACGATGATCTGATGCGTCCTGACTTCAACAACGATGACTACGCAATTGCTTGTTGCGTAAGCCCAATGATTGTTGGTAAGCAAATGCAGTTCTTCGGTGCTCGTGCTAACCTTGCGAAAACCATGCTGTATGCAATCAACGGTGGCGTTGATGAAAAACTGAAACTGCAGATCGGTCCTAAAGAAGCGCCAATCATGGCTGATGTTCTGGATTACGATAACGTTCTGGATCGTCTGGACCACTTCATGGACTGGCTGGCTAAACAGTACGTCACCGCGCTGAATATCATTCACTACATGCATGATAAATACAGCTACGAAGCGTCTCTGATGGCTCTGCATGACCGTGACGTTGTTCGCACCATGGCGTGTGGTATCGCAGGTCTGTCTGTTGCAGCTGACTCCCTGTCTGCAATTAAGTACGCGAAAGTTAAACCTATTCGTGACGAAGACGGTCTGGCTGTAGACTTCGAAATCGAAGGCGAATATCCACAGTTCGGTAACAACGATTCTCGCGTAGATGATATCGCTGTTGACCTGGTAGAACGTTTCATGAAGAAAATTCAGAAACTGACTACTTACCGTAACGCTATCCCGACTCAGTCTGTTCTGACCATCACCTCTAACGTGGTTTATGGTAAGAAAACGGGTAATACCCCAGACGGTCGTCGTTCAGGCGCGCCATTCGGTCCAGGTGCTAACCCAATGCACGGTCGTGACCAGAAAGGTGCTGTTGCCTCTCTGACTTCCGTTGCTAAACTGCCGTTTGCTTACGCTAAAGATGGTATTTCTTATACCTTCTCTATCGTTCCTAACGCACTGGGTAAAGACGACGAAGTTCGTAAAACTAACCTCGCGGGTCTGATGGATGGTTACTTCCACCACGAAGCGTCCATCGAAGGTGGTCAACACCTGAACGTGAACGTAATGAACCGTGAAATGCTGCTGGACGCGATGGAACACCCTGAGAAATATCCTCAGCTGACCATTCGTGTTTCCGGTTACGCTGTACGTTTTAACTCTCTGACTAAAGAACAGCAGAAAGACGTTATTACCCGTACCTTCACTCAAACCATGTAATTCACGGTTTGTCTGAAAAGGCGTAGAATAAAGGCTCCACTCCGGTGGGGCCTTTTCTTATCCCTCATCGGTGAGAACCCGTTTTGCAAGATAACTGCTACGTTTAAGTCCATACCCTAAATAATTCATGTTGCAGGTAGGCGGCAAAAGAATGAATCCCCAGGAGCTTACTTTAGTAAGTGACTGGGGTGAGAGAGAGCAGCCAACACCCCTGCAACTTGAAGTATGACGGGTATCTTGCAAAATTGATTCGACGCGGCAATCTATATATAGACCGCGCTCAACCTGGTTGATGCCTTTGAGCATCAGCCAATACTGGAGAGAACACCGCAATGTCAGTAATTGGCCGAATTCATTCCTTTGAATCCTGCGGTACCGTGGATGGTCCCGGTATTCGTTTTATCACCTTTTTCCAGGGCTGCCTCATGCGCTGCCTGTATTGCCATAACCGTGATACATGGGACACGCATGGTGGCCAAGAGATTACCGTTGAAGAGCTGATGAAAGAAGTTGTGACCTACCGCCACTTTATGAACGCCTCTGGCGGCGGTGTTACGGCATCAGGCGGTGAAGCGATTCTGCAAGCAGAGTTCGTTCGTGATTGGTTCCGCGCCTGCCGCAAAGAAGGTATTCATACGTGTCTCGATACTAACGGTTTCGTCCGCCGCTACGATCCGGTGATTGATGAGTTACTAGAAGTGACCGATTTGGTGATGTTGGATTTGAAACAGATGAACGATGAAATCCACCAGAACCTGGTGGGTGTTTCTAATCATCGTACACTCGAGTTTGCACGCTACCTTTCTGATAAGAATGTTAATGTCTGGATTCGTTACGTTGTCGTTCCTGGCTGGTCAGACGATGATGATTCCGCGCATCGCCTCGGCGAGTTCACGCGTGATATGGGCAACGTAGAAAAAATTGAATTGTTACCGTACCACGAGTTGGGCAAGCACAAGTGGGTAGCAATGGGCGAAGAGTACAAACTGGATGGTGTGCATCCGCCGAAGAAAGAGACCATGGAACGCGTAAAAGGCATTCTGGAACAATATGGTCACAAGGTGATGTACTAGAAAAGGCCCCTCGAAAGGGTCACTCCGTTAGTTTAAGAATGAGATACCTGGGGCGACCACCAGGTTTGGCGTCCCTCTGGGAACCAAATCCCGGCGTTTCCCCTCATTCATCGACTTAAGTGAACGGCGTTACTCGAAAGAAGGGCTTTTTTATCAGGCGTGTGCAACAGGCGTTGAATGAGGCTTGGCTTTGCGCAGCAACATCAGTAAGTAAACGAATGCCACACCGGCAATCATGACAAACAATAAACTGTCCGAGTAGCTTTGCATCAGCATCGATGTAAACGTTGGGCCAAGCAAACTGCCTACTGTGTAACTCAGCAGCAGGGCCTGGTTCATCGCGACCAATTGGTGGTGTTCAACTTTTTCACAAGCCCATGCCATCGCCACCGGGTAGAGTGTGAAACCAGCCGCGCCCAGAACAAATAAAGTCGGCCCCATCGCTGCGTGACTCAACATCGCCATGCAACCCAGAATCACAACAAACACCTGAACACGCAGTACTAATAAACGACCAAATCGATCGGCCAGACGGCCAACCGGCCACTGCCCAACAATCCCCGCGCTGACCATTACCGCCATCCAGAAACCAATACCTGCATCACTGATGCCCTGATGGTTTAAATACAGTGGCATTAAACCGTAAAGGGAGCCGAGAACAATCCCTGAAATAATGCAACCATTCACCCCAAGACGTGCATGTCGCAGACGCAGCATGGGCCATACAGGTGTTGCCTCCTGGTTTTCACTACGATCGCTGACAATATGAGTGAAGAGTAGCGGAAGAATTGCGGCCAGCGTTAACGCGGTTACCCAAGGTAAAACGCTGGCTAAATCCGTCGGCATTTTACTTATCAACAATTGGCCAAGTACCGTGCCAACGTAATAAACCATCATGTATGCTGCCAGTAGGCGCCCACGATTACGCGACGTACCGCTGCACATCAGTGCGCTCTCGACGACCACCCAGATCATCGCGCAGCCAATACCCGCGATGAATCGCCACATCATCCAGCTCAAGAACCCGGTCATTAATCCCAGACCTGCGCAGCCAGCAGCAAAAATCAACGACGCAAGATAGTAGCTACGGTTGAATCCCTGGCGTTTAATCAGCCACCCAGTCATCAGTGTACCGACCAGATTTCCAGTGAAGTACGACGAACCCACCATCCCGACTTGCCAGGTGGGAAGATTTTCGTGAGCTAACCAGAGTGGAACCAGCGTGTTTAATACCGCAATAGCCAGGGTCAAAAGCATCAGGCCGCAGAGCAAAAGTATGACTGGCCGTGTATAGGTGGACATGTAAAAAACCGAGAGGAAGAGAAGAAATTTGTGCGCATCATGCCACTGAAAGAATGATTGTCAATCCAGCACTGACAGGGTCTGGCACGATTTACATGGTGTCGATTTGAAAAACTCATCTAACTTGTAAACGAAGCACAGGCCGGTAATGTTATCTCTCTGTTTTTGATGGAAATGGGGATTATGAACCGAAGCGGAAGAGATGAAATAATTCATGGAGAATTGGGTGATATTTTCTTATGCAAAGATAAGAAATGCGCCCGAAGGCGCATTTAATTGTGATGATTTGTTAGCTGGCAATCGCCATGCCGACAGTCATATGCAAGCCATAGAACACACCGCGCCCAATCAGTTCGCCAGCAATCACTAACACGAAAGCAAATGCCAATACTGCTGGACTCGCCTGCCCGCCTTTAAGCTGTGGAACAATCCAACAGACTAAGGCTGCAACCAATACCAACAGTCGCCACGACATTAACGCGCCAAATTGCGGCACCAGTGCTGATGCCTGCGCAATCGAGCTCTGAATCGTTGCCAACTCCATGCCTTGCAGCATCACAACCACGCTACTTGCCAGCACTGCCAACAGCGAAATAGCGGGAAGAACACGCATGCCCCACCCCGTTACGCCTGCGACACGCAGTAACAGATAACCCAACAGCGGCCCGCCAATAAACATCGTCAGGAAGAAGCTCAGTGGCGTATAAGCGCTATACCAGGTTGGTACGGTATCAATCAAGTAGACTCGGCACATCATCCAGACGAAGAACACGCCCAGAATCATTGTCAGAACCATCCAGATTTTACCCAACGCCTGAGGCATTTTGCCCAGTACAGTAACCAGCCACCAGAAACCACCGACAGCAAAGAACACCGAACCGCTGGCAATTTCATTACTCAACGCTGACTCACCAATGCGATTGAGTGAGTTGAACGCGCGCAATGGCGAACCTAAGTGTAAGACTGAGGCGATAAAACCAATGCCCATCAGTACCCACAGCACAATCATTGCCCAATGGACTCTTTGTTGCTGTGTGCGTTCTGGAACACCCGTCATCAATGCCAACGCCATGACGATAAAACCGCCCGCGACGCACTGCCCTAACACTGTAAAGACCATTAACGGCCATTCATGCCATCCGTTTCCCATCTCACACCTCCTCTGGGTTTGCCAGATAGCCGGTTTTATCCCCACAAGGACGGCTGTTGGCGTTGGGTTTAATGACAATATTTGGCTTCGTGAAATGTGCTGATGGCAGAGGGGCAATCGCTGCTTGCTGACCATACTTCTCACGCAGTTCCGCGATAGGTGCCATATCCAGGGCACGCAAAGGGCAAGAATCCACACAGATTGGTTTCTTACCTTCAGCAATACGCGAGTAACAGCCATCACATTTCGTCATATGCCCTTTTTGCGCGTCGTACTGTGGTGCACCATATGGGCAAGCCATATGGCAATAGCGGCAGCCGATACAAATATCTTCGTTTACCACCACAAAACCATCTTCACGCTTATGCATTGCCCCGCTTGGGCAGACCTTGGTACAGGCAGGGTCTTCGCAATGGTTACAGGCAATCGACAAATAGTAGGCAAACACGTTTTGCTGCCAAACACCGTTATCTTCCTGCCAGTCACCGCCAGCATATTCATAGATGCGGCGGAAGCTGACATCCGGTCCTAAGTTTTTGTAGTCTTTGCACGCCAGTTCGCAAGTCTTACACCCGGTGCAGCGGCTGGAGTCTATATAAAATCCGTATTGAATTGTCATCAGCTATTCCTTACGCCTTTTCGACCTGGACGAGGTTACTGTGGGATGGGTTACCTTTCGCCAGTGGCGACGGTCGCTGGGTGGTTAACACGTTAATGCTGCCCGCCTGGTCCACCTTGTTGGCATCCGGGCTGTACCATGCCCCTTCCCCCATCGCGACAACGCCAGGAATAATGCGTGGCGTGACTTTTGCGTTGATATTGACGACACCGCGTCCGTTGAAAACGCGCACCCTATCGCCGTTTTTAATCCCACGAAGCTGGGCATCAATTGGGTTGATCCACATTTCCTGACGACAAGCCGCCTTCAATACTTCCACGTTGCCGTAGGTTGAGTGCGTGCGTGCTTTGTAGTGGAAACCGGTCATCTGCAATGGCCATTTCTCTGCTAGCGGATCGCCAAAACTTTCGAAACCGGCGCTATAAACCGGCAGTGGATCGATGACGTCTCCTTCGTTGAGTTGCCACGTCGCAGCAATCTGCGCCAGTTGCTCAGAATAGATTTCAATTTTCCCTGACGGAGTCGTCAGCGGGTTAGCCGCAGGATTTTCACGGAAGGCTTTATAAGCCACGTGATGACCTTCTGGATCGCGCTTCTTGAAGATACCTTGCTTGCGGAATTCATCGAAGCTTGGCAGTTCTGGCATCGCTACCTGGGACTGTTGATACAAGTGACGCATCCAGCCTTCTTGCGTGCGGCCTTCGGTAAACTTCTCCTCAACGCCCATACGTTTTGCCAGTTGGCTGGTCATCTCATAGATAGTTTTGCACTCAAAACGCGGTTTTATTGCCTGATCTGCAAAAATCACATAGGACATGTTGCCGCACGACGCATCAAGGCAGAAATCCATCTGTTCAGACGCCGTGCAGTCTGGCAGCAGAATATCTGCATATTTAGCAGATGAAGTCATGTGGTTATCAATCACCACAATCATTTCGCATTTCTTGTCGTCTTGCAGAATATCGTGAGTACGATTGATCTCGGAATGCTGGTTAATCAGACAGTTACTGGCGTAGTTCCAGATCATCTTGATCGGCACATCGAGTTTATCTTTGCCGCGAACACCATCGCGAGTTGCCGTCATGTCCGGGCCACGCTCGATGGCATCGGTCCACAGGAACATCGAAATACTGGTTTGGACTGGGTTTTCCAGCGTAGGCATACGAACGAACGGTAAATCGTAAGAACCTTCGCGTGCACCGCTGTTCCCACCGTTAATCCCAACGTTGCCCGTCAGAATTGACAGCATAGAGATAGCACGGGAAACCAGCTCACCATTCGAGTGGCGCTGCGGCCCCCAGCCCTGGCTGATAAACGCAGGTTTTGCGGTGGCGATTTCACGAGCCAGCTTAATAATGCGCTCAGCAGGAATACCGGTAATTTTTGCCGCCCATTGTGGCGTTTTCGCCACTCCATCAGCACCATTCCCTAGAATATAGGCTTTGTAATGACCGTTAGCCGGGGCTGTTTTTGGCAGTGTTTTTTCGTCGTAACCGACGCAATATTTGTCGAGGAAAGGCTGATCGACGAGGTTTTCTGTGATCATTACCCACGCTAACGCGGAGATAAGTGCTGCGTCAGTGCCTGGACGAATTGGGATCCATTCATCTTCGCGCCCAGCACCTGTGTCGGTATAACGTGGGTCGATGATAATCATGCGTGCGTTAGATTTTTCGCGCGCTTGCTCGAGGTAATAAGTCACCCCGCCGCCGCTCATGCGCGTTTCACCAGGGTTATTACCAAACAACACCACGAGTTTGCTGTTTTCAATGTCAGACGGGCTGTTGCCATCCGCCCAACCACCGTAGGTGTAATTCAGGCCGGCTGCAATCTGAGCGGTGGAATAGTCACCATAGTGATTCAGGTACCCCCCGCAACAGTTCATAAGACGGGCAATTAATGTTGAACCCGGCGGCCACGAACGCGTCATCGTGCCACCTAGCGTACCCGTACCGTAGTTCAGATAGATTGCTTCGTTGCCATACTCTTTGATGATGCCTTTCATGCTATTAGCGAGGATATCGAAGGCTTCGTCCCAGCTGATACGCTCAAACTTGCCTTCACCACGAGCACCCACACGCTTCATGGGATATTTCAGGCGATCGGCATTGTAGACACGGCGACGCATCGAACGGCCACGCAAACAGGCACGAACCTGATGCAACCCTTCGTAATCATCATGACCGGTATTGTCTGTCTCAACGTATTTGATTTCGCCATCCACAACATGCATACGCAGTGGGCAGCGGCTACCGCAGTTGACTGTGCAGGCGCTCCAGATAATTTTTTCCGGTGTACTGACGGTATCAGCAGCGTTTTGTGCGAAAGCCAGGCGGCTAAAGGGAAGTGATAAAGCACCCGTCGCAGCTGCAAGCCCACCAATAGCCGTGGTTTTCATCAGCTTACGGCGACTTACATTGGCGGCAAGAACCACATTAGAAGTTTTCTCGTTCATAGGACCCACTTGTTCCATGCTCACGTTTAAACAAGCCGGCAGCGGTTACTCAGGGAAGTACGGCCCGCGTTTCCATTGCTCAGCCAAAAGCAGAAAGGAGTGTCTTAATATTTGCCAGTATCACGACTGACGACCCGGTTAAGTCATTTAACCTAAAGTCGCCAAATGATAAGAATACTGAATGAATTGTTGTAATAATCATCACGCTCTTTCTTGAGCCAATAATACTCACATAGAGGTATTCGTTCTTGTTTGGTGTCAATAAAGTGAGATGATCACTGGGAATGAGAATATTTACGGCAAAAAAAAGCGCCCGTAGGCGCTTTTAAAGGAAAAAAATCTCGTTAATACATTAGCCGATGTACTCAAGCCCTTTCATATAAGGACGCAATACTTCAGGCACTTCGATACGACCGTCTGCCTGTTGGTAGTTTTCGAGCACAGCAACCAGAGTACGACCGACAGCCAAACCGGAACCGTTCAGTGTATGCACCAGACGGGTTTTCTTGTCTGCTTTGCTGCGGCAGCGAGCCTGCAAACGACGCGCCTGGAAATCCCACATGTTCGAACAAGAAGAGATTTCACGGTAGGTGTTCTGTGCCGGCAACCAGACTTCAAGATCATAGGTTTTAGCCGAGCCAAAGCCCATATCGCCACTGCACAGCAGCACTTTACGGTATGGCAGACCCAACAATTGCAACACTTTCTCAGCATGACCGGTGAGTTCTTCCAGTGCATCCATTGAGTCTTCCGGACGAACGATCTGCACCATTTCTACTTTATCGAACTGGTGCTGACGGATAAGACCACGGGTATCGCGACCGTAGGAACCCGCCTCGGAGCGGAAGCACGGTGTATGGGCAGTCATTTTCAGCGGCAGAGAGTCTTCATCAATGATCTCGTCACGCACCAGGTTGGTCAACGGCACTTCCGCGGTTGGGATCAGCGCGTAGTTGCTGGCACCCGCTTCTTCATCCAGCGGACGAGTGTGGAACAGGTCACCACCGAATTTCGGCAGCTGGCCAGTACCGTACAGCGTTTCATGGTTAACCAGGTACGGCACGTAGTTTTCAACGTAACCATGCTGTTCGGTATGCAGATCCAGCATGAACTGGCTCAGGGCACGATGCATGCGGGCGATTTCACCTTGCATCACGACAAAACGGGAGCCGGTCAGTTTTACCGCAGCAGCAAAATCCAGGCCTTTGGCCATTTCGCCGAGGGTCACGTGATCGCGCACTTCGAAATCGAATTGACGCGGCTCGCCCCAGCGGCTGACTTCAACGTTTTCGCTGTCGTCTTTACCGAAAGGTACGCAATCGTCCGGAATGTTCGGCAGAGTCAGAGAGATATCGCGAATTTCTAGCAGCAGAGAATCAAGCTCGGTTTTTGCCGCATCCAGCTCATCGCCCAGTTGGTTCACTTGCAAACGCAACGGCTCGATGTCTTCCCCGCGCGCTTTCGCCTGGCCTATGGATTTCGATCGCGAGTTACGTTCAGCCTGCAGATTTTCAGTTTTAACCTGCAATACTTTACGACGCTCTTCTAAAGAGCGCAGCGTTTCTACATCCAGCTTAAAGCCTCGGCGTGCCAGTTTTTCAGCGACTGCGTCTGGCTCTGTACGCAGCAGATTGGGATCGAGCATGCTTATCCTGTGCTTATCGAATTAATGAAGGGGATGCGGTCACAGCCTGCAACCGCATTGATATTCTTGCTAACCTTACCGCAACGTCTGCATTAGCGGTAGCGTTTTGTCGGGCTATTTTGATCCTGTTCAGCAAGCCAGGCGAGCTTTTCACCAATCTTGCCCTCAAGACCTCTGTTTGTCGGCTGATAATAGCGTGTTTGTGCCATTTCCTGTGGGAAGTAGACCTCCCCAGACGCGTAGGCATTGGGTTCGTCATGAGCATAACGATACTCCTGACCATACCCCATTTCTTTCATCAGTTTGGTTGGTGCGTTGCGCAAATGGACGGGAACGTCGTAATCGGGACGCTCGCGGGCATCGGCCATGGCGGCTTTAAATGCCGTATATACGGCATTGCTTTTTGGGGCACACGCAAGATAAACGATGGCCTGAGCAATCGCACGCTCACCTTCCGCAGGGCCAACGCGTGTAAAGCAATCCCACGCAGCAAGAGCGACCTGCATCCCACGCGGATCGGCATTACCTACATCTTCGGATGCAATTGCCAACAAACGGCGGGCGACATACAACGGATCACCACCGGCCGTAATAATACGAGCATACCAATACAGGGCAGCGTCAGGTGATGAACCCCGTACCGATTTATGCAGTGCTGAAATCAAATCGTAGAAACGGTCACCTTTATTATCAAAGCGCGCACTGCGTTCCCCTGCAATTTCCGTCAGCAGGGCGATAGGTAACTCACGAATACCGCTGCCATTGGTTTCGGCCATATCAGCCATCATTTCCAACGTATTCAACGCGCGGCGGGCATCACCATTGACCAGCTCGGCTATCGCACGGCGAGTTTCATTCGGCATGGCAATATTCTGCCCGCCATAACCGCGTGCGGTATCGTTCATTGCCTGGTCGAGTACTTTTTCGATATCTTCCGTCGTAAGCGATTTGAGCAAGTAAACGCGTGCGCGTGACAATAGTGCCGAGTTAAGCTCGAAAGATGGGTTTTCAGTGGTGGCACCGATAAACGTGATTGTGCCGTCTTCAATATGAGGCAAAAATGCGTCTTGTTGGCTTTTATTGAAACGATGGACTTCGTCGACAAACAGAATAGTGCGTCGTCCAGCGTTACGATTCTGCCGCGCGCGCTCTATGGCTTCACGAATTTCTTTCACGCCGGAAGTCACCGCCGAGATACGTTCAACATCCGCGTCAGCATAGTGAGCAATCACTTCCGCAAGCGTGGTTTTACCCGTACCGGGTGGCCCCCATAAAATCATTGAATGGAGATGCCCCGCTTCGATAGCTTTAGGAAGCGGTTTGCCTGGGGCGAGCAGATGTTGTTGACCGATGTACTGCGCGAGGTTCTCTGGCCGCATACGCGCGGCCAGAGGCTGGAAGGTATTCTCAGAAAAATCGAGCGACAGGTTGCCCACTCATACCTCTACTTACGTTGATCGTCCACCGTCACGCCTTTAGGCGGGGTAAACGTAAACTTGCTCAGGTCCACAGCACCATTTTGTTGGGTTTTCAGCGCATAGCTGCTGCGTTGATCGTCTTGCTCAATGGCACTGAACTGATGGATAGTCCCGTCGCGCCCAACATTAATGGTGAACTGCTTAAGATTACCGGCGCTGGTTTTTGGCGTCAGTATGAAATCATCACCGCTTTGTTTGATGTTGTACTGCTGCCAGTCACTGCTTTGGTTACGTGCAATCAACATAAACGGCGTATTGCCGGTCGCGTCTTTTAACCAGGTCGCGCTGACTTGTTCAACAAACGGGTTATAGAACCACAGTGTTTTACCATCAGAAACCAGAATGCTTTCATCAGGCTGAGTCATATGCCAGTTGAACAGATTTGGACGCTTAACCCACAAATCACCCTGACCTTCTTGCACTGCAGCACCGCTACCATCTGTCACTTTCTGGGTGAAGCTGGCGTGGAAGCTACTGACTTTATCTAAACGATTTTTCAAGTCACCTGCGGCATCGGCCCAGGCAGCGGTTGCAGTCAAAGCCGTCAACAAAGCACAAGTAATAGCGATTTTTTTCATGATGATCCCTTAAAATTCATGCGCCACAAAGCGACTGCACTGTGGCATTTCTGTTGCCCACTTTAGTCGAGTGCCATTGATGAGCAACAGAAGAAAAAGCTGATTTTCCGGTAATTTACCCTTCTTTGCACAAGAGCCGCAACGGCGACTCTTGCACACAGGATTACTCGAATGGTGGCGGAGCCAATACTTCGCGGTTACCGTTATGCCCCTGTGGGCTCACGATACCCTGCGCTTCCATTTGTTCAACAATTCGAGCGGCTCGGTTGTAGCCGATACGGAACTGACGCTGAACGCCGGAAATAGAGGCTTTTCGTTTTTCGACCACGAAAGCAACGGCCTGATCAAATAACGGATCGAGTTCTTCATCACCGTCAAGACCGCTGTTTGTGCCGCCTTCACTCTCATCTGCTGACGTAATGCTAAGGTCATACTGTGGACGTTCACGCGCTTTCCAGTCTTGCACTACCGCGTGAACTTCTTCGTCACGTACAAAGGCACCGTGCACGCGCACTGGCAAGGTGGAGTTTGGCCCGCAATACAACATATCCCCCATTCCAAGCAGTGACTCAGCTCCCCCCTGATCAAGAATGGTACGGGAGTCTATTTTGCTCGAGACAGTAAAGGCGATTCTCGTCGGGATATTCGCCTTAATAAGGCCCGTAATCACATCTACCGAAGGACGTTGCGTCGCCAGAACAAGATGTATCCCCGCCGCACGTGCTTTCTGTGCGAGACGAGCAATCAGTTCTTCAACTTTTTTGCCAACTGTCATCATCAGGTCAGCAAATTCGTCCACCAGAACGACGATATACGGCAGTTTTTCAAGCATTGGATGGGCAACTTCCATGCTGTCGCCCGGCTTCCAGAATGGATCTGGAATTGGACGGCCCATGCGCTCCGCTTCCAGAACACGCTCGTTGTAACCTGCCAGATTTCGCACGCCTAACGCTGACATCAGTTTGTAGCGGCGTTCCATTTCATTAACGCTCCAACGCAATGCGTTAGCGGCGTCTTTCATATCTGTAACAACTTCAGTCAACAGATGCGGGATCCCCTCATAGACTGACAACTCGAGCATTTTCGGGTCAATCATGATGAATTTCACATCTTTAGGGCTGGCCTTGTACAACATACTGATGATCATTGCGTTCACACCGACAGATTTACCGGAGCCTGTGGTACCGGCAACCAGCAAGTGCGGCATTTTCGCCAGATCGGCAATCACCGGCTCACCACCGATATCCTTGCCCAGCACTACAGTTAACGGTGAAGTACTATCACGGAACTTGGCGCAATCCAGCACTTCGCGTAGGTAAACGGTCTGGCGTTTTTTGTTCGGTAACTCCAGACCAACATAAGGTTTACCCGGAATAACCTCTACCACACGTACCGCAACCGTCGACAATGAACGCGCAAGATCGCGCGACAAGTTAGAAATGCGAGCAGCTTTTACGCCAGGTGCCAGATCCAACTCAAAACGGGTGATCACTGGGCCTGGAGATGTTCCAACCACGCGAGCCTGAATACGGTAGTCCGCCAAGCGAGTTTCTACCAAGCGAGCCATTTGCTCCAAAGCAAAGGTATCCACCGGTTCAACTTCTGCTGGCGGTGACGTCAGCAAGTCCAGCGATGGCAATGGCGTTGTTGGGCGCTGCCGCGGACGATCGTCTCCGTTTCGCATCAGGAATGGGTGAATCAAACTTTCTTGCATCGATGGTGCGGCAACTGGAGCAGGTGCTGGCGGTTGCTGCTGCACATGCGACTGTGGTGCGGCTTGCCAACTTTGCGGTTGCTGAACAGGCGCAGGCGCTTCGACCGGACTCGGTGTAAATAATGGCTCGCTCGGCCCATCATTAACTAACGTTTTCATTGGCGAGAAATCAAAATCATCCAGTGAGAACGGCACATTATTTGGCGGTTGCTGAGTCGGTTGCTGTTGTTCCGCTGAGTAGCGCTGCTGCTGTTGTGCCGCAAATTGACGCGCTAATTCAGCCTGCTCAGCCTCATCTTCACCTTGCTGTGAAGAGCCATCTTCAAACTCTTCGCCATAACGATGCTGTTGCTGAGCAGCAAACTGACGAGCAAGTTCCTGCTGCTGAACTTCTTCGTTGTCGTCGGTATAGTCATCGTCTATGTCCACACCATTCTGACGACGAGCTTCCTCTTCGGCCATACGCTGAGAAGGCAGCTTAATTCCGTATGAAGCAAGTTCACGGCGAGTCGGTACCCGTACACGATTTGGGCGTGGCAACTGCGGGCCAATCCCTTCTTTCGTCTGAGGACGTGGCGCGTCACTGGCAATGCTAAACACAGGGCTAAAGACCGCCGCTGCACCCACGACTGTTGCCGCGTCTTTTACGTCTTGTGGAATGGCAACCGCTGGTGTTGGCATTGCAGGTGTTGTATCGAAAACATTATGCGGCATTGATGGTGTTTCAATGCGTGGCGCTGATGTCGACGTGGTTTGAGTAAACGCAGGGCTTTGATCATAGCCATAAGGATCAGGTTTTGGTTCATTAACCGGCTGATACCAGGCAGCGAGTTGCTCCCGTTCGCGCGCACGTCGCTCTTCGACTTCTTCGAAATGGTAAATCGGCGGACGTACAGCCGGTTTTATTTCTTCAACAGGTTCAGGTTCAGCGATGAATTCGGCTGGAACAGGTTCATAGTAAGCAGGCTCAAGTGGCGCTGACTCAACGACGAGTTCTGACCTATGGTTAGTCACCTGTTGCGGAGTGTATTGTTCACCCTCACGTTGTGCGTGGTAACTGTCAGGCGCAGGGGCAATCACTGGCTCCGGAGTCACTGTGGTTGGCGCAGGTTCCCAGGCAATAGCCGGTGTATGTTCTACTTCTGGAACAGGGGCCGTAACCGGAGACACAGTTGCCGTTGGCATAACCGGTGCGGCATAGTCTGGATGATTTGCCATCGCCGCTGTGGCTGTAAATGTAGCTGTAGCGGCTACAGGTGCAACAATAGACTGGCCGTGTAACAGTGGATCGTATTCGTCGCTTTCCGGCAATGTGGCTTTGTTACCAGAAAACAGTACGTCATCTTCCGGTAGCGTCGCTTTGTTATTTGAGAACAAAACGTCATCTTCGGCGTCGTCCATCCGCTTACCTGAAAACAGCGCAGAGTCTGTTTTACGTGCATTTGGATTGGCAAACTTCTCCGAGATGCGCTGCCTGCGTGCTAGTGCGCCACGTAGAATGCGTGCACGACGAGATTCGCGCTTTTCTACTTCTGGCGCGTGCTCTTCGTCATGTGTTTCATCTTCATAGTCGTACTCGTCATCCTGCCAGGTGTTATCCCGGCGAGTACGGTTGCTAGCGAAAGTGAGTATGCTCAAGACCGCACTGCCAATTTTTTCAGCAATACTGACCCACGACCAGCCGGTAAACAGAGTCAAACCTGCCGCCCATACACACAACAACGCGATAGTGCCGCCGCTGCTATTAAGCAGAGGCTGCATAGCGGTGCTCAGCAAACTTCCGATAACCCCACCCGAGGCGAAATACCAGATGTCATCGGCGTTAATTGCCGCAAGGCCACAAGCCGTCAGCACCATTGCCAGTACGCCAATAAGACGTAAGGAAACGGCGAAATAATCGATAAACTCTTCGCTATCCCGATTGCGGAACGTGAACCAACACGCACCGATAATGATGACCGGGATGGTGTAGGCCATTACGCCAAAGATGAAAAATAACGTATCGGCCAACCACGCACCTGGCGTCCCTCCCAAATTATGGATAGGTTCGTGCCATGCGGTTTGTGACCAACTTGGATCGGAAGGATTGAAACTAAGCAACGCCGCCATCAAATAGACGGCAAAAATGGCAACAAGGAGCAATAACGCCTCTAACGCCCGACGCCCGCTGCTGAGTTTCCTCAATGTAACTTCTTTTTCTTCGGTGTATTCCTGGCTCAAGTAAGACTCTCCAGGTCCTTAATAACTATGGAGAGCAACAATGCCGGGCATTCCCGGCACTGTTGCTGTATGAATTACCAGGAGTGTAACCAAAATACGCAGATTTTGCACCTGGCCCGTGTTAACGGGTTTTAATAACCAGACGGTTGCTCTGTTTGACCTCTTCCATGACAACATAGGTACGGGTATCGTTCACACCCGGCAGTCGTAACAAGGTTTCACCGAGTAATTTGCGGTACGCTGACATATCAGGTACACGGGTTTTCAACAGATAGTCGAAATCACCGGATACCAAATGACACTCTTGAATTTCTTCAAGTTTTTGAACTGCGGAGTTAAATTGCTCAAAGACATCTGGAGCGCCACGATTCAGAGTAATCTCAACAAAAACCAGAAGTGATGCATCCAGATAATGCGGGTTTAACAGAGCGGTGTAGCCCTGGATGAAACCCTGTCGTTCCAGACGACGCACGCGCTCGAGACACGGAGTCGGTGAAAGCCCGACTCTTTTAGAAAGTTCGACGTTAGAAATACGCCCATCCTTCTGGAGTTCATTAAGAATGTTGCGATCGATGCGGTCGAGATCTTTGCCAGGGCGCTTCTTGTTATCTACCATTATTATAGTCTCTCTGTGTTCCTTCCTTCACCTGCCATAACCCGGTCAACGTCAATGTTCCGGGTGTACGTGAGAAGACCGGTGCCCAACGGCTGCTAACGACATCACTCATGGCGTCTGTCCACGCCATGAGTAGATTTCAATAACCCGGTAAAATTGCATCAGGTTTGCGTGATTATTTTACAACGCTTACACCAAATGTTTTTCTTCCTCGAATGTTTTCGCAAATGCTTAGCGGATTGTCAAAGCAAAACATCTAAAATTAGTGGAACGTGCCATATATCCGGGGTACTTGACGATTATTCATCACTTTACCAATGTGAGTATTTAAACTGTTTAGATGGATTTTTATGCGTTTTAGCTGTGATGGCTACGGTTGATTGAACACAGCTATTGCACAGATAGTTAACATATTCGCCAACTCCGCCCCTGCACCCTTTTTTTAACCCGCCAAATTCCCTACAATCCCTCGATTGTCTGCCAACGTACAATGAGGATCTCATGGGCACCGCTAAACACAGTAAATTGCTAATTCTTGGCTCCGGCCCTGCGGGCTACACCGCAGCAGTCTACGCGGCACGCGCCAACCTCAAGCCCGTTTTGATTACCGGGATGGAAAAAGGTGGCCAATTGACCACTACCACCGAAGTTGAGAACTGGCCAGGTGATCCTAACGACCTGACTGGCCCTGCGTTGATGGAGCGCATGCACGAGCACGCGACCAAGTTTGAAACAGAAATTCTGTTTGACCACATCTCGAAGGTTGATCTACAAAACCGTCCATTCCGTCTGACGGGTGACAGTGGCGAATACACGTGCGATGCGTTGATCATCGCAACTGGCGCATCTGCACGTTACCTGGGTTTGCCTTCTGAGGAAGCGTTTAAAGGCCGTGGCGTTTCTGCCTGTGCAACGTGTGATGGCTTCTTCTATCGCAATCAAAAAGTTGCGGTAATCGGGGGAGGGAACACCGCTGTTGAAGAAGCACTTTACCTGGCAAATATTGCCTCTGAAGTGCATCTGATTCACCGTCGTGACAGCTTCCGTGCCGAGAAAATCCTTATCAACCGTTTGATGGAAAAGGTGAAGAACGGCAACATCGTGCTACACACCAACCGGACTTTAGATGAAGTCACCGGCGATCAAATGGGTGTGAGTGGTCTGCGTCTGCGCGATGTGCACAATACGGATACCACTGAAAATCTTGAGGTTGCAGGCCTGTTTGTGGCGATCGGCCACAGCCCGAACACCGGTATTTTTGCCGATCAACTCGAACTGGAAAATGGCTATATCAAAGTACAGTCCGGTATTCACGGCAATGCCACGCAAACCAGTATCCCAGGCGTATTTGCAGCAGGTGATGTGATGGACCATATCTATCGTCAGGCAATCACTTCTGCTGGCACTGGCTGTATGGCCGCTCTGGATGCAGAGCGCTACCTGGATGGGTTAGCCGAACAGAATAAGTCTCTCTAACAGCCACTATCGGCAGTTTGAAGATAAGTAAAGGCGACTGAATTGGTCGCCTTTCTTTTGCCTGCGTTGTAACATTGCCAGCAAATTTTGCCTGATAATTCATTATCAACCTGCACTGGCAACCCATGAATAAAACCCGTCAACAAGAACTTAGCCGCTGGCTAAAAAAACAAAGCATTATCTCTCGCCGCTGGTTAGGGCTTTCCCGTTTTTTAGGTCTGGTCAGTGGGCTTTTGATTGTTGCTCAAGCCTGGTTGTTAGCCAGAATGTTGCAGCACATGATCATGGATAACATTCCCCGTGAAGCCCTTTTATTGCTTTTCATTACCCTGATACTGATTTTTGTATTGCGTGCGTGGGTAGTGTGGCTACGTGAAAAAGTCGGTTTTTACGCGGGGTTGCACATTCGTCAGGAAATTCGCCGAAAAGTGCTCGACCGCGTACATCAAGCGGGGCCAGCCTGGATTCAGGGGAAACCTGTCGGCAGTTGGGCAACACTGGTGCTGGAACAAATCGAGGATATGCACGATTACTATGCTCGCTATCTACCGCAAATGTCGCTTGCGGTAATGGTACCCGTGCTCATTCTCATCACCATTTTCCCGTCTAACTGGGTTGCCGCTTTGATTTTGCTCGGCACCGCACCGTTGATCCCGCTGTTTATGGCGATGGTCGGTATGGGTGCGGCAGATGCTAACCGTCGCAACTTCCAGGCGCTTGCACGACTGAGCGGGCATTTCCTTGACCGTCTTCGCGGTATGGAAACACTGCGTGTGTTTAACCGAGGCAATGCTGAAACGGAGAATATCCGTGCCGCTTCCCAGGACTTCCGCCAGCGCACCATGGAAGTACTGCGCCTTGCGTTCCTTTCATCAGGTGTGCTGGAATTCTTCGCTTCGTTATCCATCGCACTGGTCGCGGTTTACTTCGGTTTCTCATATCTTGGCGAGCTAAACTTTGGCCACTACAGCACCGGCGTGACGCTTTTTGCTGGTTTTCTGGCCCTGATTCTGGCTCCTGAGTTTTTCCAGCCATTACGCGACCTGGGGACCTTCTATCATGCAAAAGCGCAGGCCGTCGGTGCCGCTGATAGCCTGATGACGTTCCTTGATGCCCCATTGCAGCAACGTAAACACGGTACAGCAAAGTTCAATAGTAACGAACCAATCAGCATTGAAGCTCGTGATTTGGTCATCCTTTCAACTGAAGATAAAACTCTCGCTGGGCCACTGAATTTCACCCTTTCAGCAGGACGACGTGTCGTTCTGGTCGGGCAAAGCGGAGCGGGTAAAAGTTCGCTCCTCAATGTATTGTCTGGTTTTTTACCGTATCAAGGCCAGTTGCTGGTTAACGGTGTGGAGCTTTCAACACTTGACGCGAAATGGTGGCGAGAGCAGCTGAGTTGGGTTGGGCAAAACCCACAGCTTCCCGCCCCGACCATCCGCGAAAATGTGCTGTTAGCCGCGCCCGACGCCAGTGCTCTTCAACTGACTGCCGCGTTGGATAAAGCTTCTGTCAGTGAATTCCTCCCCCTGTTACCACAAGGGGTTGATACACCGCTGGGCGAAGCTGCCTCGCGTTTGTCTGTTGGGCAAGCACAACGGGTCGCCGTTGCACGTGCACTGCTGGTGCCATGTGGATTGCTCCTGCTGGATGAACCGGCTGCAAGCCTGGACGCTCACAGTGAACAGCGAGTCATGGACGCGTTGAGCAGCGCTTCCCGTCAACAAACCACATTGATGGTGACCCATCAGTTGGACTACATCAACGACTGGGACGAAATTTGGGTGATGCGTGAGGGTCGTATCGTGCAACACGGGGATTTCACCACGCTTGCCGCGCAGGAAGGCCCGTTTGCTACGTTACTGGCTCATCGCCAGGAGGAAATCTAATGCGAGCTTTACTCCCGTATCTGGCGCTTTATTGCCGTCATAAATGGCTACTGATGCTTGGCGTGGTGTTGGCAGTTATCACCCTTTTGGCAAGCATAGGACTGCTGACTTTATCTGGCTGGTTCCTCTCGGCTTCAGCGGTTGTCGGCGTCGCGGGCCTTTATAGTTTTAACTATATGCTGCCTGCGGCGGGTGTACGTGGCGGTGCGATTGCCCGTACTGCAGGGCGTTATTTTGAGCGTCTGGTTAGCCACGATGCGACATTCCGCGTGCTCCAGCATTTACGGGTTTCCACATTTAGCAAACTGCTTCCCCTCTCCCCTGCTGGGCTGGCTCGTTTTCGCCAGGGCGAATTACTCAACCGTCTGGTTGCAGATGTCGATACTCTGGATCACCTTTACCTCCGCGTGATTTCACCCATGGTCGGCGCATTTGTGGTGATCGTAGTGGTCACCTTGGGTTTGAGCTGGCTGGATGTACGCCTGGCTCTCACACTCGGGGCCATTTTACTGACGACCTTAGTGTTGCTTCCGCCAATATTTTATTACGCAGGGAAATCAACCGGCGAGGCAATTACCGTTCAACGCGGGCAA
Source organism: Buttiauxella sp. (assembly GCF_035271705.1). Lineage (GTDB taxonomy): Bacteria > Pseudomonadota > Gammaproteobacteria > Enterobacterales > Enterobacteriaceae > Buttiauxella. Next base: position 22,132 of record NZ_DATERI010000058.1, read on the forward strand.
TATCGTCAACAACTCACCGCCTGGTTGCAAGGCCATGCGGAGCTCACCCTTTTCGGTGCTTCCCAACGTTATCGCGAGCAACTCGATAAGACGGAAGACAACTGGCAAGAAGGACAGCGCCGTCAGGCCGAGCTCACCGCTCTGTCACAAGCCGTCATGCTGCTGATTAGCGGTGTGGCCGTGATACTGATGTTATGGATGGCAGCTGAAAGCGTGGGTGGAAATACTACGCCGGGCGCGCTCATTGCTCTGTTTGTGTTTTGTGCATTGGCGTCGTTCGAAGCGCTCGCACCTGTCACCGGTGCTTTTCAGCATCTTGGTCAGGTTATCGCCTCCGCACTGCGCGTAACGGAAATCACCAGCCAAAAACCAGAAGTCATCTTCACAGAGCAACCTCATGCAGTACCTGAGCGCGTGGCTCTGGAGATGACCAATCTTAGCTTTGCCTATCCTGAGCAATCTCAAATGGCACTACGGGGTATTTCACTCAAGGTTGAAGCCGGCCAGCACGTTGCGATTTTAGGGCGTACCGGTTGTGGTAAATCGACACTGCTTCAGCTGTTGACTCGTGCATGGGAATGTCAGCAAGGCGAGATCCGCTTAAATGGTGAAGCGCTAAGCCAGTTCGATGAAACGGCATTACGCACCTCCACCAGTGTGGTATCGCAACGCGTGCATTTGTTTAGCGCCACACTGCGTGACAACTTGCTGCTTGCCGCACCACAGGCCAGCGATGAAGATTTAAGTCGCGTTCTGACACGCGTTGGCCTTGAAAAGTTACTGGATGATGCCGGTCTGAATAGTTGGTTGGGTGAAGGTGGCCGCCAGCTTTCGGGTGGGGAATTACGTCGTTTAGCCATTGCTCGTGCCTTACTGCATGACGCCCCGCTGTTCTTGCTGGACGAACCGACCGAAGGTTTAGATGCAGAAACTGAGCGCCAGATTCTTGATTTGCTGGCTGAAGTCACCCAAGAGAAAACCGTCTTGATGGTGACTCATCGCCTACGCGGACTGGCCAATTTCGACAGCATAATTGTGATGGACAATGGACAAATTATTGAGCATGGTACTCACGCTGCATTAATGGCGAGCGGTGGGCGTTATTATCATTTCCATCAGCGTTTGTAGGCTGTGTACTTAGTGCCTCCCTGATTCAAAATGGCAAATAAAATAGCCTTAATGGGATGAGCACTTAGTCTATTATCAATAATTATTACCTGCTCCCTGGAGTTAAGAAGTCATGCGCCTTATTCAGCTTTCTCGTGACTCAATTGCCTTCCCTTCACCGGAAGGCGCGTTGCGTGAACCTAATGGGTTACTGGCGCTAGGGGGCGATTTAAGTCCGGCCCGTTTGTTGATGGCGTATCAGCGTGGCATCTTTCCGTGGTTCTCCCCAGGCGACCCTATTTTATGGTGGTCGCCCGATCCGCGAGCGGTGCTTTATCCTGAGCGCTTTCACCTAAGTCGCAGCATGAAACGATTCCACCGGAACTCCCCGTACCGAGTGACGTTAAACCACGCTTTCGAACGAGTGATTAACGAATGTGCCGACGATCGCGATGAAGGCACCTGGATTACCCCTGACATCATTGACGCCTATAAACGGCTGCATGAACTGGGACATGCGCATTCTATCGAAGTTTGGCAAGATAATGAGCTGGTTGGCGGAATGTACGGTGTAGCGCAAGGTGCGTTGTTCTGCGGTGAGTCCATGTTTAGCCGTCGAGAAAACGCGTCTAAAACAGCTCTGCTGCTATTTTGCCAACACTTTATGAGTTATGGCGGCAAGCTCATTGATTGCCAGGTACTTAATGCCCACACCGCATCTCTGGGTGCAATAGAAATTCCCCGTCGGGAATATCTGAACCAGTTGACTATATTTCGCCCACATCAGCTCGCATCTTATTGCTGGGTACCGCAAATCCTGTCGTGACAATAATGTTTACGGCACATTACTGTTAAGAGTGTTATAATTAGCCCCGCAGAGTGAGCTCTGCTCATTACCCCGCCGTCGTATGGGATTTGCTTTAACAGGGACAGCCCATCGTTTATCTCTTCGCAGCCCTCTTCGTAAGCGCCATTAGTGCGGCTTTTGAATGGGTTTCGGGTAATGCGCAAATTGCACTTTCGCTGGTGAATTCACCAACAATTCTTTACATGATACGTGAACTTGGGCATTATCTTGCCGGTTCAAACTATGGTAGTGATACCCTCGAGGATTAGATGGCCAAAGAAGACAATATTGAAATGCAGGGTACCGTTCTTGATACGTTACCTAACACCATGTTCCGCGTTGAGCTGGAAAACGGGCACGTGGTAACCGCTCATATCTCCGGTAAAATGCGTAAAAACTATATCCGCATCCTGACGGGTGACAAAGTCACTGTAGAGCTGACCCCGTACGACCTGAGCAAAGGCCGCATTGTCTTCCGTAGTCGCTGATAGTTTTATTTAGCGCTGCGGAAACAACAGGCGGCGTAAAAAATTTTGTAATCGAAATTTAGTAATAGAAAGGCCAGGTCAATGACCTGGCCTTTTTTTATTCCCGTTTTGCTTTAGGGATCAATGAGCCGTTTCTGGTTTATGTTTCTGAGCGCCATGGAAATTATAAATCAGTTTCTGATTTTCTTTATCCAGCGCCACCGTCACTTGTCCACCATCCACCAATGAACCAAATAACAGTTCGTTAGCGAGCGGTTTCTTCAGGTTATCCTGAATAACACGTGTCATTGGACGCGCGCCCATTGCACGGTCATAACCTTTTTCTGCCAACCAATCGCGGGCTTCCTGGCTCACTTCCAGCGATACACCTTTCTGATCCAACTGCACCTGAAGCTCAACAATAAACTTGTCGACTACCTGGTGGATGACCTCAGTGGACAGATGGTTGAACCAAATAATGTTGTCCAGACGGTTGCGGAACTCCGGAGTAAAGATCTTTTTGATCTCTTCCATTGCGTCGGTGCTGTTGTCCTGACGAATCAGACCAATAGACTTACGCTCCGTTTCACGCACACCGGCGTTGGTGGTCATGACCAAAATCACATTACGGAAGTCAGCTTTACGCCCGTTATTATCGGTCAGCGTACCGTTATCCATCACCTGCAATAACAGGTTAAAGACGTCCGGGTGCGCTTTCTCAATTTCATCGAGCAGTAACACGGAATGTGGATGCTTAATTACCGCATCCGTCAGCAGGCCGCCCTGGTCGAAACCCACGTAACCTGGAGGTGCGCCAATCAAACGACTCACCGTATGGCGTTCCATGTATTCCGACATATCAAAACGTAACAGCTCAATGCCCAGTGATTTTGCCAACTGCACGGTGACTTCCGTTTTACCGACACCCGTAGGTCCAGCAAACAGGAATGAACCCACAGGCTTGTGATCATGGCCCAATCCAGCACGGCTCATTTTGATGGCTTCGGTTAACGCCTCAATGGCTTTATCCTGGCCAAACACCAGCATTTTCAGGCGATCATCAAGGCTACGCAGCGTATCGCGATCGCTTGCTGAAACGCTTTTCTCAGGGATTCGGGCAATACGCGCGACCACGGTTTCAATGTCTGAGACATTAACCGTTTTCTTACGTTTGCTCACCGGCATCAGGCGGCTACGTGCTCCCGCTTCGTCAATAACGTCAATCGCTTTATCAGGCAAATGGCGATCGTTGATGTATTTCACCGCCAGTTCAACCGCCGCACGAATCGCTTTCGCGGTATAACGCACATCATGGTGCGCTTCGTATTTCGGTTTCAGGCCATTGATTATCTGAACAGTCTCTTCAACACTTGGCTCAGTAATATCAATCTTCTGGAAGCGACGTGCCAGCGCACGGTCTTTTTCGAAGATATTGCTGAATTCCTGATAAGTGGTAGAACCGATAACGCGGATCTTGCCACTCGACAGCAACGGCTTAATCAAGTTTGCAGCATCTACCTGGCCACCGGATGCGGCACCTGCACCGATAATCGTATGAATTTCATCAATAAACAGGATGCTATTTTTATCCTGTTCGAGTTGTTTCAGCAGCGCCTTGAAACGCTTTTCAAAGTCACCACGGTATTTAGTGCCCGCCAACAACGAACCGATATCCAGCGAGTAAATAGTGCAATCGGCAATCACTTCCGGAACATCACCCTGCACAATACGCCAGGCCAGCCCTTCAGCAATGGCGGTTTTACCTACGCCCGATTCACCCACTAACAGCGGGTTGTTTTTACGGCGACGGCAGAGAACCTGAATGGCGCGCTCAAGCTCTTTCTCGCGACCAATCAGCGGATCTATCCCTCCCACACGTGCAAGCTGGTTGAGATTGGTGGTGAAGTTTTCCATACGTTCCTCCCCGCCTGCTTGCTCTTCATTGACCGGGTTTTCTGCACCTGGTGCCTGATTAGGTTCGTCTTTACGTGTACCATGAGAGATGAAGTTGACCACATCAAGGCGGCTGACTTCATGTTTACGCAGCAGGTACGCTGCCTGGGATTCCTGCTCGCTAAAGATAGCCACCAGCACGTTTGCGCCAGTCACTTCACTGCGACCAGAAGACTGGACGTGGAACACCGCACGTTGCAGCACACGCTGGAAGCTGAGCGTAGGTTGAGTGTCACGCTCTTCTTCACTGGCTGGCAGAACCGGTGTGGTTTGTTCGATGAAGGCCTCGAGTTCCTGTCGTAACGCCACCAGATCTACGCTACACGCTTCCAGCGCTTCGCGAGCTGAAGGGTTGCTTAGCAAAGCCAGCAACAGGTGTTCGACAGTCATAAACTCATGTCGGTGCTCGCGCGCTCTGGCGAAAGCCATGTTTAAACTGAGTTCCAGTTCTTGATTGAGCATAGGCACCTCCCCCAAATTTTGCCTTATTCAGGCTTTTTCTAGCGTACACAGCAGCGGATGCTCATGCTCCCTTGCATACTGGTTCACTAACGCGACTTTGGTTTCCGCTACTTCTGCAGTAAAAATGCCACAGATAGCTTTACCCTGATAGTGCACAGTGAGCATCAATTGCGTCGCACGTTCTACATCATAAGAAAAGAACTTTTGCAGCACGTCAATAACAAATTCCATCGGCGTGTAGTCATCGTTCATTAACATAACCTTATACATCGAGGGTGGTTTCAACGCTTCGCGCAGTTTTTCACCCACCAGCTGGTCAAAATCCAACCAATCGTTCGTCTTACCCATTGCAAATCGTCATCATGTTTAATCGCCCATTGTCATTAAGGCGAAGCCCATAGGTTGAGTGTAATACGCTTTCAGTTAACGTGACTCATCGTGTTCAAAAGGGACAGATATTCGCTTTCGAGAGTTCTGTCACATTAATCACAATAGCGTTAACTGCTTCAAATTTTTGATTCATTTTCATTCTTACCCCCCCGTGCAACGCTTGACGACATGGTTAAATTATCTACATTGTACAAGCGTGATCTGGTGAGGTTTTGACCAGCCTACCCTCACACCACCGGTTCATTCCATCTCAATTATAAGATTTACGAAGGATGTAGAAGCATGGAGACGGGTACTGTTAAATGGTTCAATAACGCCAAAGGGTTCGGTTTTATCTGCCCTGAAGGCGGCGGCGAAGATATCTTCGCTCATTACTCCACCATTCAGATGGATGGTTACAGAACGCTAAAAGCCGGACAAATTGTCAGGTTTGATGTACATCAGGGGCCAAAAGGCAATCACGCCAGTTTGATTGTGCCTCTGGAACTCGAAGCAGCAGCGGTCGCCTGACCCTTTTGTTTCATTGTGTACATCCCCAAGTCAAAATGCCAGCCCATCAGCTGGCATTTTTATACCCTTCATACTTCAAGTTGCAGATGCGTTGGTCGCTCTCGTTCACCCGAATCACTGAGTTTACTAAGCTCATCGAGATTCTCTCTTTTGCCGCCTTCCTGCAACTCGAATTATTTAGGGTACATAACCCAACGTCATACTCAGACGAAAACTACTCACGCGCAAGGGCATCAATAGGGTTCAATCTCGCGGCATTTCTCGCTGGTAGCCAACCAAAAATAATTCCCGTCGCGGTCGAACAGGCAAATGCGGTGAGCAAAGCGATGGGTGAAAAACCAATTTCCCAGCCGGGCAATACCAATTGTAAAGTGAAGGCAATTAACAGAGATAACGAAATCCCCAACGCGCCCCCCACCAAACAAACCAATATCGCCTCTATCAAAAACTGCTGCAATACGTCGCTGGCTCTGGCTCCCACCGCCATGCGGATACCGATCTCTTTGGTACGTTCAGTGACCGATACCAGCATGATATTCATCACGCCAATCCCCCCCACCAGTAACGAAATCACCGCCACCAATGTCAGGAACAGCTGAAGAGTACGTGTGGTCTTTTCCGCCGTTTTCAACAGACCATCCATATTGTAGGTGAAGAAATCCTTCTTACCGTGACGTAGCTGCAATAAACGATTGAGTTGCAGCTCGGCTTCATGGCTGTTATAGCCTTCCTTAACACGTACCGTGATGGAGTTCAGCCAGCTTTGCCCCATCACGCGGCCAGCCATTGTGTTATAAGGCAACCAGACTCTCAGGATCTTACTGCTGCCAAACATCGACTGCTTCTCTTTGGCAACACCAATCACGGTTGCGGGCATATTCCCCACCAACACAATTTCACCGACCACTTTAGCTTTATCCGGGAAAAGCTGCCGTTTGGTGTTGCTATCCAACACAACGACTTGCGCGCGTCCCGCCAGCTGCTCATCGTTAAAGGTTTTGCCCTCACTAAAGGTCATGCCGTAGACGTTAAAATACTGACCACTGACTCCGTTTACACTCACAGCGGCATCCACGTTGCCGTAGCGCACACGTAAATTGCTCGAAAGCGAGGGTGTCGCAGAACTGACCCACGGTTGCTGGCTGATTGCCGCCAGGTCATCGTGTTTCAGCGCCTGCTGATACTGAGGATCGTCGTCGCCAAAATCTTTGCCGGGATAGACATCAATGGTGTTGGTACCAATGGAGCGAATGTCCTGCAGCACCAGCTGTTTTGCCGCATCTCCAACAATCACAATCGATACCACCGACGCGATTCCAATAATGATCCCAAGCATTGTCAGCAGCGTGCGCATTTTATTGGCAGCCAAAGCCAGCCAGGCCATAGTGAACGCTTCACGGAAACTGCTGATGGTTTGCTGAAAGGCGGAGTTAACCGGTTGGGTATTCAGCTCTTTGTGTGCAACCGGTGGTTGACGCACTGACGGAGGATTACTGATGATTTCGCCGTCACGAATTTCAATCACGCGTTGCGCCTGTGCGGCGATAGAGGGATCGTGGGTCACAATGATGACGGTATGGCCCTGTGCACACAGTTGCTTGAGGGTCGCCATCACTTCTTCCCCCGAATGGCTATCCAGCGCACCTGTCGGTTCATCGGCGAGGATCACCTGCCCACCATTCATCAGGGCGCGCGCAATACTGACACGCTGCTGCTGGCCGCCAGAAAGCTGTGAAGGCAGGTAATCGACGCGTTCTGCAAGCCCAAGACGCATCAGCAAAGCACGTGCCCGTTGCTGGCGATAAACGCGCGCCGTTCCTGCATACACCGCGGGGACTTCCACATTTTGCGTGGCATTCAGATGCGAGAGCAAATGATAGCGCTGGAAAATAAAACCAAAGTGTTCGCGGCGTAAAGTGGCCAGCGCGTCACTGTCGAGCAAAGCAATATCTCTTCCGGCGACTTTATAGCCGCCGCTGCTCGGTTTATCCAGGCAACCGAGAATATTCATCAGCGTCGATTTACCCGAGCCCGAAGCCCCGACAATCGCTACCATCTCGCCGGCTTCAATAGTGATATTAACGCCTTTTAGCACCTCAATTTGTTCGTCCCCCGACGGATAGCTACGGCGAATATCTCGCAGCTCAAGCAGTGCCGTCATGGTGTGCCCTCAGCAGTCGTTTTCCCGATAACCACTTCTTCACCTTCGGTGAGACCTGTCGCCACTTGCACCTGGGTATCGTTACGCATACCGATGGTAATTTCACGGTCGCGGGTTTCGCCATTGCGTAAAATCGACACTTTGTAACGGCTATCGCCAACGGGTTCGCCGAGTGCCGCGAGTGGAATGGTTAATACATTTTTCACGCCACCCAACTGAATATGAACTTGTGCGGTCATTTCCAGGCGCAGCACCCCTTGCGGGTTCGGGACTTCAAAACGTGCGTTATAGAAAATCGCATCGTTCACTTTCACCGGTGTTGGCAAAATATCGATTAACAGCCCTTCATAACGCGTTAAAGGGTCACCAAGTACCGTAAACCAGGCTTTTTGACCCGGTTTAAGATGAATAACGTCAGCTTCAGAAACCTGTGCTTTCACCAGCATAGTACCGAGATCAGCAAGCGTCAGAATGTTTGGCGCTTGCTGTGCAGCTATCACCGTCTGGCCTTGTTTGGTCGTAATTTCAGTCACTTCACCTGCCATTGGCGCAACAATTTGCGTGTAATCGAGGTTGGTTTTGGCGGTATCTAAAGATGCCTGATTGCGTTTAATTTGCGCGTCAATAGTTCCAATTTGTGCCAGTTTCACTTCAAGATCGGTCACCGCAGTATCGAGATCTTGTTGCGATACCGCCTGAGTTTTGGCGAGTGCTCTTTGGCGATTCAACGTCACTTGCGCAAGTTTCGCTTGCGCCACGGCCTGTCGCCGCTGAGCGCGCAATTCCATTAAGGTTGCCTCAACTTCCTTAATTTGGTTTTGTGCCTGTTCGGGATCGATAACCCCTAACAACTGATCCTTTTTCACTTTATCGCCGATATTCACCGACAACGTTTTCAACTGCCCACTCACCTGAGCACCGACATCAACTTTACGCAACGCATCCAACTTCCCGGTTGCCAGCACGCTTTGTTGCAATTCGCCTTTGCGTACAATCATGGTCTGATAAACTGGCGCTGGCGCGTTGAGAAATTTCCAAAGCCAAACGCCCAACAGCACTACCAACAGGCCCAGAAGCCAATACCGTTTTTTTATTTTTCCCTTGAATCTCATAAGTATCCTGCAAGCAAACTGGCTAATTAAATAAAGTATCAACAAGAATCACCAACCCGAACCAGCCAGGCTGTGATTGAACGTCTGTTAAATTAACGAAGGGTGAAATTACCCTCATGTTTCTCAACGAGGTTTCAATCATGTCGTCAATTGCCGAAAACGCATTCAGAGAGACAGCTCAACTCAGTGGCTGGCAATTGTTTCTTTCTTTAGCAACGGGACAATGGAGCTTTGAGCCAATAAGCGGGCTAATCGGCCCGGCCACGCGCCAACCATAACACCCGCGAAAACATTTTCCGCAGCAGCGACGGTACGGCTTCCACTCCCCGCCTCCCCGCTTCCATGGCCACTTCAATGGCTAAATCGGGTTTGGAGGAACGATGGATAGCTTTCACGATAACGCGACGCATATTCATCGGCACATTTTCAGGTATTTGTGCCACGCGATGGAAAACATCCGCAAACCCCTGACGATACATAAAATGCTCCATGTCCATCGCAGGTAAAGCCGTGAGATGCTCGCGTTCCTGATCACGATCATTTTCCAGAATACCACGCACGACGGACGCATATTTTTTCCCGGCTTCATCGCCATCCACCAGCACATGCCATTCAATTCCCATCCGCCGTGCAAACTTGATCAATGGGCGCAGGCCCGATTGCGCAAATTCGATAACTTTCACCCCTTCAGCGTCGAAATGGTGCCCACACTGGCGCGCCAGTTCGTTCATGACCCACACTTCTGTTTCACCTTCCACTAACAACCAGCAGCGGGCAAACAACGAGGATGCGCGGTTAAATCGGATATGAAACGCGATGCGTCGGCTATCTTCCGCATTCATGCCTCCGGGGCCGAGGCGCCATGCCGCAACTTTTGACGATTCACGCACCAGGCGACAAACGTTCTCGACTGGCGTGAGCGACAACAGCTCGCCAGAATTGGTGGTGGTAATTTTTTGCAGTGGCAGCAGGTTTAGCAAATGCCAGGCTACCGATAACATGATCGGGTGCAGACGTGTTTCTGGGTCTTCCACCAGTAAAAGTGGGCGCGCGTCTTTATCCAGCGCAACGCTGCCTTTTGCCTGCAACAGCGTTGAGAACATCCCCAGTAAAATCATGCGATGTGTACGGCTGTTGGGTTTGTCTATCATGCGGTTAATGATATCGAGATAACGCCAGCTTCGTTGTTCGTCGTGCGAGCGGCGACGTAACAAACGTTGATGCGAAGAGGCGCCTTGCTCAGAAAAGTAGTGCTCAAGCAATTGCACCATCGCCGACAAACCTTGCCTCAGTTGCGCATCAGTGAGATTTTGCGGGCTCGAGACAAGTTCATGCGCCAGGAAATCGAGCTGGCGAGCGGTCATTTCGGTTTCTGGCATGGCGGGAATACTGTCGTTACGTAAGCGGCGCATAAAACGCGCATCACGCAAACGTAACACGGGATTGAGGCGAACGATTTGCTGCGCTAAATTATCGATGTCATCCAGTTCAATAGCACGACCTTTATCATCAAGGAAGCTGCGCAGCGTCAGAATAGAGCCGTCTTGCGCAAGTTCACCCACCAGACGATACATAATGCGATGAAAACCACCCTCGCCTACAACCCATACCGGTGCAAGCGAACGATAACGTCGCCCAAGATGATGGCCTGGTGCGGTTTCCCGAAAGGTCAGGACAATATGTAAATGATGCTCTCGACCCTGTAAGTCCCCTGGCGGGAAATAGAAATCATCACGATTGAAGTGATAGAGCGTTTGGTGCGGTGACAACAATAGCGTTAATGCATCTAACAGGCTGGATTTACCCCATGCGTTTTCGCCAATCAGCACGTTATTTTGCTCAAGCATTAACGTAAGACGGTTAATCCCTCTGAATCCGACGATTTCCACTCGTTCAAGAAACATAATCCCTCCAGATTGGTGATGCTTTCCTTTATCTACCCGAACCTGACTGCATACCTCGAGTATAGCGGGAGAAGGAAGGCTCTTCCCATTCAAAAATACATGTAATAAAAATCGACTCAAATTGTCATAATTATCTATTATTCATTTGGTTGACATAAAATGCGATCAACACAAGAAGATTCTTAACCCTTAAAAAATCTTCTATACTTCGAAATGTATATACCCTTGTAAACAATGGTATCTCATTGCCACAAGTCCATTTGTGAGGATTTAATTAATTCGTTATTTTTTAGCCAACTCCTTAATATTACTGCTCTTTTATTTATAACATTATGTTTATTATGGTTGTAACAAAAATAAGCGGGCAAGCATTAAAAATATCCAAAATAACTTCAGTTACAGTAACGTGATCAACCCATAAGCCCCCACTCACGTACCTTACCGTGAGGCTTAGGCGAATGGATTCCACTCAACGTTTCTGCAACTTGAACCATGAAGGATATAACTGGCCCGAAATTCGATTTTTTAGAAAGCAGAGGTGGTTATGTTTAGGAAATTAGCAGCAGAATTTTTCGGTACATTTTGGTTGGTATTTGGCGGGTGTGGTAGCGCGGTGCTCGCTGCGGCTTATCCGGGATTAGGGATAGGTTTTGCGGGCGTTTCATTAGCTTTTGGTTTAACCGTATTAACCATGGCTTATGCAGTCGGTCATATTTCCGGTGGTCATTTTAACCCTGCAGTGACTCTGGGTTTATGGGCTGGCGGTCGATTCCCGGCAAAAGAAGTCATTGGTTATGTTGTTGCACAGGTCATTGGCGGTATCGTTGCAGCCGGTATTCTCTATTTAATTGCCAGCGGTAAAAGTGGTTTTGATGCAGCGGCAAGTGGCTTTGCTTCAAATGGCTTTGGCGAACATTCGCCAGCAAATTATTCCATGTTGTCAGCAATTGTTATTGAAATCGTATTAACCTGCGGCTTCTTGATTGTTATTCATGGTGCAACAGATAAGTTTGCCCCAGCCGGTTTTGCCCCTATTGCTATCGGCCTGGCTCTAACGTTGATTCACCTGATTAGTATTCCCGTTACCAACACTTCGGTGAACCCAGCGCGCAGTACAGCTGTGGCTATTTTCCAGGGGGGTTGGGCGTTAGAACAATTGTGGTTATTCTGGGTTATGCCAATCATCGGCGGTATCCTGGGTGGGGTTATCTACCGCACTTTGTTAGAAAAACGCAACTAATTTAATGACTTAGAGTTAACCCCGTTAGTTTAAGAACGAGATATCCGGGGCGACCACCGGGTTTGGCGTCCCTCCGGGAACCAATTCCCGGTGTTTCCCCTCATTCATTACACCGTTAGCAAGATATCCGGGGTGACCACCGGGTTTGGCATCCCTCCGTGAACCCAATTCCCGGTGTTTCCCCTGGCGCTTATCTCTGCATAAAAATCCTAAATTTTCGTAGCTTTACTGATTCCCGTTCTTTGGGTAGTGTGACAGGCGCCGCTACTTTTTTTGCAAGGATTGTCCCTACCATGTTTTCGGGATTGTTAATTATTTTAGTACCGTTGATCGTCGGTTATCTCATTCCTTTAAAACAAACCAGCCTGCTCAAGCTAATTAATCGTCTGCTGAGCTGGATTGTTTACGTCATTCTATTTTTCATGGGTATCAGCCTCGCATTTCTCGATAACCTGGCCAGTAACTTATTGGCGATATTTCAATACGCGGCGGTGAGTGTTGTCGTGTTACTGCTATGTAATGCAGCAGCGCTGCTTTGGCTAGAACGTGCCATACCGTGGCAGCACAACCACCAGCAAGAAAAGCTCCCGTCGCGTGTTGCGATGGCACTGGAGTCGCTAAAACTCTGTGCGGTCGTCGTGGCAGGATTTGCACTCGGGCTAGCGGGATGGCCGATTCTGCACCACGCCACTGATGCCAGCGAATACACGCTCATCTTCCTGCTATTACTGGTGGGGATCCAACTGCGTAATAGTGGCATGACACTCAAGCAGATCGTGTTAAATCGGCGGGGCATGATTGTCGCAGTGGTCGTCGCACTGAGCTCTTTGGCAGGCGGTGTTATCAATGCCTTTATTCTCGATTTGCCGATTAAAGCTGGCTTAGCCATGGCGTCAGGCTTCGGTTGGTATTCGCTTTCCGGTATTTTGATGACGGAATCTTACGGCCCAGTCATTGGCAGTGCGGCATTCTTCAATGATTTAGCACGAGAACTGATTGCCATCATGTTGATTCCAGGCCTGGTGCGCCGTAGCCGCTCAACCGCTCTGGGGTTGTCTGGCGCAACATCTATGGATTTCACGCTCCCGGTTCTTCAGCGCAGCGGTGGTCTGGAAATTGTCCCTGCGGCAATTGTCCACGGCTTTATCCTCAGCTTACTGACTCCGCTGTTAATGGCATTGTTCGCTTCCTGATACCTCATTGGCGGTAGATTCCTACCGCCAAAATTGCGCTAAATCAATATCCTTTTAAGTTGCATAAAAAATACCTTTTCCCGGTGCAGCACTGAGCATAATCTCAAACATGTATATCAAATATAACTTTAAAAGGTACGATTATGTTTTGTGTGCAATGTGAACAAACAATCCGCACCCCTGCGGGCAACGGCTGCTCTTACGCTCAGGGTATGTGTGGCAAAACTGCCGAAACATCTGACCTCCAGGACCTGCTGATTGCCGCATTACAGGGACTGTCTGCATGGGCCATTGCCGCACGCGACGTCGGCATTATCGACCATGAAATCGACAACTTTGCGCCACGCGCTTTCTTCTCTACCCTTACAAACGTTAACTTCGATTCGCCACGTATTGTCGGTTACGCACAAGAAGCTATCGCGCTGCGTGAAAGCCTGAAAGCACGCAGCCATGCCATTAACCCACAGTTGACTGTCGCCAATCCCATGGCTGAACTTCAACTGGTCAGCAACGATTTAGGCGACCTGCAACGCCAGGCGGCTGAGTTCGCACCAAATCGCGATAAAGCAGAAATTGGTGAAGATATTCTGGGCCTGCGCCTATTGTGCCTGTACGGGCTCAAAGGTGCTGCAGCCTATATGGAACACGCCCACGTCCTCGGCCAGTATGACAACGACATTTACGCCCAGTACCATAAAATTATGGCGTGGCTCGGCACTTGGCCGGCAGATATGGGTGCATTGCTGGAATGCTCGATGGAAATCGGCCAGATGAACTTCAAAGTGATGAGCATTCTGGATCACGGCGAAACCGAGAAATACGGCCATCCAACAC
>NZ_DATERI010000059.1:0-33864 GCF_035271705.1 Buttiauxella sp.
TGGCGCTGGAACATCCATTTGATGGCTTTGAGTGGCACACCGGGTGCGGCCCAGGGTGCGGCGTAACCCGGTGAGATTTGCCCGGCATTTGCCGCACTGGTTTCCATGGCAGGTCCCGCTTCCCTGTCGATAACCGTGACATCATGCCCTGCCTGACGTAAATACCAGGCACTGCTGACACCGACAACACCACTTCCCAGCACCACAACATGCATAACTATTCCACCATTTAGCTAAAAGAATAATCTTCTGATTACAAATTGATAACCCAGATGAAAATGTTATTCAACATATGGCTTTATTATAGTGACTTTTCTCACATCTTTACCTCGCACAGCACGGTTAACATAATTAGAATCTCCTACGTACGAATATATTTTCCTCAGAATATTATTCTGCTCTAATCACAAAATACCGGGTGTTAAGACAAGTAAATCATGAGGAAAAAATTTTGCTTGCAGCGGCTAAGTTTCAGGAGTTGTCTATTCTTGAAGTGAGGCTTTCCATCCAGAGAGAGCCGCCAACAATGAGGGCGCGCTGATGGCTATTGTTACTGATTCCGCCACAAAGGATTCTAAACGTCTAAGTGATGGACCTGACTGGACGTTCGAGCTGCTCGATGTCTATCTCGCCGAGATTGACCGGGTCGCCAAACTCTATCGGCTGGACACTTATCCTCATCAAATCGAAGTGATTACTTCCGAGCAGATGATGGACGCGTATTCGAGTGTCGGGATGCCGATTAACTACGCACACTGGTCATTTGGTAAGAAATTCATCGAAACGGAACGGCTTTATAAACATGGGCAGCAAGGGCTGGCCTATGAAATCGTCATCAACTCCAATCCGTGTATTGCTTATCTGATGGAAGAAAACACCATCACCATGCAGGCGCTGGTTATCGCCCACGCCTGTTATGGGCATAACTCTTTCTTCAAGAACAACTATTTGTTCCGTAGCTGGACAGATGCCAGCTCGATTATTGACTACTTAATCTTCGCACGTAAATACATTACCGAGTGCGAAGAACGCTATGGCGTGGATGAGGTAGAGCGTTTGCTCGACTCCTGTCATGCGCTGATGAACTACGGCGTTGACCGTTATAAACGTCCGCAAAAAATTTCGTTGCAGGAAGAAACCGCTCGGCAGAAAAGCCGCGAGGAGTATCTGCAGAGCCAGGTCAATACACTATGGCGTACCCTGCCACGCCGTGAAGAGGAAAAAACGATTGCCGAAGCGCGTCGTTACCCTTCAGAGCCACAGGAAAACCTGCTCTATTTCATGGAGAAAAATGCACCGTTGTTGGAGTCCTGGCAGCGTGAGATTTTACGTATCGTGCGTAAGGTTAGTCAGTATTTTTATCCACAGAAACAGACCCAAGTGATGAACGAAGGCTGGGCTACGTTCTGGCACTACACCATTCTTAACCATCTGTATGATGAAGGAAAAGTGACAGACCGCTTTATGCTGGAGTTTTTGCACAGTCACACCAATGTGGTGTTCCAGCCACCGTACAACAGCCCGTGGTACAGCGGCATTAACCCGTATGCACTCGGCTTTGCCATGTTCCAGGATATCAAACGGATTTGCCAGACACCGACTGAAGAAGATCGCTATTGGTTCCCGGATATTGCCGGTAAAGATTGGTTGGATACCCTGCATTTCGCGATGCGTGATTTTAAAGATGAAAGTTTTATCAGTCAGTTCCTGTCACCTAAACTGATGCGTGATTTCCGCTTGTTTACGGTGCTCGATGATGACCGCAATAATTACCTGGAAATTGCCGCCATTCACAATGAAGAGGGCTATCGCAAGATTCGTGCTGAGCTTTCTGCCCAGTACAATCTGAGTAACCTTGAGCCGAACATTCAGGTATGGAACGTTGATTTACGAGGCGATCGCTCGCTGACTTTGCGATATATCCCGCATAACCGTGCACCGCTGGATAAAGGGCGTCGGGAAGTCCTCAAGCATGTGCATCGTCTGTGGGGCTTTGACGTGACGTTAGAGCAGCAAAATGAAGATGGTAGCGTTGAGTTGCTTGAACGTTGCCCTCCACGGCTTAATAACCTGTAACCGGCACTGCGCCAGCATAAAAAAACGCTTCCTTCGGGAAGCGTTTTTCGTATTACAGGACGGTCATAAAAATGCCAGGTTAACGGCTGTTCATGGCCAAATCGCCCGGTAAATTTTTCTGCATCTGATGCCAGATATCGCCACTTTCACGCCCGTAGGTACGAACGGTTTCAAATACTTGATCGTGCAAACCTTGTTGGCAAATTTCTGCCAGACGGTGGTAGAAACCTAACGCCAGGCTACGCGCTTCAGGACTTGAGAAATAATGACGGCCGATACGGGTATACAGTCCTTTCATTCCGTTGAGGATCAGACCGTAAATCGGGTTCCCGGAAGCGAATGCCAGGCCACGGAAAATGTTGTAGTCCAGTTTTGCAAACGCATCAGCGTGATCTTCAACACTGTTAGCCGTCGCCAATACTTCCTGGGCTTTATCCGGATGCTGACGAACAGCGGTGCGGATAAAGATAGTCGCGATGTTGGTTCGAACTGATAACAGGTTATCAATCAACTGCGGCACACTGTCATGATCGAGGCGAGCCAAGGTCTCCAGAATGTTCAATCCTGAAGTTTCCCAGAAGTTATTCACTTTGGTCGGCTTGCCATGCTGAATCGTTAACCAACCATCACGCGCCAGACGCTGAAGCACCTCGCGCAGCGTGGTACGGGTGACGCCGATTAACTCGGATAACTCACGTTCAGCCGGAAGAATGGTTCCCGGAGCGAAGCGGTTATTCCAGATACTTTCGATGATATATTCTTCCGCGAAACCCGCTGGGCTCTGCGCCTTAATGACCATAGTATGCTTTCCATTACACAGGTTTTGCTAAAGAGACTCATCATACCAGATGCCATGCGGTGCATGGTAGCGGCGACAACCGCCAAATATGGAATCATGATTTAATTTTACATATAATCGCACTCTGAAAGTACATTCCCATGCCTTGATTGATGCCTTATGCACAGGTAACCTAAAACCACTTTTTTGAACGCAACTTTATATTTATCCGAAATATTTCAATTTTGTTAGAGGTATGTAGAAAGCCTCTTCTGTTCTTTGACATATTATAGGTAATGGGAGAATGAAAATTTCACGATGGAAATGTCTATTGGTCGTGCGCTTTATCGCAACTTTTTAGGTCAATCTCCGGATTGGTACAAGCTGACTTTACTGACTTTTTTAGTCGTAAATCCATTAGTTTTTTGGTTTGTCAGTCCATTTATTGCAGGTTGGTTATTAGTTGCAGAGTTTATCTTTACCCTGGCAATGGCGTTGAAATGCTATCCGTTACTGCCTGGCGGCTTGTTAGCGTTTGAAGCCGTATTCATCGGTATGACCAGCGCCGAACATGTGCGTGCAGAAATCGCTGCCAACCTTGAAGTGTTGTTGCTGCTGGTATTTATGGTAGCGGGCATCTACTTCATGAAACAGCTTCTGCTATTGCTGTTTACCAAATTACTGCTCGGCATCCGCTCGAAGATTTTACTTTCCCTATCCTTTTGTTTCGCGGCAGCGTTTCTGTCAGCCTTCCTTGATGCCCTGACAGTGGTTGCCGTCATTATCAGCGTGGCGGTGGGCTTCTACGATATTTATCACCGCGTCACGTCTGCAGGTGATTTAGACAATAATATTAAGGATGACCCCCTTCTTGCTTCTGAAAATCACAAAACCCTTGAGCAATTTCGGGCGTTCTTACGCAGCCTGATGATGCATGCGGGTGTCGGTACAGCACTGGGCGGTGTGATGACCATGGTTGGCGAGCCGCAAAACCTGATCATCGCGAAAAATGCGGGCTGGCATTTTGGCGACTTCCTTCTGCGTATGGCACCAGTGACCATTCCAACTCTGATCTTTGGTCTGCTTACCTGTGTGCTGTTAGAGTCCACCAAAATCCTTGGTTACGGTGAAAAACTGCCGGAGAAAGTACGTGGGATTTTGCAGGATTTCGACACCAGCAGTGCTCAAAAACGGACTCGTCAGGACAAGATGAAGCTTGTGGTGCAGGCGCTGATTGGTATCTGGCTGATTATTGCACTGGCATTGCATTTAGGTGAAGTTGGGTTAATCGGTTTGTCGGTGATTATTTTTGCCACCGCGCTATGCGGCGTGACCGATGAGCATCAGATTGGTAAAGCCTTTACCGAAGCATTGCCATTTACCGCCCTGCTGACGGTGTTCTTTGCAGTCGTTGCCGTGATAATCGATCAACGTCTATTTACCCCGGTTATTCAGTTTGTATTGTTGGCCGAACCGAATTCGCAGCTGGCGCTGTTCTATTTATTCAACGGTATCTTGTCATCGATTTCTGATAACGTGTTTGTCGGAACCGTGTACATCAACGAAGCGAAAACTGCGCTGACCAACGGTATTATCGATCTCAAACAGTTTGAGTTACTCGCAGTGGCTATCAACACCGGGACTAACCTGCCGTCGGTTGCGACACCGAATGGCCAGGCTGCATTTTTGTTCCTGCTCACCTCAGCTCTCGCGCCACTGATTCGTCTTTCTTATGGACGTATGGTGCTGATGGCACTGCCGTATACACTGGTACTGACCGTGGTTGGATTGTTGTGTGTACAGTTTACGCTCGTTCCAGCAACTGAATGGATGTTGCAGGCCGGGTGGATTTCTTTACCCCCTATCGACGCTTTACCACATTAAGTTAATTTCGCGGGTAGCTTGCTGCCCGTTAACTTTTTTGTCTGATAAACATTCAATTAGCCTGTTATTTTGATGTGCCTACTGGCGCGGAAATCGAATTCGTTTACACTGCGACTCAACGAATGCTGCTGGGATACTGATTATGTTGCGATATTTAAACCAATGCTCCCGTGGGCGAGGAGCCTGGCTTCTTCTTGCATTCACGGCTTTCGCGCTGGAAATGGTGGCATTGTGGTTTCAGCACGTCATGTTGCTGCAACCGTGTGTAATGTGTATTTACGAGCGTTGCGCACTGTTCGGCGTGATGGGTGCAGGCATTGTCGGTGCAATTGCGCCGAAATCTCCGCTACGTTATGCCGGGATTGCGCTTTGGATCTACAGTGCCGGGAAAGGCCTGCAGTTGGCATGGGAACACACCATGATTCAGCTTCATCCTTCACCGTTTGTGACGTGTGATTTTGCTGCCCGTTTCCCAAGCTGGTTGCCACTCGATAAATGGCTGCCACAAGTATTTGTGGCGACGGGTGACTGTTCCGTACGTCAGTGGGAATTCCTGTCGCTGGATATGGTGCAGTGGCTGGTGGGAATTTTTGCCATTTTCCTGGTGATTGCTGTGCTGGTGTTGATTGCTCAGCCTTTCAAGCCTAAACGTCGCGATCTGTTTAGTCGGTAAGCTCAGGACTCAAGAAGACAAAAACCCGCCGAGGCGGGTTTTTTATTATTAGTGGTCGCGTCGATAAAGCGTCCACTGGTCCATTCGTTCACCGCTCGGCAATAAGCAGTCACCCCGCTCCCCCAAATCGGTTTTCACCGTTCTCAATTCACCGCCCTTATCTTTGCAGTAAACTGACGCCGGGTTCGGCATGCCGATAACCTGAGGCGGTTTGGGAGTGGTAGGTTCGGGCGATGAACAGCCACTGAGTGTGAGTGCCCCAAGCAGTAGTGTTATTTTTTTCATTATTCCTCCGATTTGGAGGCTGAATGGTAACAGTGCAGAGTTGGGGAAAGCAAAATCAGCGGCACGCGCTCTTATCGAGCAGACACGTTATATTGATGAATCGCACTCATCGGACGATGAAGGAGGTGCATCCCTGATTTACAGAAAATACAAACAGCGCCATGGGGATTTGTTTCTCGGACATCATAGGGGGAAGTGCGATACTGTGAACCGCCACATGACGGACACTTAAATGTTAAATGTTGGATAAAAACCTACTTTTACTTGTTATTGAAAGAATACCGTATCACAAAGAATTCACTTTGTACGATTTATTTTTGTATTCTTTGATGACTCTGGTGATTTAATCTGCACAGTCAGGTTGTTTAAAATAAGGTCCCGTCTAAAACGGAGGTGAGACACCGTAAGATGGAGCATCATTGCTTAGGGCAATGGTATGACCTCCATTGCCCCTGGACTTTAGTGCTTAATTTTCTGTGTACCCGCGCTGACTGCTTGCACGTAGTAGCGGTCATAATGTTCCTGGAACCAAGCTTTTTGCTCTTCACTCATATTGCCAGTGACTGCATTGATATCTATATCCCGACCCTGTGCATGCATATGGGCGAAACTACGGGCCAGAAAATCGAGATTTTCTACTGCGTAAACTCTTTTATTCATAACGTATTCCTTCTGTTTTTAATAACGAAAATTCCTATTCTCAGTATTCTGATTCTCGAAACCCCTTTATGTTCCCTCAACACCCACTCGTCGCTCATTATTCAACGCCCTGACATCACGCCATGCGAAAAGTGGTTTTATCCATATACAGAGTTTCTTTATCCATACTTAAAAGATAGTTCATTATTAACGAGGAATTGTTAAATAAATCGATTTTGATTCGAAAATAACTTGAGTAACAAACCTACAACTTAAAAATCAAATAGTTATTGTCATGGTCCGTTGCTCTATTTCAGTGTGACCACTCAAGCGTTCACTCACGGATGGGGGCTGGGTGCCCCATCCGTGTCTGACAGTCAAGCAAGACTGGAGGTGTTCAGCCTCCCAGAGCGATGGTGACGGCAACTATCACCGCACCCACCGCAGCGAAGATGAGTCCAATCAGCCAAGGACGTTTGGAACCGGCATAGTGGGCCAGGCCACGGCCGAGCAAGACCAGCATGATGAGAGCGATAGTGTGGGAAAGACGTAGGGCCAATACGGTGTCGTCGAGGAACATGAAAGGCAGCAGTACCGGGAAGGTCGAGAGAAACACCAGCAAGAAAACTCCCAGGCTGTTGCGCAGATCCTGCCAACGGATAATACGGCTTATCATTGCATTTGGTGACTCTTTAAGTCGTGTTTGCCAATCTTTGAGCTCGGTGTCAGAGCTGTTCACGGCCAGGAAAGGAGGCAGCGCATCGCGCATTACCATAAGAGCCGCTGAATCCCCTGTCGGCAACTGACGCAGTTTTATCTCCAATCGCATTGATCGCCCACGCTCGGCCAAGGTGGTAATGAGGTAAACAATGGCATCGATAATACCCCAAGCGATGTTACAGCCGATACCGGCGATCAGGAGGTCCTTGACCTCTGCCTCTCCCGCCTCAAAGGCGTTAAAGCAGCCAGTAAAGGTGAGCACCATCAGCAGACCAAACAGGATCTCGGAGTGACGGGAGATGGGGTCTAAAGGGGAAAAACGGGATTGATTCATAGAGTGCACTCACTTTCTGGTTAAACAAATAGTGGATAGGCAAAGGGTATGCTGAACAAAAAAAGCAGCATCTTCAAATAGTAGCTCTGCTCTACTAACTGAGCTATGTCGAAATTGCGAGAACATACTGTGAAATTACGGTGTTAGAGGCGCTTTGTTGGTGGAATGGTCGCCCCCCATCTCTTGTGGTACAGGATGGACGATAAATCGTCACTCCTTGAACGGAGCGGCCATCATTAACCTTAAAACTATTGGCATCGATTTGGCAATTTGGCAAAAGAGGTTTTCCGAGCCAATCACCTCTGTTAGGTGGCCAAATTCAGTAAACCACTACAAAAAGGCCATTAACCGCTGAAGCTCTTTAATAGTCATAACTATTTCGTATGGCGCCAAAAGCATATCTATATTGCTGATATTCAATGATGCGTGTATTTCTTGTGCTGATGTTATGCATACAACACTTTCGCGAAATATCGCACCCCGGCTAATCAGGATTTCCCCTGTGTCGGGGATTTTTTTGCAAAAATATTAACCAGGCGAATGGCAAGTGAAGTATTCACCGACCTACAGGGTTCTGATATTGAAGACGCATTGAGCGATATTGAAGATGAGGAGGAGAACTGTCTAATCATGATAACGGGCAAACGTTCGAATTATTCAGTAAAACCGAAAACATTGGCTAATGTTATGGTGATACCTCTACATGGGGGACTTTCGCAACATAAGGAATGAATAATGTTTAATAAACTGTGTGTTATTACCGTGGCTAGTGTTCTTGTTGCAGGCTGCGCAACCCAGAATGATTTATCCCCACAAGAAAAGAAATATCAACGCGTCAATACCTCCGCACGTCAATGCGCAGAAGATGTAAAAAATAAAACCATCGAATTAACAGCCAAGGGAATGTCAACGCATGTCCATTGGACGACCGTACAATATGTGTTCACAGGTTCAGATGGCAAAGAAAGCCTGCGCACAGTTGAGTACAGAACGTCGACAGTTCTGGATAATGGCGCACCGGGGAGTGCCTGGAGGCAATGCATGCAAAATGAGGATGCGCTGGTACCGGAGTTAAAGTTCTGAGTGTCGCCCTAGTCAATAGGGTGGCAAGACAAAACTTCTTTCAAATCAATGCGTCAGTCGGCCCAATCAGGTTTGTTGAGTATATGCTCCTGCCAATCACGGACTTCAGATTCTTTAACCGCGATGTGTCGCACAGAAATACGTTCGCCGTGCATGGCGGCTTTAGATCCTGTCAGCAGTGGATGCCATGTCGGTAAATCTTTGCCTTCCGCCAACAGTCGATAAGCACAAGTGTGCGGCAACCATTCGAAAGTCGGCAAATTGTCACGCGTGAGCTTGATACAGTCTGGCTCGTAGTCAAAGCGACGGGCATAATTTTTACACTGGCAGGTTTTGATGTTCAGTTGCTTACAGGCGACGTTGGTGAAATAAATTTCATCACTGTCTTCATCCATCAATTTATGCAAACAACACTGGCCGCAGCCATCGCAGAGAGATTCCCACTCCGCGTCAGTCATTTCGTCAAGAGTTTTGCACTGCCAGAACGGCGTTGTAGTCATGATGGTGTCCCGTAATAAAACAAGCGCACCTTATAAACACTCTGAGCCGTAGATGCAAGTTTTGCCGCCCGTAGGCGGCAAATTGATTATAGTACGCGGGTGGTCAGACTATGGTTAGCAAAGCTAACTTCGAGTTCATCACCGCTGTTCAGCGGCCCAACGCCTTCCGGGGTGCCAGTGAGAATGACATCTCCAGCACGCAAGGTGAAGAATTGGCTCATATAGGCAATTAACGGTACGATCTTGTGGATCATATCGGAAGTACTGCCTTGTTGGCGGATTTCGCCATTGATCTTTAAGCCAATCGTCGCATTTTGCGGATCGCCGCTAAATTCACTGGCGGGAATAAAACCAGAAATCGGGCACGAATTATCGAACCCTTTGGCCTTTTCCCACGGCTGGCCTGCTTTTTTCAGTTTGCCTTGTAAATCGCGCAACGTAAGATCAAGTGCGACTCCGTATCCCGCAATCGCCTTGGTCACATGCTCTTGCGTTGCCTTTCTCAAGGTTGAACCAATCAGAATCGCCAACTCTACTTCATGGTGTACGGAACCGAGACCCTGTGGCAGAACCAACGGTTGACGAATATCGCACAGCGCACTTTCAGGTTTAATGAACAACACCGGTTCGTCTGGCGTCGCACTCCCCATCTCTTTGATATGCTTTGCGTAGTTACTCCCTACACACACTACTTTGCTGACCGGAAAATCCAGCAGCGCACCCTGCCAATTATGATGCTGATACATGCCTTTCCTCTGCGTCGTTGTGTTAATTGCATTTGATACTAGAGAAAAAAAACGCCACTGAATACTAATGAATCTAGGTTATTTTGCGATTGCATCTGCCATCATGCTGATGCTTATCGCAAAGTAATAAGAACGGTTCCAGCGCATAATCGTGCGGAAATTGTTGTAGACCAGGAATGAGCGCCCTTGATTGTCATCCGGCGTCACAATCCACGCTTTTCGCTTAGACACGTGCAACGGTGTTCCGTCTTTTTGCGTGATGCCCAATTGCTGCCACTGGCTGACGGTTTTCCCTTGGTTGGTTTTCGTCCCTGCCAGTGCGCTATCGAAACCTTTTGGTAACGTGATTTCTTTGCCCCACGAGCCCCCCGCTTTCCAGCCTTCAGATTTCAGGTAATTAGCGGTGGAGGCAAAAACATCGCTGGTGTTAGTCCAGATATCAATTTTTCCGTCACCATCGCCATCAGCACCGTAGTGAAGATATGACGTTGGCATAAACTGGCTTTGCCCCATCGCGCCCGCCCACGAGCCTTTCAGCTCTTCTACTTTGATATGTCCCTGGTCGAGGATTTTTAAAGACGCAATCAACTCTTTGGTGAAAAAGGCTTCACGTCGCCCTTCAAAAGCGAGGGTTGCAAGGGCAGAGATGATGTCCTCTTTCCCCTGTATTTCACCAAAATGACTTTCCATCGCCCACAGCGCCACAATGTACTGGCTTTGTACACCAGTCCGGTTACTGATTTGGTTTAACTCACGTTTATGTTGCTGATACTGCGCGCGCGCTGTTTCAACCTTTTCCGGTGTGATGACCCGATCCAGGTACTCATCAAGCATGATTTTCTTTTCAAGCTGGTTCTGGTCAGACTTTATGACCCGATCAACAAAATGAACGTTTGCGAAGGCGCTGGTAATGGTGCTGTCGCTGATACCCTGTGCCCTGGCCTGGGTTTTAAGGGTTTCAACAAAAGCGGGAAATTCGGCGGGATTACGCCCTTGCTGAGCAAGTGTTGTTGGCGCAGGTTTAGCCTCAGGCTGCGGCGCAATCGGTGTGTTAACAAGGGATTGCACCGGTGTATCGGCGGCTGTAGCGCTTAAACTGCTAAGCATAAAGGCGATGACCGTTAAACAAATTGCTGGAGTCTTCATCATTTTCCCCGCGGTGATTTGTTCTAAATATCATCTACCTTTATGTTAGGAAAGATTTGGCACTAGTCTGAAACTTATTTTTTCGGACTATTTTCGAGGTGCATTTTTAGCAAACTTTCTGGGGGTGGTGGCAATTGCAAATAATAGCCTTCATCTTTAAGAGCTTGTTTTACTTTTTCGATATCGGCACTGGCCAGTTTTTTACTCCCATCAAGCGGTAATAACATCGCCAATTGGGGCACGCCAAAACCTTGCATCAATTCTTCAGGAACTCGAGAGAAATCGTCTTTTTTTTCGACATAAAGATATGTCTGGTCACGCTTGCTACTTCTGTAGATCACACAAAACATTTTTTTTACTCTATTTTCGCCAGATGGTGGCTTGCCTGAATATACCTGTGACTATAACATGCCAGATGTACTTCGGAATATCGTCCCACACGAGTGGGGATTAAAACTGAATTGAGTAAGGCCAGGATGTCAAACACGCCAATCGAGTTAAAAGGCAGCAGTTTTACCTTATCAGTGCTTCATTTACATGATGCACAACCCGAGGTGATCCTCCAGGCCCTTCAGGAAAAAGTATCCCAGGCTCCAGCTTTTCTGAAAAATGCACCGGTGGTGGTGAATGTTGCCAGTCTCGAGGGTTCAGTTGACTGGAAAAAAGTCCAGCAAGCCGTGGTCTCTTCCGGTTTGAGAGTCGTCGGTATTAGTGGCTGTAAGAACGAAGCGTTGAAAATAGAAATTGAGCGCGCCGGCTTGCCACTTCTGACAGAAGGGAAAGAAAAAAATTCACGTGCTTATGCCGAGCCCGTTGAAGTTGCAGCACCTGCAGAGCCAATTGTTAATTCGGTCACAAAAACGCGTTTAATTGATGCTCCTGTTCGTTCGGGTCAGCGCATTTATGCACCAAACTGTGATTTGATTATCACCAATCACGTCAGTGCCGGTGCAGAACTTATAGCTGATGGTAATATTCATGTTTACGGCATGATGCGTGGCCGTGCCCTGGCGGGTGCCAGCGGCGATCGTGATGCACAAATATTCTGTACAAATCTTGCTGCTGAGCTGGTCTCAATAGCGGGTGAATACTGGCTGAGTGATCAAATACCGGCCGATTATTATGGGAAAGCAGCCCGCCTGAGTTTGGCCAGTGGAGCTCTCTCCGTTCAACCTTTAAATTAAGCCCTTTTAACAAGGAATTCCTTTATGGCACGCATTATTGTTGTTACATCGGGTAAAGGGGGCGTCGGTAAGACCACGTCCAGCGCGGCCATCGCTACGGGTTTGGCCCAAAAGGGGAGAAAAACCGTCGTCATTGATTTTGATATCGGCTTACGTAACCTTGACTTGATCATGGGCTGCGAGCGTCGTGTGGTATACGATTTCGTTAACGTTATTCAAGGTGACGCCACATTAAATCAGGCGTTAATCAGAGATAAGCGCACCGAGCAGCTCTATATTCTCCCGGCATCACAAACTCGCGATAAAGACGCACTCACCCGCGAAGGTGTCGCGAAAGTGCTTGAAGACCTGAAAAATATGGACTTCGAATTTATCGTTTGTGATTCCCCAGCAGGTATCGAAACGGGTGCATTAATGGCGCTCTATTTCGCTGATGAAGCGGTTATCACGACTAACCCTGAAGTTTCATCAGTGCGCGATTCGGACCGCATCCTCGGCATTCTTTCTTCTAAATCTCGCCGTGCAGAAAACGGCGAAGCACCGATTAAAGAACACCTGCTGCTGACTCGCTACAACCCGGGTCGTGTTAATCGCGGCGACATGCTAAGCATGGAAGATGTGCTGGAAATCCTACGCATCCCATTGGTTGGGGTTATCCCAGAAGATCAATCGGTTCTACGTGCGTCAAACCAAGGTGAGCCGGTCATTCTTGACCAAGAGGCTGACGCAGGTAAAGCTTACGCAGATACTGTTGAGCGCCTGCTTGGCGAAGAAATCCCTTTCCGCTTCATTGAAGAAGAGAAGAAAGGCTTCCTCAAACGTCTGTTCGGAGGATAAGTTATGGCATTACTAGACTTTTTTCTCTCACGGAAAAAGAACACCGCCAACATTGCAAAAGAACGTCTGCAAATTATCGTCGCAGAACGTCGCCGTGGTGATAGTGAACCTCATTATTTGCCGCAGCTAAAACGCGATATTCTGGAAGTGATTTGCAAATACGTAAAAATCGACCCAGAGATGCTAACTGTCGTTCTCGATCAAAAAGATGATGATATTTCTGTTCTGGAACTTAACGTGACGTTGCCAGAGACTCAGGAAGCCACCACCAAATCGGCTTAGTCGACACTGTCGAAATAAACCCCTGGAATGACCCTGGGGTTTATTTATTTTTACGCTCTGACATTCTGAGTAATACAGATTATTCTTAATCGTACTGCGTATATTAATAATCTGCCAAAAGCGTTTTTAACGTCTCACCCATTACTCGGCCACGCCATCCACTGATTAATTCAGGTTGTGTCGCTTGCGATTTTAATTGCCAGTGCCAATTTAACAATTGGTTAATTTGCCGACGCGAAGCAAGTAATTCAACACTCAGTCCACACGTCTCACTCACTTGCTGCACCAGCGCTTTAATCGCTTTAAATACGCGGCGATAACCCGGCATATCAACCAGATTACTTAAGGGTTCTGGTAATTCATCATCGGATAGCGCCTGTGCTTCAACGACCATCGCCAGCAATGCTTTGCCGTGGAAACGGATTTCGCTACCGCTCAGGCCAAGATGTTCCAGTTCACCCAACGAACCCGGCATGTAACGCGCGACCTGCCACAGGTGCTCTTCGCGTACCACGAAATTAACAGCCATATCACGTTCACGCGCTTTTCGCAGGCGCCACGAGGCCAGTTTCTTCAGACAAGCCAACTGACGCGTTCTTAACTGCCATGCGTTACCGATTTCACGCCAGGCTTCTTCGGGATCCAGTACATCCTGGCGACGACCCGCCATTAAGTTACATTCGTCCAGCGCCGCCTCCATCCAACCTGCGGCTTGTGTCTCTTCCATCAACTTATGCGCAATTGGCAACAGATAAAGTACGTCTGCGGCAGCATAGTCACACTGGCGCTCGGTGAGTGGGCGCGCAAGCCAATCGGTACGTGATTCACTTTTATCCAACGCAATGCCCGTGAAGGACTCAACGAGAGTGGCAAACCCACAAGAGAGTGGGCGTCCACTAAACGCCGCCAGAATCTGCGTATCAATAAACGGATCGGGGAGCATGCCAAACGCATTGAGGAACACTTCCAGATCTTCACTCCCTGCATGCAGGAATTTAATCACCGCTTTATCTTGCAGTAGCGCTTTAAACGGTGACCAGTCAGTAATCGTTAGCGGGTCGATAAGCGAAGCGGTCTCACCGTCGTACAACTGAATCAAACCCAGTTGCGGATAGTAAGTACGGGTGCGTACAAATTCGGTATCCAGCGCAATGGCTGGGAAATGACGTGCCGCCTCGCACACAGTGGCAAGGGCTTCATCGGTAATAATCATTTGGTAAGTCAAATTCAGTTCTCTTAGGTTTGCGCCCATAAAAAACGCCGGCAGACCGGCGTTAGGGCGACTGACTCGGAGCTCAGGCGTTATTGTTGCCTTTACTGACCGATTCGTCACGTAGTTCTCGTCGTAATATTTTGCCAACGTTTGATTTTGGCAGCTCTTCACGGAACTCAACAAGTTTAGGCACTTTGTAACCCGTAAGGTGGCGACGGCAAAAAACAACCAGCGCATCTTCGGTTAAAGACGGATCTTTTTTCACGACGAAGATTTTTACAGCTTCACCGGATGCACCATTTGGGACACCGACCGCGGCGACTTCGAGCACACCATTATGCTGCATGACGACGTCTTCGATTTCGTTTGGATAGACGTTGAAACCAGAGACCAGAATCATATCTTTCTTACGGTCGACGATGCGCATAAAGCCCTCTTCGTCCATGACAGCAATATCACCGGTACGCAACCAACCGTCTTGCAGGATTTCATCAGTCGCATCCGGACGCTGCCAGTAGCCCAACATGACCTGCGGACCTTTCACGCACAATTCACCCGGCTCACCTGGAGCGACTTCTTCACCGGCATCATTAATCAACTTCACTTCGGTTGACGGCACCGGCAAGCCAATACTCCCGCTGTGGTAATCCATGTCGTGCGGATTGGCGCTCACCAACGGCGCACACTCAGTCAACCCATAGCCTTCAAGCAGGAAACGACCTGTTAGTTTTTCCCAACGTTCAGCAACGGCATGTTGCACCGGCATTCCCCCGCCAGCAGAAAGATGCAAACTTGAGAAATCAAGCTGTTGGAATTCTTTGTTGTTGAGTAACGCATTAAACAGTGTGTTAACGCCGGTCATAGCGGTAAACGGATACTTCGCCAGTTCTTTCACCAGCCCCGGGATATCACGTGGGTTGGTGATAAGCAGGTTCTGCCCGCCAAGATCAATAAACAGCAGGCAGTTCATCGTCAGGGCAAAAATGTGATAAAGCGGCAGGGCCGTCACCACCAGCTCTTTGCGCTCAAACAACAATGGGCTGTAGGCCGCTCTGACTTGTTCAAGGTTCGCCAACATATTGCGGTGCGTCAGCATTGCCCCTTTGGCAACCCCCGTCGTCCCACCGGTATATTGCAAGAACGCGAGATCGGCATTCAATATTTCAGGCTTAATATACTGGAGGCGATAGCCGTGTTGCATGGCACTGCGGAACGAAATGGCATCAGGAAGATGGTACTTCGGTACCAGGCGTTTGATGTACTTAACAACAAAGTTGACTAACGTGCCTTTTGCCGCAGAAAGCTGATCGCCCATACGGGTCAAAATAACGTGTTTTACCTGGGTTTTATCGACAACTTTTTCCAGGGTGTGCGCAAAGTTAGAGACAATCACAATGGCGCTGGCACCGCTATCATTGAGCTGATGTTCAAGCTCACGTGGCGTATACAACGGATTGACGTTCACGACCACCATGCCCGCACGCAAAATACCAAACAACGCCACGGGGTATTGCAATAAGTTCGGCATCATTAACGCAACGCGATCGCCCTTTTGCAGGCCCAGACCTTGTTGTAAATACGCAGCAAAAGCACGGCTTCGTTCTTCCAGTTTACGGAACGTCATCACCTCGCCCATATTCACGAACGCAGGCTGATCGGCATAACGTGTTGTAGCTTGCTCAAACATATCAACCAGGGACTGATAACGGTCAGGATTTATCTCAGCCGGAACATCGGCTGGGTAGCGGTTAAGCCAAACCTTCTTCAAGGATCCACCTCTGAAATTATTATTCGTCGTCATCGTAACCCCAATATATAAACACGCTGTTAACATAATATTAACTCAGCGTACCAGTTTATTAATTAGACTGATTTAAGGTTGCGAAGCACATCACTAATTATTTTTATTCTATTGCCTAAATAAAGAGACAGCGGACTTGCCGCTGCCTCTTTATCCAGATAAAACAAATAGTTATTCTGTTACGATAGTCTGTACTTGTGCAGGGCCGGGATTATACCATCCACCGCCCCACATCCCGCCGTAGCCATAACGCCCACGATAGGGATACCGCCCGCCCCAGTACCACGGGTCGATTGGCTGTGGTGGCATGACCACTTGTTGCGTGACACGCCAGCGTTTATAGCCATTGACCTGCATCACCATAAACTTGTAGGCGGCATCACCGACTTTGCCTTCAACCACGCCGGTGATTGGACCCACAACAGTGACCAATTGCCCACGGTAATCGACCGGATCGAGGAATCCATTTACGTCAGCGTAAATACGCCCTCTTGATGGCTCACCCAATTGTGGGCGCGCACCGTCATCGAGGCTGACTGTGGCAATTTCCAGCCGCGTTTTGCCTTGTTTGTTTTCGATGTTTACCACTCGACCGCCGAAGCGCGCTTCTTGCCCAACGTAGAGTTGCGGCGCATTCATCACGCGCACTAAATCTTGTTGAGGCGTGGCACTGGTACCTTTAATCGCATCGGGGATGGTGACACAACCGCTAAGCATCACTACGGCAGCAACTGCAAGTAATCGGGTAATAATTCTGACATTCAAACCAGCCATATCCTTTCTCCTTAACGCAGTTTCGGCTTCCCGAAAACGTGGGAAACTATTCTCTGCCCGGAAGCTTTTTCCATGTGACTTCGTTACGCAGATAAACCGGCTCAGCATGTTCTACCGACACCGTACAACCATCATTTAATGCCTGAATTGCCAATGGCAACATATCTTCTGCCACAGGAAGAGTGACTTCACCATCACGGATGTGCAGTTCACTGCCTTGTGCCATATCCGGCCAAGCCTGCCAGCCTGTTCCTACTGTCGCCCATTCACCCTGAAGTTGCTTCAACCGTTCAGCAACCGCTTCAGGTTTCAGCACCGCTTCAGTTTCTTCACCGTGCCAGACGCCGTGTTCGTCACGCTGATATTCACCCCAATACACTTCGCCCATTCGTGCGTCGATAGCAGCCAGAACACGGGTCGCGCCGGTCAGTCGCCATGCGCCTTGCGCCATGGTGGCCAGCGTAGAAATGCCAATCATCGGCAATTCAGCCCCCAGCGCCAACCCTTGCGCAATACCAATACCGATACGCACACCGGTAAAACTACCGGGGCCACGGCCATAAGCAAGCGCATTCAATGCGGTCAGACCAATGCCCCCTTCATTCAGAATGTCGCGTACCAGCGGAAGAATGCGTTGGGTATGTTCGCGTGGGCAGAGTTCGAAATGGGCGCAGATCGCCCCTTCATTATACAGGGCAACCGAACATGCTTCTGTCGCGGTATCGATGGCTAAAATTCGCATGGTTTGCCAACCTCTGGCGGGAAAATAAGGTCAAAAATCGGCGCGCAGCATACCATAGTCTGGCACAAATTACTGCGCCGAGCGGTGGTTAAGGAAGTCAACTGCCCGATTAATATCCCGCGTACGCGGCGTGGGTGGAAGGCTATTGAGGAACACGGCTCCGTACGGGCGCATCACCAGGCGATTATCACAGATAACCAGCACACCACGGTCATCAACATCGCGAATTAAGCGCCCAACACCTTGTTTTAAGGTAATAACGGCATCGGGGAGTTGCACGTCCTCGAAAGGATCCCCACCACGTAGGCGGCAATCTTCCATGCGTGCTTTCAGCAAAGGATCGTCCGGCGAGGTAAAGGGCAACTTGTCGATAATCACCAACGAGAGCGCATCACCACGCACATCCACACCTTCCCAAAAACTACTGGTGGCGACCAACAATGCGTTACCCGCATCCACGAACTGCTGCAACAACTGGCCTTTGCTGGTTTCACCTTGCAACAACACCGGTAATGTCATCGTGGCGCGAAATTGTTCGGCCAAATCGCGCATCATTGAATGGGAAGTACACAGCATGAAGCAACGGCCATTGTTGGCTTCGATAAGTGGTTTGAGCATTTTAGCCAGATGTTTGCCCGCAGCCGGTTGGTTAGGGGTTGGCAAACCACGCGGCACACATAACAACGCCTGGCTGGCATAATCAAATGGGCTGGCTAACAACAATGTTTCCGCATTGGTGATACCCAGCCGTTCAGTAAAGTGACTAAGCTGGTCGTTTACCGAAAGCGTTGCCGAGGTAAAAATCCAGGTGCCCGCTTTCTGGCTTATCACTTCCTGGAATTTATCTGCAACTGAAAGCGGTGTCAGCGCCAACGTAAAGTTGCGCGCGTTACATTCATACCAGTAGCTGTAACCGGGCGTATCAACTTCTTTCAAGCGTTTGATACGCCCGCGCGCAATCACCGCGCGTTCGAAAGCTGCATCCAGTAATGCTGAGCGCCCAAGGGAGAGTTTTGCCACGTCGTAACATAACTCGAGCGCGTCATCGAGCAACAGTAGCGCACGTTGAATCGACGGTTCAGCCAGTAATTCACGTAAATTACCACGGTATCCTGGGTCACCCATTTGCAGGCGAAAATCCTGGGTGCTTTGCGCCAATCGGTCCGCACTCTTCTGCAATTGCTGCGCATCACGCACTTCAGTGCGGTAGGCAATTGAAATGTCTTTGGCAATATCCAGTAGCTGGCGGCTGGTGACAGATTGCCCAAAGTATTGGCTGGCAATATCAGGGATTTGGTGGGCTTCATCGAAAATCATGACTTCAGCTTCAGGAATCAGCTCGCCAAAACCACCCTCTTTGACCACCATATCGGCCAAAAAAAGGTGATGGTTGACCACCACTACGTCAGAATCCATCGCTTTTTTACGCGCTTTCACCACGAAACAGTCTTTATAAAGCGGGCAATCCTGACCCAGACAGTTATCGTTGGTGCTGGTCACCATCGGCCAGACGGTTGAATCCTCGGCGACACTTGCACAAGTACTGATATCCCCGTCAACGGTTTCTATCGCCCAACCCCGTAGCTTGACGATGTCACTTAGCGTCTGGACTTGCAGATCGCCACCCGCCAGAGCTTGTTGCTCTAAACGCTCAATGCACAAGTAGTTCGAACGCCCTTTTAGCAGTGCCAGCCGCCCTTTAAAATCCAGCGCCCGCGCCACCGTCGGTAAATCGCGTGAAAAGAGCTGATCTTGTAAAGCTTTTGATCCGGTAGAGATAATGACTTTTTTGCCTGAACGCAGAGCCGGAGCCAGATACGCGTAGGTTTTACCGGTGCCGGTACCCGCCTCCACCACCAGCTCACGCCCGGAAGCGATAGCTTGAGTGACGGCTTGTGCCATCTGACGTTGTGGTTCACGTGGTTTAAAACCCGTTATCGCCGTGGCGAGTTGGCCGTCTGCTGCAAAATCGTCTGTCACATTACCCCCTGGGTTTATTGACAGTGATTATGTCAGCCTGAGCGGTGTTAAGCCAGTGGAAGCCGTTTGCGGATTGTGGCAGGCTGTTCCTCAATATATACCCTAAATAATTCGAGTTGCAGGATGGGTATGAACAAGCTGATAAGGAAACAGTGATGAGTATTGTGCGTATAAAACCTGAAGCACGTTGGTCTGATGCGGTTATTCATAACAACACGTTGTATTACACCGGTGTGCCAGAAAACCTTGATGCGGACGCTTACGAGCAAACCGTCAACACGCTTGCGCAAATCGACACTGTGCTGCAGGAACAAGGCAGCGATAAGAGTAAGATCCTCGACGCCACCATTTTTCTGCCAGAAAGAGCCGACTTTGCAGCGATGAATAAAGCCTGGGATGAGTGGGTAGTCGCGGGTCATGCGCCGGTACGTTGTACCGTGCAGGCAAAATTGATGAACCCGCGCTACAAAGTAGAAATTAAGATTATCGCGGCTGTGTAAAATTATGCGAATGGGGGCGCATGCCCGCCCCTACTCGTCGTCGTTTTCTTCGTAACGGTCAACGTACCTTTCTTCACCATCATCATTCGCGTTTTCGTCGTCGCTTTCCGCGTCGCCGACATCGTCATCTTCAAAACGGACAGCGACCATCTCACCCGTGTGATTGGCACGAATTTCTGCGGCGACAAGCGTAATCGCTTCGCCACTACTCATGCCCTGCGCCATCAGCTCCTGAATACGTTCTACAGCTTCCTGCTGCTGCTCATGGGATAATGCGGGTAATCCTGCAATCATTTTCGACTCCTGTTACATTGCTGGGTTAATTATTTCACGCTGCATTCAGGGTTTCCAGTGGGTTCCCGGTCTGGCAGGATGATCTGTCTCTTTTTGAGTTGTGGTTTATGACGTTACAGACACTCACTTTTCGAACTTTGCCGTGGCATCCCGATGCTGTTCAACACACTTTCAAAGCGTTAGCACAGCAACCGTGGGCCATGCTCTTGCATTCCGGCTTCGCTGACCATCCACATAATCGCTTTGACATTCTGGTTGCCGAACCTCAGGCAACATTAGTGACTTGTGGTGCTGAAACGACAATCTGCGTTGAAGGGGCGACTTCAGTGCATCGCGGTGATCCTCTGCAACTGCTGCAGCAAACCCTTGATGGTTTTGGTTATCAACCAACAGCGCACCCAGAACTTCCCTTCTTAGGCGGCGCTCTGGGTTTATTGGGTTATGACTTGGGTCGCCATTTCGAAAAGCTACCTGTGCAGGCGCAACGTGATCTTACAACACCCGATATGGCAATTGGCATTTATGATTGGGCGTTGATTGCTGATCACCAGAATCAGTGCCTGACTTTGCTGTGTTGGGGGGATATAGATGCTCGCCACCAGTTTCTCGAAACGCTGGTGCCGTACAGCCCTTGCCAACCGTTCCGCCTGACGAGTGCGTGGCAGTCCAGTATGACCCGCGAGCAGTATGGACTTAAATTCCGTCAGGTACAGGAATATCTCAAAAGTGGCGACTGCTACCAGGTGAATCTCGCGCAGCGCTTTCAGGCCAGTTACGAGGGCGATGAGTGGCAAGCCTTTGAACGGTTGAATGCAGCGAATCGCGCACCGTTCAGTGCCTTTATTCGTTTACCTGGCAGCGTCATTTTAAGCCTTTCGCCTGAGCGGTTCATTTTACTTAAAGGCGACAATATCCAGACACGTCCCATTAAAGGCACATTGCCTCGGCTTGAAGATCCTCACGCCGATGCTCAGCAGGTTGAAAAATTAGCAAATTCACCGAAGGATCGCGCCGAAAACCTGATGATTGTTGATTTGCTGCGCAATGATATTGGCCGAGTTGCGGTACCGGGCAGCGTAAAAGTCCCTGAATTGTTTGTCGTCGAACCGTTCCCAGCCGTTCATCATCTGGTGAGCACGATAACCGCACAATTACCGCCGCATCTGAAGGCAACAGATTTACTGCGCGCCTGTTTCCCGGGTGGTTCGATTACCGGCGCACCGAAAGTGCGCGCCATGGAAGTGATTGAGGAACTCGAGCCACAGCGGCGTAATGCCTGGTGTGGGAGCATTGGTTATTTGAGCTTCTGCGGGAACATGGACACCAGTATTACCATCAGAACGTTGACCGCCGAAGGGGGCAAACTGTACTGCTCGGCAGGTGGCGGTATTGTGGCTGATAGTGTTGAATCTGCGGAATATCAGGAAACTTTTGATAAAGTTAATCGTATTCTTCCGCAACTTGAGAAGTGATGTAATGCCCGAATCGTCCTTGAGCATGAGCGATTTTTTATCGCGTTTTCAACTATTACAACCGCCGGTTACCCGCAAGAGCGGGAATAAACGCCAGGCCGCGGTGCTAATCCCCATTGTGCGCCGCCCAGAACCTGGGCTGCTGTTGACCCAACGTTCGGCTATGCTGCGCAAACATGCCGGGCAAGTTGCCTTTCCTGGGGGTGCCGTGGATGACACTGATGAGTCGTTAATTGCCACAGCACTGCGAGAAGCCTGGGAAGAAGTGGCTATATCGCCAGATTGCGTTGAAGTGATTGGCACTCTGCCACCCGTTGATAGCATCACGGGTTTTCAAGTCACGCCCGTTGTCGGCATCATCCCACCCAATCTCCCTTACCAGGCCTGTGAAGATGAAGTGGCGGCAGTTTTTGAGATGCCCCTGATGGAGGCACTCACATTGGGACGCTACCATCCGTTGGATATTCACCGTCGCGGTAACGCGCACCGCGTCTGGCTTTCCTGGTATCAGAACTACTTTGTCTGGGGCATGACAGCCGGAATAATCCGCGAGTTGGCTTTGCAGATAGGCGTGGAAGATTGATCTCTCTTTAATTCTGCAAAAACAGCTATATTTAGTGAAGTATCTGGTCGTGATTTCGTGGCTTTTAGCTGAGATTAGACAAGCTAACGTAAAGCATTAGTTTAAATCATGTGAATAGTTTACTACGGTGAGCAATAAATTTTTAAACTAGTCTTCTGCGATTTTGCAGCATCATATTTCATTTATAGCCAAAATAGTTCGAGTTGAGGAAAGGCGGGTTGTGAGTGCGACCAACACACCAACAGCTTGAACTATGACGGGTATTTCCGGTGTCCTGAAAGGAGTTTTAGCGTGATTAGCATATTCGACATGTTCAAAGTCGGCATTGGGCCATCCAGTTCCCATACCGTCGGCCCGATGAAGGCCGGTAAGTTATTTGTCGACTCCCTGCTCGAAAAAGGATTACTGGAAAGCACGACACGTCTCGCTGTCGATGTTTACGGTTCTTTGTCACTGACAGGCAAAGGGCACCATACCGATATCGCTATTATCATGGGTCTTGCAGGTAACGAACCTGCCACTGTTGATATTGACTCCATCCCGGCATTTATCCGTGATGTAGAAACACGTAGTCGTTTGTGGCTGGCTCAGGGCCGCCATGAAGTCGATTTCCCGAAAGATACCGGCATGTGTTTTCGCAACGACAACCTGTCGCTCCATGAAAATGGCATGTCTATCCATGCGTACAGTGGCGATAAAGTCATCTACAGCAAAACCTACTATTCCATCGGTGGTGGTTTTATCGTTGATGAAGAGCATTTCGGCAAAGAAGCAACTGACGAAGTGGTCGTGCCTTATTCGTTCAACTCCGCACAAGAGATGCTTCAGCACTGCAAAGATACCGGCATGTCATTGTCTGGCGTCATCATGCAAAACGAACTGGCTCTGCATAGTCGTAAAGAAATTGAAGAGTATTTCGCTAACATCTGGCAAACCATGCGCGCTTGTATTGACCGTGGTGTGAACACCGAAGGGGTACTGCCTGGCCCGTTGCGTGTACCGCGTCGTGCTTCAGCGTTGCGTCGTATGCTGGTGTCCAGCGATAAACTCTCCAATGACCCCATGAACGTTATCGACTGGGTGAATATGTTTGCATTGGCGGTTAACGAAGAAAACGCCGCGGGTGGACGTGTAGTTACGGCTCCAACCAACGGTGCCTGCGGTATTGTACCGGCGGTGCTGGCATACTATGACCACTTTATCGAATCGGTTAGCCCAGAGACTTACATCCGCTACTTCCTCGCCTCTGGTGCCATTGGTGCGTTGTATAAGATGAATGCTTCTATTTCTGGTGCAGAAGTCGGTTGCCAGGGGGAAGTCGGTGTAGCCTGCTCGATGGCGGCGGCTGGCCTTGCTGAAATCCTGGGGGCCAGCCCAGAGCAAGTCTGTATTGCAGCCGAAATTGGTATGGAACACAACCTCGGTTTGACCTGCGATCCTGTAGCGGGTCAGGTTCAAGTGCCGTGTATCGAACGTAACGCTATTGCTTCCGTGAAAGCGATCAACGCCACCCGTATGGCAATGCGCCGCACCAGCGAACCGCGTGTTTCACTCGATAAAGTCATTGAGACGATGTATGAAACGGGCAAGGACATGAATGCAAAGTACCGCGAAACGTCCCGCGGCGGCTTGGCCATTAAAGTGCAGTGTGACTAATCTCTTTGGCCCTCTGATTTGAGGGCCAATCTAGCGTGCTTAATTCTGACACTATTGTCGCAACGCTAACAAAAACAATCGCGTTGTGGCAGTAGCAGAGGAACAGCCGTTGTGGATGCAACGCTTGTGTAAAAGGCTCACGAGCTATCATCTAAAAGTATGATTTTCCCGTCATGTTTCCAATCCCCCACTACACTTTGAATGTTCTGCGTGCCGATTTCGGTCGCGGTTCTAAACAAGGTGATCACGGATGCAGACAGCTCAACGTATTATACGAGGGTATCGCCGCAGGCGTTTAATTGTCTGTATCGGGCTAGCGGTAATGGCACTGCTGTTCACACTTAGCGCACGCTATGTCTCTGAGCGCAAAGTGAATGAGCAGCATTTGCTGACGTTTAATCAAGGCATTATCAGCGCTCTTGAAAATATTCTGATTCCGCTTGAAGAAGCCAATAAAGAGATCATTCCTCTGGTTGGAATGTCTTGTGAGGTTGCTCAACTCAAAATGCGTGAACATGCGGCACGCTTGCAAACCGTGCGCTCAATCGGGCTAATTAAAGATGATATTCTTTATTGCTCAAGTATTTTTGGTAGCCGTTACGTACCTGTAAAGTTGCTGCAACCACGGTTACCTTCGACCCAGAATCTCCTGTTTCTCTCGATAGACCGCTCATTACTGAAAGGAACGCCGATTTTGCTGTCCTGGACCCCGTCGGCAAACAGCAGTCACGATGGGGTCATGCAAGTCATTAATATTGAAATGCTGACAGGATTAATCCTTCAACCTGAACATCCATGGGTTTCAAGGGCAGTATTCAATGTTGCAGGTTCACACCTGGAATACGGCAAAGGGCTCTTGCAGAGAATTACCGCTGAGGACGGGCAAGTCAGCCATGAAATGGCCTCTGAACGTTTCGCGTTTTCTGTGACCACCATCGGACCATCACCAGAAGCGTTGGCCTTACACACTTTGCCGACTCAACTACCCCTGGCATTGATTCTCAGTATGCTGATTGGTTATATTGCCTGGCTTGCGACCGCCAACCGCATGAGTTTTTCGTGGGAAATTAACATTGGGTTGGCCTCGCGTGAATTCGAAGTGTTCTGTCAGCCGCTGGTGAATGCCCGTAATCTTCAGTGTGTGGGTGTGGAGTTGCTGTTACGATGGAATAACCCGCGCCAGGGCTGGATCCCACCCGATATATTTATCCCCCTTGCTGAACAGCAAAACCTGATTGCGCCGTTGACCCGCTATGTGCTGAATGAAACGATTCGCCACCTTGATATATTCCCAAAATCACGTCAATTCCACATCGGGCTCAATGTGGCCGCCAGCCATTTCCATGAAGGGGAAATTATTGCCGATTTGCGCCGCTACTGGTTCCCTGCTCTCCCGCAACAAAAATTGACGCTGGAATTAACAGAACGAGATGCGTTACCCGATGTCGACCATCGCGTAGTACGCGACTTGCACCGTATGGGAGTGGATTTGGCGATAGATGATTTTGGTACTGGCCAGAGCTCATTATCCTATCTGGAATTACTGAATCCGAATGTGTTGAAGATTGATAAGTCGTTTACGGCGGCTATCGGAACAGATGCGGTAAACTCGACGGTCACTGATATTATTATCTCTCTGGCACAGCGACTGGGAATCGATCTGGTTGCAGAGGGTGTGGAAACGCCGCAGCAGGCCGAGTATTTGCGCAGCCACGGCGTGAATGTCATGCAAGGTTATTTATATGCGCGGCCAATGCCACTAAGCGATTTCCCTCGCTGGCTAAGGGGGAACACTCCCCCCCCGCGCCATAGAGGCCATCCAGTTTCAGTCATTCCGTTGCGCTGATTACTCTTCCTCATCTTCATGTTCGGAGCGTTCTTTCACCACACGAACTAACTCCACGCGGTAATCGTTCGCTTCAACAATCTGGATGCGAAGCGGAGCAACGTCAATAATATCGCCTGCTTTCGGGATGTGACCGTTCACGGAGATAACCAAACCGGCAATCGAGGCGATATCTTCGTCGTCGTTGACCAGTGTGTTGATATCCAGATGCTGCTGAATCGCATGCAGGTCGGTAGAACCTTTTACCAACCAACCGTCACCATCACGCACAATTTCTGGTGTTTCATCTGCATCCGGGAACTCACCCGCAATGGCTTCCAACACATCCAGCGGCGTGACCAACCCTTGAACGACACCAAACTCGTTGTTCACGATAACGAAGCTACCGCGAGCCCGACGCAATACGCCCAGCAAGTTGATCGGATCCAGCGTTTCTGGAACGACGATTGCAGGGTACTGCGCGGCGATTGCCGCCACATCACCACCGTTTTCCAGCGCCACTAGCAACTCTTTCGCCCGCACGATACCGATGATTTCATCCAACTCACCGCGACAAATCGGGAATAAACTATGCGGCGATTCCAGCAGTTGCTCGCGGATTTCAGCCTTCGTTTTATCGGCATCAACCCAAGAGATCTCACCGCGAGGCGTCATGATGCTGCGCAACGAGCGCGAAGCCAGCGTCAAAACACCGTTGATCATGTAACGCTCTTCCGCAGCGAATGATTCCGCTTCAATGGGGGTAATCGTTTTATTGTCTTCATTTGATGAACGCTGTTGGCGCTTGCCATTCATCAGGCGCAAAATCGCGTCAGCCGTACGGGCACGTAACGGCACATTTGACTGATGACGGATAAAATTGCGACGCGCAATCTGATTAAAGAACTCGATGATTATCGAGAAACCAATCGCAGCGTACAGATAGCCCTTAGGAATATGGAAACCGAAGCCTTCAGCAACCAAACTCAGACCAATCATCAACAAGAAACTCAGGCACAGCACCACGACCGTCGGATGTTGGTTAACAAAATTCGTTAACGGTTTTGACGCCAACAGCATGACACCCATTGCAATCACGACCGCCGCCATCATCACTGGCAAGTGATTAACCATCCCCACTGCGGTGATGACCGCATCGAGTGAGAACACGGCGTCCAGCACGACAATCTGCAGCACCACGACCCAGAAACTGGCGTAACCTTTCCCATGCCCATCATCATGGTTGCGATTCTCCAACCGTTCATGCAGCTCCGTTGTTGCTTTAAACAGCAAGAACAAGCCCCCGAATAGCATGATGAGATCACGCCCGGAGAACGTCATGTCAGCGACGTTAAACAGAGGTTGGGTGAGTGTCACCATCCATGAGATTAACGACAACAAGCCCAGTCGCATCACCAACGCAAGGGATAAACCAATAAGTCTCGCTTTATCTCTCTGTTTTGGTGGAAGTTTATCCGCAAGTATCGCAATAAAGACCAGGTTATCAATACCCAGCACAATTTCCAGAACAATAAGCGTCAGTAAACCCACCCATATTTGGGGATCCATTAAGAGTTCCATGACAAGCTCCGGTCTTGGGAATAACTCAGCGGCAACCCGCGTAACGCGGACGCAGAAAGTTGAATTAAGGTATTAACGGGGCGTGCTACGCCAATGTGAAAGGTTGAAGATTCAAACCTGAAAATGAAAAGACGTCGGTGACGGTCCATACGGTGGGCTACTGCCCTTTACTCCTTAGTTATTAAACAAGACGCAAACAATATCAGAGCAAAATACCCTTTTGCAAAGATTTACCTGATTTTGCAATTTTACTGTCATTGACCAGGCTCATAATTCGCTCTGCGAATCATTATGTTCCAACCAAAGCTAAATTACGGATCTTCATCACATAAAATATTTTTTTCACTGTCTAAAATTAATCCGTCCCAAGTTACACGTCTTTACTCATACCGTTATCTGAATCGATTCGCTTATGAAACGGATAATCTACAAACACCCATTTTAAGGGTGTGGTTATGACCAACACAGGAGGTAGCAAGTGACTATTGCTATTGTTATAGGCACGCATGGCTGGGCCGCAGAACAATTGCTGAAAACCGCTGAAATGCTATTAGGCGAACAACAAAATGTTGGCTGGATAGACTTCGTTCCCGGTGAAAACGCCGAAACTTTAATCGAAAAATATAACGCTCAATTAGCAAACCTGAACACCGACAAAGGTGTGCTGTTTCTCGTCGATACTTGGGGTGGCAGTCCATTCAATGCTGCAAGCCGTATTGTCGTCGATAAAGAGCATTACGAGGTCGTCGCCGGGGTGAATATTCCGATGCTGGTTGAAACCTTGATGGCCCGTGATGATAACCCTTCTTTTGATGAGTTAGTGGCACTGGCTGTAGAAACAGGCCGTGAAGGGGTAAAGGCCCTGAAAGCAAAACCTGTTGAACAAACCGCATCCGTTGCGCCAGTCGCTGCCCCTAAAGCAGCTACACCGGTTAAACCGATGGGTCCAAATGACTACATGAATATTGGTCTGACCCGTATTGACGACCGTTTGATTCATGGACAAGTCGCTACCCGCTGGACCAAAGAAACCAACGTAACGCGTATTATTGTTGTCAGTGATGAAGTGGCCGCCGATACCGTGCGTAAAACCTTGTTGACGCAAGTTGCCCCTCCAGGTGTGACGGCACACGTGGTTGATGTCGCCAAAATGATCCGCGTTTACAACAACCCAAAATATGCAGGCAACCGTGTGATGCTGCTTTTCACCAATCCAACAGATGTTGAACGCATCGTGGAAGGTGGCGTGAATATTAAATCAGTCAATATCGGTGGTATGGCGTTCCGTCAGGGTAAAACCCAGGTTAACAACGCGATTTCTGTCGATGACAAAGATATTGAAGCCTTCAAGAAGCTGAACGCGCGCGGCATTGAGCTGGAAGCCCGTAAAGTTTCAACCGATCAAAAACTGAAAATGATGGATCTGATCGCCAAGGTGAAAAGCTAATTACTTAGGTGATTAGTTTCACTCTCCGTTCTGCTCAGTTTTCACACATAAGTCACACGTTTAAGGAGAAGTACAATGGAGATTACCACTCTTCAGATTGTGCTGGTGTTTATCGTAGCTTGTATTGCCGGTATGGAGTCGGTGCTCGATGAATTTCAGTTCCACCGTCCGCTGGTCGCCTGTACCTTAATTGGTCTGGTACTGGGTGATATGAAAACCGGTATTATTATCGGTGGTACCCTTGAAATGATAGCCTTGGGTTGGATGAACATAGGTGCGGCGGTGGCTCCCGATGCGGCCCTTGCGTCAATTATCTCCACCATTCTGGTTATAGCCGGAAACCAGGGCATCGGTTCTGGTATCGCGCTGGCCATCCCGCTGGCAGCAGCAGGCCAGGTTCTGACCATTATCGTTCGTACTATTACCGTGGGCTTCCAGCACGCAGCAGATAAAGCGGCCGAAAGTGGCAACCTATCCGCGCTTTCCTGGATTCACGTTTCCTCCCTGTTCCTGCAAGCAATGCGTATCGCCATTCCTGCCGTTATCGTCGCGGTTTCCGTCGGTACCAGTGAAGTACAGAACTTGCTCAACGCAATTCCTGAAGTGGTTACCAGCGGTCTGAACATCGCCGGTGGCATGATTGTGGTCGTAGGTTATGCGATGGTCATCAACATGATGCGCGCAGGCTACCTGATGCCATTCTTCTATCTGGGCTTCGTTACTGCGGCTTTCACCAATTTCAACCTGGTTGCGTTGGGTGTGATTGGTGCTGTGATGGCAATTCTGTACATCCAGTTGAGCCCGAAATACAACCGTACTGCCGGTGCTCCAGCGCCTGCTGCCGGTGCTAACGACCTCGATAACGAATTAGATTAATAGGTGAGCGAAATGGTTGATACCACCAAAACAACGACTACCGAGAAGAAACTCACCCCAGGTGATATTCGTAGCGTATTCCTGCGTTCAAACCTGTTCCAGGGGTCATGGAACTTCGAACGTATGCAAGCGCTGGGCTTCTGCTTCTCAATGATTCCGGCAATCAAACGCCTGTATCCTGAGAACAACGATGCCCGCAAACAAGCGATTAAGCGTCACCTGGAATTCTTTAACACCCATCCTTATGTGGCCGCGCCAGTGTTGGGCGTAACCCTTGCAATGGAAGAGCAACGTGCGAACGGCGCAGAAATTGATGATGGTGCCATTAACGGTATCAAAGTGGGTCTGATGGGGCCGTTGGCGGGTGTAGGCGACCCCATTTTCTGGGGTACTGTGCGTCCAGTATTTGCAGCGCTCGGTGCAGGTATTGCAATGAGCGGCAGCCTGCTC
The DNA here is from genome assembly GCF_035271705.1 of Buttiauxella sp. Lineage (GTDB taxonomy): Bacteria > Pseudomonadota > Gammaproteobacteria > Enterobacterales > Enterobacteriaceae > Buttiauxella. The sequence goes on from NZ_DATERI010000059.1 coordinate 30,362, forward strand.
GGTCCATTGCTGTTCTTCATCTTGTTCAACGCCGTACGTTTGCTGACTCGTTACTACGGCGTGGCTTACGGTTACCGCAAAGGGATCGATATCGTTAAGGATATGGGCGGCGGCTTCCTACAAAAATTGACTGAGGGGGCGTCAATTCTCGGCCTGTTTGTCATGGGGGCGCTGGTTAACAAGTGGACACACGTTAACATACCGCTGGTCGTGTCGAAGATTACCGACCAGACTGGCGCTGTTAAAGTGACCACAGTTCAAACCATCCTTGACCAATTGATGCCGGGCCTTGTGCCATTACTGTTAACGTTTGCTTGTATGTGGCTGCTGCGTAAGAAAGTCAACGCGCTGTGGATAATCATGGGCTTCTTTGTTATCGGTATCGTCGGTTATGCTATCGGCCTGCTGGGTCTGTAATTGATTCGATGAATTCAACCGGGGGCCTGTCCCCGGTTTTTTATTGTTTAAACAGGAGGTGTTATGACGTTAACGGATGTTGTTTTACTGGTGTTTATTGTGCTGTTGCTTGCCTGGGCGATTTACGATGAATTCATCATGGATAAGCGTAAAGGCAAAACCCTACTCAAAATCACCCTGTTGCGCCGTAATCGTATCGACAGCACTATCTTTGTAGGTTTGGTCGCCATCCTTATTTACAACAACGTCACCACGCACGGTACTCCACTGACGACCTGGTTATTATCTGCTCTGGCCTTGCTGGCAATTTATATCTCCTGGATTCGTCAACCTAAATTACTGTTTAAAACAGAAGGCTTCTTCTTTGCCAATGTCTGGATTTTATATTCACGAATTAAAGAGATGAATTTATCCGAGGACGGTGTATTGGTTTTGCAATTAGAACAAAGACGCTTGCTCATTCGAGTGAAGAACATTGATGACCTGGAAAAAATTTATAAACTAATGGTTAGCAATCAGTGAGTTAACGCCACACATTAAACTATATTTTGTTATTTTTTATACAATAATTTAAATATAGCCAATGCTATTTCGCACACTTTTCGTGCTCTTATTTTAAGCTTCCATTTACCCATAAAGGCAAATGAAAATCGTTATCAATTGACCATCAAGAATAATAGCTTTCAATTATTGTTTTATCTTTGAAAAATATGTTAAGGTTGCGCCCTCGTTGGGGAGTAGCCGATTTTCGCTATTGCGAAAATGTACATGTCAACATACTCGTTACTTGTTTATTCAAGAAAAAACGTGGCATGTACGACTCAAACACTGAGTAGGCGAGACCATACGCATGTAACCATCATTTAAGTTGGGGATGGCTGACGTGTATATGGATATTCCCAACTGAGGCGTTTGTATGAATCTCTCCGCTACTCTCATTCTCGCTTTTGGCATGTCGATGGATGCTTTTGCAGCATCAATCGGGAAAGGTGCCTCACTCCATAAACCCAAGTTTTCCGAAGCTCTACGTACCGGGCTCATCTTTGGCGTAATCGAAACGCTCACCCCTCTTATCGGCTGGTGCCTGGGCCTGTTGGCAAGCCAAATTGTGTTGGACTGGAACCATTGGGTCGCCTTCATCTTGTTGGTGTTTCTCGGAATAAGAATGATCTATGAAGGGATCCGTAGCAATGATGATGAAGAAACACCGAAGTTGCAACGCCATGGATTTTGGTTATTAGTCACTACCGCGATTGCGACCAGCCTTGATGCTATGGCTGTGGGCGTTGGTCTGGCGTTCCTGCAAGTCAATATTATCGAAACTGCGCTGGCGATTGGTTGCGCGACCATGATCATGTCCACAATGGGTATGATGCTGGGCCGTTTTATTGGCCCATTGCTAGGAAAACGCGCTGAAATCCTCGGCGGTTTAGTGTTGATTGGGATGGGTTGTCAGATTCTTTACAGCCATTTTAGTCCGTTAAGCTAATACTTCACGGCGCCAGACACGTACCACAAAGTCAGTCTCACAATCGAATGCCGTTTCAGCCGCTAAGCTCTGCCACACTTCTGGGCGAGCACGCCAGGCAAACGGCGTCATTTGCAGCAATGCAACCGCTTCACTACCTTGCAACGTCATCGGCCAGCCAATATTTTGCATGTGCTCCACAACAAAACCCGGCAAAGATTCAGGTTCGCTACTGTGTAACATCACGTTGTCATAGATTAAGCCCTTAAGTTGCATCAAATGACGGGGGCCAGGCGTCGCGGTAATGACTATGCCACCGGGTTTAACAACACGCGCAAGTTCTTCGGCTTTGCATGGCGCAAAAATTCGGACGACTGCATCCAGGCTATTATCGGCAAACGGTAAGCGATGACTCGAGGCTACGCAGAACTGCACCTGAGGATAGCGTTTCGCCGCGTAGCGAATCGCGACTTTGGCGACATCCAATCCCCATGTCATGCCATTTAGTTTCGTGACAATTTGCGCAAAACCGGCAGTGTAATACCCTTCTCCACAACCAATATCCAGCAACGTCACCGGAGCCGTTTTCTCAAGTTGCTGGCAAATAGCCTCACGCAAAGGCTGGTAATGTCCGGCATCGAGAAATGCTCTACGCGCTTGCATCATCTCGCTGCTATCACCTGGATCTTTAGAGCGTTTATGCTGAACGGGCAGCAAATTCACGTATCCTTCTTTTGCCTTATCGAATTGATGGCCATCAGGGCAAACAAAACTCATCCCTTGGGCTGCAAGCGGCGCATGGCAAAGCGGGCAAAGATAGGACATAGGAACTCCAGGCAATCATAAAGGGCGCAAGTGTAACGCTAAACGCCCTGTTTCGAAAAGCCACTAACCGGCGGAATGACCTGCGACGGGTTTATTTAATACCATTAAATTTGGGTAACCTACGGGTAAACCATCAGGTTTAATATTTTCCAGCCGCAAGACATCGCTCATAATTTGGCTAGACACCGGAGCCGCAACCGCCCCACCATAATAAGCCCCATTTTCTGGACTGTTAATCACTACGACCAGCACAAAGCGTGTTTAGCGCAGTCGCAAACGCCTGCCAGCGGTTACTTACCTGCACGCCCCTTTTCCATCACCGTTTTTGGATAGGCCCAGATGGCTTTCGCTGACTGCCAATGGCCGACCTGTGCGATCTTCAATCATGCCACGTGGACCCACAATCGGTTCTTCTCGCAAAGAACGCATGTCCTCTTGCTTAACAAGATCCTCGGAGGAGATGATTTGCAACCAGGCAACGCGTCCTAATAAAAATACCAGCCACATGAAAAAGCCCCGCTACATGAGCGAGGCTTTTATCAAAATTTGGCGTTATTCGCGCCAGGTCTAATTCAACGGAATTAGATAGCAGTTACGTTAACTGCAGCTGGGCCTTTCTGGCCGTCCTGGATTTCGAACTCAACGTTCTGGCCTTCAGCCAGAGTTTTGAAGCCGTTACCCTGGATTGCAGAGAAGTGTACGAACACGTCTTTGCTGCCGTCAGCAGGAGTAATGAAACCAAAACCTTTAGACTCGTTGAACCACTTAACTTGACCTTTAATCTTTGCCATTT
>NZ_DATERI010000060.1:0-15289 GCF_035271705.1 Buttiauxella sp.
TTGACCGCACACTCGGTCACCGGGCTGATTCGTCAGGGAGACCGCGTGTGCGGAGTGCGCGTTTACAACCACCAGATCCGACAGCATCAGGATCTCTACGCAAGTGTCGTCGTGAATGCCGCCGGGATCTGGGGGCAACGCATTGCTGAATATGCCGACTTGAGCATTCGCATGCTTCCGGCAAAAGGTTCGTTGCTGATCCTCGGCCATCGCATCAATAACATGGTAATCAACCGCTGCCGTAAACCCGCTGACGCCGATATTTTGGTGCCCGGCGATACTATTTCGCTGATTGGCACCACCTCTACACCTATCGAATATGACCAAATCGACAATATGCACGTCACGCCGCAAGAGGTCGATATCCTGATTCGTGAGGGTTCGAAACTGTCACCCAAGCTTGCCGCAACCCGTATTCTGCGCGCTTACGCTGGCGTGCGCCCGCTGGTGGCAAGTGATGACGATCCCACCGGGCGCAATGCCAGCCGTGGAATTGTGCTGCTCGACCACGCGAAGCGCGACGGCATGGAAGGCTTTATCACCATCACCGGCGGCAAGCTGATGACCTATCGCCTGATGGCGGAATGGGCGACCAACGCGGTGTGTGAAAAACTCGGCAATACCCAGCCCTGCACCACCGCAACCGCGCCGCTTCCAGGCTCAGAAAGCTCGGCGGAAGAGACACTCAGCAAAGTCATTTCACTGCCACCCACAATCCGGCGTTCCGCCGTGTGGCGGCATGGCAGTCGTGCAGAGCAACTTCTGGCAGGCGACCGCCTGAGTAACAGTCTGGTGTGTGAATGTGAAGCAGTGACAGCGGGTGAAGTTCAATATGCGGTTAACCATCTGTCCGTCAGCAATCTCGGCGATTTGCGTCGGCGTACGCGAGTAGGGATGGGCACTTGCCAGGGGGAGTTATGCGCCTGCCGTGCTGCCGGGTTATTACAGCGCTTTGGCACGTCGTCACCGGCTCAATCACTTGATCAACTCTCTCTATTTCTCAACGAACGCTGGAAAGGTATTCGTCCAATCGCCTGGGACGATGCACTGCGGGAAAGCGAATTCACCGCCTGGGTTTACCAGGGTTTGTGTGGCTTGAAAAATGGATCGAAAAAGGGAACACCACAATGAGATTCGATAGTCTGATTATTGGCGGTGGCTTAGCCGGATTGGTATGCGGAATTCGCCTCGCAGAAGCAGGCCTGCGTTGTGCCATTATTAGCCGTGGGCAAAGTGCATTGCATTTTTCATCCGGTTCGTTGGATTTGCTGGCGGAACTCCCGGACGGCAGTCCGGTTATCTCCCCTTTAAACGCACTGGAAGCCTTGAAACAACAGGCCCCAGAACACCCATATAGTTTGATGGGTGCGGAAAATGTGCGCCGTTTCGCCGACCAAAGTGAGGCACTGCTCGCACGGTGTCATCTCAATTTGCAGGGTAGCTACCAGCAGAACCATCAGAGAATTACTCCGCTGGGAACGCAACGTGCCACCTGGCTTAGCCCCGAAGAAATTCCTACCGCACCTTTGGCGTGGAAGCGAATAACCGTCGTTGGCATTGCTGGGTTTCTGGATTTCCAGCCCGAACTGGTCGCCGGTTCTCTGGCTGAAAACAATATCGAGGTACAAACTGCCGAGCTAACACTGCCTGCGCTGGACACTTTGCGAAATAACCCCAGCGAATTCCGCGCCGCCAACATTGCCCGCCTTCTGGATATGCCAGAGCAACAACGTTTGCTGATTGACGAGCTTAAAACCCTGGCAATGAACACTGACGCCCTGTTTTTACCCGCATGCCTTGGGAGCGAAGACACTCAGGCATGGCAGACTATCAGCCGCCAGTTACCCTGCCCGCTGCGTTTACTACCCACTCTGCCGCCTTCGGTCCTCGGTATCAGAATGTCTCAACAATTACGCCGCCGCTTTCAGCAGCTTGGCGGGTTAATGATGCCGGGCGATGCGGTGCTCAGAACGCAGATAGACCAGCAGAAGGTCAGTGCGATTTTCACGCGTAATCATGCAGAAGTCCCGCTGCGGGCAAACAACGTGATTCTTGCCAGTGGCAGTTTTTTCAGCAACGGTCTGGAAGCAAAATTTAGCGGGATACGGGAGCCTATTTTCGGCCTGGATATTCGCGCCCCCGAGCGGCGAGAAGCGTGGTGCAAAGAGGACTTTTTCAGCCCTCAACCCTATTTACAGGCAGGCGTTATCGTTGATGACCATTTTCAGCCACGACTTAATGGACAACGCATCGCAAACCTTTACGCCATTGGTGCAATACTCGCCGGATACGACCCCATTCAACAAGGTTGCGGCGCTGGCGTTTCAATGACTGGCGCGTTACATGTCGCCCAGCAAATCCTTGACGATCAGAGGGGCACCGCATGAGCCTGCTCAATGAAACAAGTTTCGAAAACTGCATTAAATGCACCGTTTGCACCACCGTTTGCCCGGTAAGCCGAGTGAATCCTGATTATCCCGGTCCTAAGCAATCAGGCCCTGATGGCGAACGCTTGCGCCTCAAAGATGCCGCACTTTACGATGATGCGCTGAAATACTGTACCAACTGCAAACGCTGCGAAGTGGCCTGCCCGTCTGATGTAAAAATTGGCGATATCATTCAGCGCGCGAAAGCCCGCCACGGCAAAACAGCGTTCAACTTAAGAGATGCTGTCCTCAGCCATACCGATTTGATGGGCTCACTCTCAACGCCATTTGCTCCGTTGGTCAATACAGCAACCTCACTGAAGCCGGTGAGAAACTTGCTCGATAAAACCCTCGGCATCGACAGCCATCGCGAATTACCCAAATATTCTTCCGGCACATTTCGACGCTGGTATCGCAAAAATGCCGTGGCACAAAAAGCCTTTACTGAACAGGTCGCGTTTTTCCACGGCTGTTATGTCAACTACAACCACTCCCAGCTTGGCAAGGATTTAGTCCGCGTGATGAATGCCATGGGCTTTGGCGTGCAACTGCTGGAACGAGAAAAATGCTGTGGCGTGCCGTTGATTGCGAACGGTTTTATCGATAAAGCCAAAAAGCAGGCGACCATTAACGCAGCGTCTTTAAGCAAAGCGGTTCTGGAACAAGGGCTGCCGGTTATTGCCACCTCCTCCACCTGTACGTTTACATTGCGCGACGAATACCCGCAGGTGCTGGACGTCGATACGCGTCCGATGCGTGACCGTATCGAGTTGGCAACGCGGTTTATCTGGAAGCAACTGGAAGAGGGACGCGAGCTAAAACTGAAAGCGTTACCGCTACGCATTGCGTATCACACCCCGTGCCACATGGAGAAAATGGGCTGGTCGTTATACACGCTCGATTTGCTGCGCCGCCTGCCGGGCGTGGAACTGGTGATGCTTGAGTCCCAGTGCTGCGGTATTGCCGGAACCTATGGATTTAAAAAAGAAAATTACCAGACGTCGCAAAGTATCGGTGCGCCGTTATTTCAGCAAATAGAAGAAAGCGGGGTCGATTTAGTGGTGACAGATTGTGAGACTTGCAAGTGGCAGATTGAGATGTCCACCAGCAAGAAATGCGAGCACCCGATTACGCTGTTAGCCCAGGCGCTCGCTTAAAACAGCCCTAATACCCTAAATCATTCGAGTTAAATCGCGGCGGCAAGAGAACGTGTCCCGATGAGCTTGCATACGGGCACGTGAACGTCGCCAATAAAGAGTTAACTTGAAGTCTGAAGGGTAATGGAATCAACCACATTCACCCAGCCATGCTCAGCGGCGACGTCCCAACCATTGAGCCAGCGACGCAGCATGTTTAATGCCATCATCGCGCAGACTTCCTGACGGGTGCGCAGGACGTGGCGAGTGACGCTGAATTTCACCTGCAAGCCGTAGGTGCCGTTTGGTGTGTGGAGCGCAAAGTGTAGACTTTCGTCTTCCAGGCTTCCCACCACCAGCGCTAATGCACTTCCCGCTTGCAGCGCGAAGGTTTTAGCTCGCTCGGCCACTTGCAGCAGCGTTTCAGGGCGCGATGACAGAACTTCGCTGTTGCCCAGCGGGGCTTGGGCACTCGAAAGCTGCAAACACAATAACCCGGCGGTAAATTGCTCGCTCACCGCAATATTAAGCGACTGTGCTCTGAGGCGTTCCGCGAGTTGTGCCGGTAGCCCTGCCGTCCCTTCAAAAATAGCGCTTTCACCTGCCACACGCTGCACTTGCGGCCAGACAGCTTCCATCGCCTGGCGCTGGCTTGCAGGCCCGGTGAGTTTCAGCTCAATGATCGGCATTGATGAGCGATAGCCCATGACGGCACCTTCCGGTAACGATAGGGGTTCGAGGCTCTGGGCGAGCTCGCTTTCAGAACGCCCGAACGTGGTGAGTCGCAGGCACACTGGCGGCTCTGGCAACACAAAACGCTCACGCAAACGCGGCATGATTTGCTGGTCGATCATCACTTTAAATTCGGAAGGCACGCCCGGGGTGAAAAACATCAAGCAGCGGTTAAGTTGCAGAGCAAACCCGCAGGCGGTACCCACTGGGTTATCGACCATTTCACTGGTCGCGGGAATCAGTGCTTGCTTACGGTTGCTCGGCGCCATTTCACGCCCACGCTCGGCAAAGAATCGCTCCATATGCTCAAGCCATTCCTGATGCATCACCAGTTCCACGCCTGCGGCGGTGGCGGCGGCAAGGGCACTCAGATCATCGCTGGTTGGCCCCAGGCCACCATTCACAATCAGAACATCGGCCTGCTCGCTGCGCTCTTTGAGCACCGCGATTAAATCGTCAAGACTGTCGCCCACCGTATTACGGCGCGACATCGGTAAACCCTGGTTAAAAAAGTAATCTGCAAGCCAGGCTGCATTGGTATCAATAATTTGACCATGTAGCACTTCGTCGCCGGTAGACAGCATTTCCACTTTTATCATCGTTTTACTCCGCGGGAAGATAACGATTCACTATAACTCAAGCACGATGGAAATGGGTTGGTGGGAATACATTGGCAGAAATGAATAGGCCGCTTTTGCTGCGACCTAAGAACTCTATCCACAACAATAATCCTCAAAGGATTTCATATTGCAGGAGGGCGGCAAGAGAACGAACCCCGCGGAGCTGAGTTAACTCAGTGATTCGGGTAAGTGAACGCAGCCAACGCCCCTGCAGCATGAAAGACGAAGAGGATTTAGAAGGCCGCGCTTACACCAACATATGGCCCATCAGCGATGGTGTTGTCACGATAGCCATCTTTGTTTTCCATACCGATGTAACGGTAGCCCGCTTCAACAGAAATTGGGCGGAAAATCGTCCAACGTGCACCTGCGCTGGCTTCCTGGTAGTTCTCTACACCGCTGGAAAGGGAGTCTGGAGAGTAATAATAATCACCGAATACCGCGAAGCTATCAAAGATTTTCCAGCTCAAACCACCACCAACGGCAAGCGCGTAACCTTCGTCGCCATCATTAGGATTTAGGTAAACTGCACGCCCACCCACCGTCCCCATCAACGGGCCTAATGGCACATTAAGACCTAAACCCAGACCCGCAATATCACCATCGTCATCGTTATGTGCGTAGTTACCGGTCATTGCCAGACCGGAGGTCTCGGTACCAAGACCGACGACAATATTGGTGTATTCTTCACCCGCCTCACCACTGATACTGATTGCACTTGCAGATGCAGAAATCAGTGCCAAACCGGCAACGCCAACCATTAATAATTTGTTCATGCTTCAATCCTAAGCAAAAAAGGGAAATCCCTGAAAAGAGGCTGATTCTACAACCACAGGATAGGTAATCAACGTGTTAAAAATACTTTTTGTTATTCGTTTGTAAGAAAATGAAAAAATCAGACATTGCTGGGACTTTGTCAGGCAGAGTGGCGACGATTGGGTTAATGATGGCGGATGAGGTTAATGCTTATCCGCCCGACGAATTCCTTTTTACCCACTGCTTTATCTTCAAACGTGAAATCTTAATCCCGCCCTGCTTAAGTTCATCCGGTAACCGCAACCAGCGCACCGGCTGCTGAAACCGCACCACTTTACCCTGGAGCCATTCTGTCAGCCGCGACAAATCAAAATCGTCTTCGGTTTCCACCACGGCAACCGGACGCTGGCCAAATTCCGCGTCATCAATCGGCACCACAAATGCCTGCTTCACGGCCGGATGCTTCACAATAATGCTTTCAACTTCTTCGGGCTGTATCCCTTCCCCGCCGCTGAAAAACAGATTGTCGAGGCGGCCAATAATCATCAGACGACCTTCGTTCAACATGCCGCGATCGCGAGTGGCGAACCAGCCTTCAGTATTCACCAACGGCTGCACTGTACCCGCTTTCCAGTAACCAGAAGCCAGGCTGCTTGCGCGGATCCAGACCTCTTCATCGACGATTTTCACTTCACGCCCTGGCAGTGCTTCACCCACATCGGGAAGCCCATCAGCACGTTTAGCGCATACCGTCGAGGCAAGCTCCGTCAAGCCATAACCACACCAGCAGTTGATACCTTTGGCGAGAGCGGTTTGCGTCAGTTCAACGGGAATAGCAGCACCGCCCAACAACACTTCGCGCAGCGTGCGCGGCGGTGATTGTTCCAGCAAACGCCAGAGTTGTGTCGGCACCAGCGAGGCGTGAGAGCAACCTTGCAGCGCCTCACTCAGAGGGTGTAAATCACGCACCACCATGCAGCCACCGGCCAATAACCAGCGCCACAAAATGCCCTGGCCTGAAACGTGGTACAGCGGTAGTGACAGCAACCAACTATCGTGCGCACCATAGTCCATCACCGCCAACACACCGGCAGCACTGGCAAGATGGGCATCAGCAGTATGTACAGCCGCTTTCGGTAAACCCGTTGAACCGGAGGTCAAGGTCATCGACACATAACGCGACGGTTGCCATTGAACCTGGAAGCGTTCGCCTTCATTCATCGTTAACGGGTGGATGTTGGCAACGCAAAGCGACGAGCCAAAGGCCAGCCCATGGTTGATGGTCAAATCAGGAAGCAATTGTGCCAGCAGAGACTCGGGTAATTGCGGGTTGAGCGGCAAAACACGTGCACCGCATTGCAGCAGTGCAAGGAACGATAACACCATCTCCGGGCAATTTTTCCCACACAGTGCGACACCTTGCCCAGCTCGCACACCTTGCTGCTGGAAACCGTCAGCCAGCGCATCAACGCGCTGGCCTAACTCACGCCAGTTCAGGGTTTCATTGCCTAAAGTTAACGCGGTTTCACTGCTGCGATGTTGCGCCCAATGTTGCCAGGGAAAATCCAGGAAAATCATTGTTTAAAACTCATAACACTCGCTCAAGGGAATCCAGCGACCAGCAAGGTAATGGGCTGTTTGGCCACTCACGCACCAATTGTGCCTGCATCAATGACAAGGTATCCAAACCCGGTAGCGTTTGTGGTGTTAACCAAGCGGCAATCCTCGCCAGTTGCGTCAAACCGAGGCTTGATTCAATGGAGGAGCTGATGACCGCGGTCAATCCCAACGCATGAGCCTGTTCAACTTGCTGGCGCACTTTTGCCAGGCTGCCCGTGAGCGTAGGCTTGATAACCAGTGCCGTTAATCCAGGTTCAGCCACAAACTCGAAGTCAGGCTCACGCAGACTTTCATCCCACGCGATGGCGATCCCCGAATCACGGGCAAACTCGCGAGACTGCTCGCGGGTTTTGCACGGCTCTTCGATAAATGCGATTCGCGGGCGGTTCTCTGGATTGACGTATTTGGCGAATTGCTGAGCTTTGAGTGGCGTCCATCCGCGGTTTGCATCAAGACGCAAACGTAAATCAGGGATGGCCTCCAGCAACAAATTGACCACCATTCCGTCGCGCACTGCTTCGTACAATCCCACTTTCACCTTGGCGACTTTCTCGCCAGGGATAGCCTCAAGCATGGCAAACAATTCGTCCGGATCCCCGGTACATAACGGTGCGGCACGGTAATCCGCCGCATGGGGTAATTCACCGCTGATTTCTGCCAGTGCACAACTCAGACCAAATGCCACTGAAGGCATTTCTGGCAATTCGCAGCGCTCATCCGCTTGCCAGTCTTGCAGCCAGCGTTGCGCCGCAGCCTGGGCATCATCGACAGTTTCAGTGCTAAAACCCGGCAGGGGTGAAATTTCGCCAAAGCCTTGTTTGTCGCCATCGGTCAGGCGCACCAATAACCCATCGCGGGTTTTCAGGCGCCTATCACGCAGCACCACCCCCGCATCCATCGGCACCTGAAAGCGCCAGAGTTCGACGTGTCGCATTACGGATTCCGTTTGAATTTGCTGAAGTCCGGTTGGCGTTTTTGGTTGAACGCATTGCGCCCTTCCTGACCTTCTTCGGTCATGTAGAACAGCATGGTGGCGTTACCTGCCAGTTCTTGCAGACCTGCCTGACCGTCGCAGTCAGCATTCAGTGCAGCTTTCAGGCAACGCAGCGCCATTGGGCTGTTTTGTAGCATTTCACGACACCAACGCACAGTCTCTTTTTCCAGGTCAGCATTCGGCACCACGGTGTTTACCAGGCCCATATCCAACGCTTCTTTTGCATCGTACTGACGGCACAGGAACCAGATTTCACGTGCTTTTTTCTGGCCGACAATACGTGCCATGTAGGATGCCCCCCAACCGCCGTCGAAAGAGCCGACTTTCGGGCCAGTCTGGCCGAATACCGCGTTCTCAGCAGCAATAGTCAGGTCGCACATCATATGTAAAACGTGGCCGCCACCGATGGAATACCCTGCAACCATCGCGACAACAGGTTTTGGACAGGTACGGATCTGGCGCTGGAAATCCAGCACGTTCAGATGATGAGTCCCGCTTGCGTCCTGGTAACCGCCGTAATCGCCACGTACTTTTTGGTCGCCGCCTGCGCAGAAGGCTTTTTCACCTTCGCCAGTCAGAATGATGGTGCCGATGTTGTCGTCATAACGTGCATCAGCCAGCGCATTGATCATCTCTTTCACGGTCAACGGGCGGAATGCGTTGCGAACTTCAGGGCGGTTGATAGTGATTTTAGCGATGCCATCCTCAGACTTGTGATAGCGAATATCAGTGTAACCTTCCGAGCAATCCTGCCATACAATCGGGGCATAGAGCATTTGTTCATCTGGGTAAATCATGGTGTATCCTCGATAGGTTTTCGCAATAAATTGAGCAGGCAAGCGCTGAAAGCGGCGGGGTTTTCCCGATGCGCATTGTGGCCTGCGGCAGTAATAAGATGCGGTGTCAGGCCTAAGCTATTTGCCACGGCGCGGAATTTTTCATCCCACTCACCACATAGGTAGTAAAAAGGCCGCGGCAGTTGCTGAAGCGCTGCCCGTAAATCGGGTTGGTTGCCAAGCGATGTCGCTTCAAGCATTGCCGCAAGGCTTGCGGCATTATTCTGGCAACGCATGGCGATAAGTGTCGCGCGTTGCTGGTCGTTAAGCGACTGAAAAACCGGTTGTTGATACCAATCGTTGAGCACATCTTTTAGTGCCTCGTTATGTAAACGCTGCCCCCAAAGATGGTCGCTATTCTGTCTTTCACGACGGGCATTTTCATCCGTAAGACCTGGATGGCTCCCTTCGACAACCAGGCCGCACAACCCGGGATTATCCCCCTGACAAGCATGGACCATCGCCACACGACCGCCAAGGGAATAACCGATTAACCAGTATTTTAGGATGTTGTAACTAAGCAGCGTTTTTCGCAGTAATTGGTCGACCTGGTGAAAGCCGCTTGCTGGAATATCGGCTGAATTCCCGTGACCGGGCAAATCGATTCGCAGTTGCGGCCAGTCACTAAAATTCTCGCTCACCGCTTCCCAGTCGCGCTGGCAGCCTAAGAAACCATGCAGCCAGACAAGGCACGGTAAACCAGCATCGCGCCCTTCGCGATAAACCGCATGGAGAGTCATGCCTGGCTGACCTGCGCCAGCAAATTCTGCAAGGTTTGCGCACCGTCAGTCTCAGCTACGGTCGCCTCAATGATAGTGGTTTGCGGGCGAAGCCAGGCCTTGTTTACCGCGTCCAGCATGTCGTCCCAGCTTGCCGGGTTTTGATAGCTAAGGTTAAACATCGCCGCCGCGTGGGCAAAATTGACGTTTTGCGGCATGCAATAAAAGCGTTCGCGTTCTGCGGCCGGTGTGGGTAATAACGAGAAAATTTGCCCGCCATTATTATTCACGATCAGCAAAACAAATGGTGCGGAAACCTGGCGCAATAACGCCAGCGAATTGAGATCGTACAATGCAGATAGATCACCCACGACTGCCAGTGTCGCGCGCGCAGTCGCGCGTTGCACACCCGCCGCGGTCGAAAGCAAACCATCAATCCCGCTTGCACCACGGTTGCTGTAAACCGGATAACCCGCGGGTAGTTGGGCAAAGGAATCCACGAGCCGAACAATCAGGCTGTTGCCAACAAACAACTGCCCGCCATCCGGTAACAACTCAGGTAACCGAGCGGCTATTTGCGCCTCGCCAAATTCAGCCGTGCCCTTCTTCACCGCCTGTTGCGCGATTTTCGCCAGGGTGGTTAATTTCTCATCCCACGCGACACGGCTTTCTGCCGGATGGAGTTCCAGCCAATGCGTCACGTCGCAAGATAAACGGCGACCACGATGATTCGCCGGGTCAAGCCGGTTTGGCAGGTTATCCACCAGCCAATACTCTTCTGGCTCGCACGTAGCCTGCCATTGCAGGACGCGTTTTCCGGTTAGGCTGCTGCCAAACTGGATGATAATTTGTGCCTCGGCAAGTTCAGTGATGGCCAGGCTGTTGCTCAACCACAAATCCGCACAAGGCAGTGGCTGCCCGGTTTGCGAGAGAACATCACTGATAAGCGGCCAACCCAATGTTTTCGCCCATGAGGCAACCTGTTTGCCCTCGTCGGCATTCAAACGCCCAGCGATAACCACGCCACGTTTTTGCCGCCAGAAGAACCAGTCGCGCTGTTTCATCACTTCCTGAGCACAACCCATTCGCAACCAGGGTTTATCACTTTGCCACCAGTCGCCAAGCGCCTGTTGCCAGCCCATGCCAGTTTCATCTGGCTCACCATAAAGCGGCTCGGCAAAGGGACAATTGATATGAACAGCTCCGCCCATGAGTTGACCCAGCGCGTTATCAATGGTCGAAACCAGCCAGCGAGCCGGAATGTCCTGCGTGGGACGCGGTAAATTAATCGATTGAGTCGGATGCGTGCTAAAAATCCCAGGCTGGCGAATCGCCTGATTGGCACCGCAATCAATAAGCTCTGGCGGACGATCGGCGGTCAGCACCACCAGTTTTTCGCCGGTTAAACCCGCTTCAATAATAGCCGGATAGAGATTAGCGACGGCGGTTCCGGATGTCACGATGATGGCAACCGGGGCCTGGCTTGCTTTTGCCAGACCGAGTGCCAGATGACCTAAACCACGTTCGTCAAAGTGCGTATGACAAATGAAAGCCCGATTTTCGGCCGCACCAAGGGTAAGCGGCGTAGAACGCGAACCCGGTGCCACGCACACATGGCGGACACCATGACGGGTTAGCGCTTCAAGAATTACCGTAGCCCAACGGCGGTTAAATGAGCTTATCGACATGATTAAGTCCTGAGTCAATTTTGCTGACTCATTATAATTATTGATGGAACGATTATTTTGATATGGGTCGTATACCCTTCAAACTGCATCTTTGTTGGCGACGCTCACTTACCGCAGCAATGTCGTTCGAATGATTTCGGCTATACCTCTAATTTAGAACGTTGTTTTCGTCAGCAACGTTCGCAACCCGGCGGCTTTATTTTCTATTTCTTGCCATTCTTCTGCCGCATCAGAACCCGCAACAATGCCTGCTCCGGCATACAAACGGACAATATTATTGGTCACTTTTGCCGAGCGTAAAGCGACGCAGAACTCAGACTGGTGTTGGGACAAATACCCCGCAGATCCTGCATACCATTCACGCTCGAACGGTTCATTTTCGGCGATAAAATCCCGCGCCACATCTCTTGGCAAGCCTGCCACTGCGGCGGTGGGTTGCAGCATCGCAAGGCATTCAGCGTCGTCAGGTTGAGCCAGTTCAGTCCAAATGCAGCGCCGTAAATGCTGTACTTTTCGCAGCCGCACAATTTGCGGAGGCAGCACATCTATCCCGCCCACAGTTTTATGCAAACGCTGGCAGATGTCTTCAACGACCAACATGTTTTCACGTTGGTTTTTATCATCTTTTAGCAACCATTGCCCTAACGTCCAGGCGTGATGATCGTCAGGGTGATTGGCGACCGTTCCGGCTAAGGCTTCAGTGCGCAATGCAGTATTGATGCGCCGCCACAAGCGCTCCGGACTTGAGCCAAGGAACGCATGACTGGCATCAAACACCATCAGAAAATGATAGCAATTCAGGTTCACTCGACGGCTGGCGGCCATAACACTGGCCGCACAAACCGCGGCTGTAAATTGTAGATCAGTGGCTCTCGCCAGGACCACTTTGTCGAGCGCATGTTGCTCAATCGCTGTTGTGGCGCGGTCAATAAGCCTCAGCCATTCTGTCTGCGTGGGAATATGTTGTTCCCCCACGCAGTTCAGGTGCTGTAACGGTAATTGTTTTGCAGGATGAAGTTGTTCAAGAAATGCCAGTGCTGCACGCGCGTCAGCCTTTAAGGAGGTTTCGCTGTACAGATGAAGGTGGAGTTGCGCATCTCCCCCTGTACGTCGCCATTCAAGCCTTGGGAGAAATAAAAAACTGCGGGAGGGGTCGAATGCATTGACGCCAGTGATACGTACCGCTGGCTGAGCGGGGTAATCATCAAGAAATGAACTCGCCGCGTCTAACGTATTAAACTGGCGCACCAGACCAAGTGCAGCGATTTCGTCATCACCATTGCGCTGCTGCCAATAGAATTGAGGATAAACACGCTGGGTGGTCAACCATGCGAGAGCATCTGAATCATCACTTAGCGTGACGGCAAACGATATTTGCTGAAACCCTGGCGCGTCCGCAAATTCTGCGTTCAATGCAAGCTGTAAACGTTGCAGCACGATGGCGACTGAATTCACGATTACCTCACCTTCCCTGAAAACCCCTGATTATACGTGGTCATGACGACAAAAAAAAATCCCACCCAATGGGTAAGATTTTCTTTAACCGGCACACTGTGGGACTTCACCCGTATTAAAATGGGTCAATGTGCCGGTTTGAGTCTAACGTCTGGCTAACAAAAGCCCTAACACTAAGCCTGCAGCCGCGCCAACACCAATGCCTTGCCATGGTTTGTCATGGACATAATCATCGGCACGATAAACCGCGTTTTTGGCACGATAATAATATTTATCAGACGCGTTACTGACCCGGGATTTGACATCACTCAGTGCCTGTTCGGCACGTTCTTTAAGCTCAATATATTTCTGGTCAGTGGGATCACCTGAAGAACGCAGCACTTCTTCCAGCGTTTCACTCAGTAGAGATAAGTCATCATCAAGACGAGATTCATACGGTTGCATTACTGTTCTCCGTGTTTAAAAAATACTCGTCCGCTAACTATAGACAATACTCATCCCTTTCGCCCAGCGATTAGGAATTCGCCATACCAATATGTGGAATACCATCTTCGTCGTAAACGTGAGTGACAGGTTTAAAACCAAAATGTGCATAAAACGACTGCAAATGCGCCTGCGCACCTAAATACACCGTTTTTTCAGGCCAGTATTTCTGGCAGCAGGCCATCGCCTGTTCCATCAACTGATAACCCAGTTTTTCTCCACGCACACTTGGGTCGATAATCACGCGGCCAATCACGACGGGCTCAAACTCATTTTCGCTTTTCAGGATACGTGCGTAAGCCACCAGCTTGCCGTCCCGCCAGCCGAGAATATGACGGTTTTCTCCCACCAAATCGTCGCCATCAATGTCCTGGTATGGGCAGTTTTGTTCAACAACAAATACCGCACAGCGCAGCGCCAGAAGCGTATAGAGATCATTCACACTCAGTTCTGAATGGTGTAGGTCTTGCCAAATCAACATGTACTGCCCCTTAACATTGCTTGAGCAGTTATCTTCACGCATAAAAAAACCGCCAGCAAGTGGCGGTTTCTATTTCAATTTCAGCAAACTCAGTAAAAATCACCGGAAGCGGCTTCGGCTTGAGCCAGCCAAACCGGTTTATCACTGGTTTTTGACCACACACGGTGCAGGTAGCTGTAAAAACGGGCGCGATCTTTCCAGAACAACATCGCCGGCAACGCCAGGACACCTGCTAAAACAACGAACGTGCGACGCAGGAAGACCTGATGCAATGGATAATCTTTATAAAGAGTCATAGGTTTCTCCCTTTTCCTTCATACTTCAAGCCGCATCTTTGTTGGCTGCGTTCACTCACCCAAGTCACTGACGAATGTAAGCTCCATGGGATTTGCTCGCTTGCCGCCGCGATGCTGCATGAATTATTTCGGTAGCTGAATGTGACCGGTAGCAAACACCGGAAAAATAGAACTTGTCATCTGGCTAAAATAGTAGCGCACTGACTGAAAGTTTACTACTCCTCCGACCACTTAAAGCCACTTTTTGTCATTAATTTACAATCATGGCTGTAATTAAGTTACAAAAAGGTTAAATAAATACTAACCATTAGTTAATTAATGGTTTATACCCAAGTCACTTTGAGCCGCCCCTCCTGCATCTTTAAGGGCGACGGGGATAGCTCATTTTTATACTTTTTTTACACCCCACCCTCAGACTTTTACGACATCTTTGCACCCAAACTTTCACACTCTCTGCACTGAACTATCAGCCCTAAATCATTCGAGTTGCAGGTCGGCGGCAATCGAGAGCAGCCAACACACCTGCAAATCGAAGTATGAGGGGCATACCGAGGTGGATTGTGAGTACAGGCGTAATAGTGGGCGTGGTGCTGGTGTTTGTGCTGTTGGGATATTTAATTTATGCCCTCATTAACGCGGAGGCATTCTGATGGCCGCGTCCGGGTTTTTATTAATTGCCAGCTTCTTACTGGTGCTCTTCGCACTGGCAAAACCGTTGGGCAGCGTTTTAGCTCGCTTAATTGAAGGCGAATCGCTGCCTGTTGTCGGGAAAATGGATTCGCTGCTATGGAAAGTACTAGGGAATGACGCCACCAGCGAAATGAGCTGGAAGCGTTATCTGGGAGCCATACTGGCGTTTAACACATTAGGTTTGTTAGTACTTTTTGTCATTTTAATGACGCAAGGAAACTTGCCTCTCAATCCACAGCAATTACCTGGCCTGTCCTGGCATTTAGCGCTCAATACGGCAGTCAGTTTTGTCTCCAATACCAACTGGCAGTCTTACAGCGGTGAAACCACGCTGAGTTATTTCAGCCAGATGGTGGG
>NZ_DATERI010000061.1:0-7311 GCF_035271705.1 Buttiauxella sp.
CCATTTAGTTGCAAAGAGGCTTGTATGAAGAGGCGTAAGGTCTATAATGCCTTACGCACCTCAAAGCGGGCGTAGTTCAATGGTAGAACGAGAGCTTCCCAAGCTCTATACGAGGGTTCGATTCCCTTCGCCCGCTCCAAAAACTCCCTAACGTATTCATTCCTCAGCCTTTTTCTGATTCATACGTGACGGCGCTCGTGATCCTCCTACAAAGGGGTCATACAACCGATGGCGCAGCGTGATAATCTCTATCGACGTCCAAGCGGTATCTATGTTCTGCGGATCACCGTTCCGGTTCGTTATCGCGCCCTGATAGGGCAGCGTGAAATTCATGCATCTACCCGCACAACCCACCTTGCAAATGCCAGAGCTATTGCCGCGCGTTTGCTGGAGAAGTGGTATGCGTCTCTGGAAGAGTTCAGGCAAGTGGATAAAGAGAAGATCAGGGGCAATGCCCCATTGTTGACTGGAGCAGGCAAAATCAGCCTGGCGTTGTTTTGCGATTCATTTGGAGTTGGGGCTGAGACTGTCGTCCAGCATCTTCTGGCAGCCAATGTGCCGCTGTATGCCCTTGTATCTAACCAGCGTGGCTTTCTGATTGATGATTTCAGCACGCTTGAGCGTGATCCTGATTCGCATGGGTTCGTTTTGAATAACATTGCGTATGACGGTGCTGAGGCTGCGGTAAACGGCTATATGCAGCTTTACCAGCCGCAGTTTGCCCTTGTTGAATTGCTGAACGGGCGAGAGGTTGAGGTTACGGCATTCAGGGCTAACAACGGCAATCCTCTTTCCCTCTGGTTGTTGGATTTGCCCGGGGTGACGCTGAATGCAAGTTCTTTGTTCATCAACAACGTGCAGGCTGAAAAACTGCGTAGCGCTTGGGATAAGGCGCTTGCGAAATCGGAGCCAACATTAAGTGCTCTGCCATGCGCTCCGGTAGGTGTAACACCAGCGATTCCTGTGGCCGCTACCATCAACCCGTATTGCAACCCGACATATGCGAGCATGACGGTTTCAGCATTGCTGAAAGCGTTTTTGGTCTATAAAAATACGGGCGATATTAAGCTCGCCAGCGAGGGGAAAATTCGTTCCAGAATTGAACACTTCGTGGAGATAATGGGCGATTTAACTCTAGGCGAACTGAATCGTGACGTTGTGAAAGATTACGTCACCAAAATGCAGAATATGCCCGGTAACCTGTATTTGATGCGGCGAAAATACAAGATTTCAGATACTCAAAAGCTAATTGAAATAGCGCTAGCTGATGGTCAGCCAGTTATGAGCCGAGATGCTATTGGCAGGCATATTGAGTCACTGGGTTCTATGCTCAAATGGGCTAAGAGTGAACGTTATCTTTTTGATAACCCTGCTGAGAATGTGTTGGCTCAGCGTCGTGTGATGGTGCGTGAGCAGGATCGCCGCGACCTCTTCACCGACGATGAACTAGAGCAAATTTTCTCGGCTGACTGGTTTAAGAAAGGCGCGGGAAGGCCCAATCAATACGGACGTTATACGAGCTTCCGCCCGTTTCACTACTGGTTGCCTCTGTTGGCATTATATGTGGGCGGGCGCATCAATGAGCTTTGCCAGCTTTATCTGACGGATATTCGCGAAGATAAAAACGAAGTTGCCTATATTGATTTTAACCTTGATGCGCCGGATAAGGTGATGGATGAAGAAGCGCAGGCTGGTGGCGTTAAATCATTAAAGACGGTGAATGCGATCCGTCAGGTTCCAATTCATCCGCGACTTATCGAACTAGGGCTGCTGGAGTATGTAGATGCATTGAAAGCTGCCGGATATGATCGTCTTTTCCCTGAGTTGAAGCACAACAAAATCAAAGGATATCGTGCCGCCGCCTCAAAATGGTTTAACGAAAACTACTTTGGCAAAGTCCTCGGTTTTACCCGTGACGGTAAGAAAACGTTCCATTCGCTGCGGCACACTTTCATCAACGCCGTAGACAAGTTTGAGATCAACGAACGCACGATTGCGCAGCTTGTTGGACATGTTCGGGGCAGCACCACCGCGATGACCACCTATCGTAAGGATGCTGATGTGGGTGAGCAATTGGGCGTGATTTCGCAGCTTCACTACAGTTTACCTGATATTGCGCAGTTTGATTCGCAAGCGGGTATCAAGGCGGTCATCGACGCACGGCGCAGGCATAAATCGTAAGATGTGCCAAACGCGCCAGGAAGCTCTGTGGCGCGTTTTTTATCAAGGGCAGTGGAAATCATGGTGTGGAATTTGCGGCGCTTTCGTAGCTCGACTGGCGCAGCTAGATGAATCAGATGTAACCTTCAACAAGCAGCCTCTTTCGCAATATTTAAACAACTAGCGGAGTATGGACGTTAATGGCGACCTACAGACAAATTGCCGATGATGTTAAATCCCGAACGGGGAGAACAGTCAAAACATGTTGGATAGCGCATGTTAAGTCATTGCATGGGCTAACCTGCCGCGTATCTCCAAACCGCATTAGCACCGAAAGCCGTGTTTATCCTTGCCCTGATAAATGGGTTGCGGAGATCGAGCAATCAATGAGAAATCTGGGCGAGCTTTAGCTTTACTGCGCGGCTTAACTTTTGAGTCTGTTTGGCTCTATAAGGACTGTCTCGCCGCAACGGAAATTTTCGGACACAATGCCTGAGAGGGGTGCTTCCAAATCTAGGAGATCCACTTTTTCGCAGCAGATTTATCCGGCTGCATTTACACCGGGAACCGTTGAGGGTTAACAGCTATCGGTTCAGGTTTGTGTGTTGCGAAGGCGAGAAGAACGGCAGACTTACTTCTGAAAGGAACGGTTTGATACAACGAGCAAGAGAAAAGCGTAATTGTTAAAAATGTTAAAACATAAAGTGTTCTTTAAAATGTTAATCCTTCCTCGGGGGGGAAGCCGGACATATCAACCCTAAGGCCATCTGAGAAGATAGCCTGTAGGTTTGCTCGGTTCCCCTTGCCAGATGAAGATCAAGTCTTCCTCGTGGTGTGACGACCTTTCTTGAAAGATGCATTATGCGCAAAAGAAGCTACTCAAGAATCCGCCGATTGCTACTTTCACCCTCTGCTTGGCTGCATCAAACGCTTGCGCGCCCTACCTACCACAATCAACGTTACGCAGAGTTCCCATCCTGACGTTTTCCGCTAAACAGCGGTAAAGCTCCACTTACCCGGACCGGTTTACCGCATGAGGTAGGTGTCAGAGCCAACATAGCACACCCTGTTTTCCAATAAAAGTGTTATATATCATATGGGTGAGTTCATATTCTGAACGCATTAAATCTCACTGTAAAGTTGGTAAAAGCTGCTGTTTTTTAACTTTTTGAAAATATTCGGTCTAAATTCTCTGTGCAGTTTTTCGTTGCTCATTGATATATTTGAGCAGGGTATCAAGGCGAGCAATAGCTTGTGCCACAGGGTCATGTTTAGAATCCTTAAGGCTTTCGGCTATTCTTTCTTTTTCTTTTGTAAACAATTGAATAGCAAAATCTGGGATTAAATTGAAGTTTGTGAAAGCTTCTTCTAGGTCAGCCATTTTGAAGGGGGTGCCTTCCAGAGAACTGCTCTCTTTTGTTTCAAGCAGTTTTTGGCGTAGAAGTTGGCAAAAATCATCAGCAAACTCTAGGCAAAGGGTGCGAACATCATTATTTGGTGCAGGGATTTCTATAACTTGTCCTCTATCACCTAGTCGAACAATTTTGTTGGCAACGTAGTATCTTCCGTCAACCCAAGCGTTTATGACAGGATTACCATCATGCGTTGCTGCATTTCGCGCATCCTGAAAAAAAGACCCATGGCTTAGTTGCTGTATCTTCGACCAAGGTAACTGCTTGCCTGTAACTGTTTTTATCGAATCTTTAAGCGTCTGAATGACATTCGTGAACGATGAAAATCCATAAATAACAGCCTGACTATTTGACTCGGGAACCTGTTGGTTACTAGTAAATAAGTTAATCGATGTATCGCAAGCCGTTACGATGGCGGCTAAGTGGTATTGCAATTCTTCAATTTTCCCACCGCAATAGTTGGCAACCCAGCGACGATGGTTATCTGGCAGCTCGTTCATGATTTTCTCTTATCCGTAATGTGTTGGTGCATTATACCTCTATCTGATGACTAGATTGCCCTAACTCTATTTGTTAACTAATAAGTATGCCAATAAACGACCGTTTTCCGGCATCTTCTGACCTGCTCCCCGTTGATTAATACACACCGATGTTAGTAATGTCTTCATAAACCACATGAGGACATCCCCATGAAGAAGCGTTTTTCCGACGAACAGATCATCAGTATTCTCCGCGAGGCCGAAGTCGGGGTTTCAGCCCGTGAGATCTGCCGTAAGCACGCCATTTCCGACGCCACCTTTTACACCTGGCGCAAAAAGTATGGCGGTATGGAGGTGCCCGAGGTTAAGCGCCTGAAGTCGCTTGAGGAAGAGAACGCCAGACTCAAGAAGCTGCTTGCCGAAGCCATGCTTGATAAGGAGGCACTTCAGGTGGCTCTGGGGCGAAAGTACTGACGACAGACCACAAGCGGGAAGCCGTGAAGTTTATGTGTGATGCGACCGGTCTGTCGCAACGTCGTGCCTGCAGGCTTACAGGTTTGTCTCTGTCGACCTGCCGCTACGAGGCTCAGCGTCCGGCGGCTGAAGCGCATTTATCAGGGCGCATCACTGAACTGGCACTGGAGCGCAGGCGTTTTGGCTACCGCCGCATCTGGCAGTTACTGCGCCGTGAAGGCCTTCATGTTAATCACAAGCGCGTTTACCGCCTTTATCATCTCAGCGGGCTGGGCGTAAAACGCAGACGGCGTCGTAAAGGCCTGGCAACGGAGCGTCTGCCGCTGCTCCGCCCGGCGGCACCCAACCTGACCTGGTCAATGGATTTCGTCATGGACGCGCTGGCCACCGGTCGCAGGATCAAGTGCCTGACCTGTGTGGACGACTTCACGAAGGAGTGTCTGACAATTATCACCGCATTCGGGATTTCAGGCGTTCAGGTCACGCGTATTCTGGACAGTATTGCACTGTTTCGGGGCTATCCGGCGACGATAAGAACGGACCAGGGGCCGGAGTTCACTTGCCGCGCACTGGATCAATGGGCCTTTGAGCATGGTGTTGAGTTACGGTTAATCCAGCCGGGTAAACCAACGCAGAACGGATTTATTGAGAGCTTTAACGGACGATTTCGCGATGAATGTCTGAATGAGCACTGGTTCAGCGATATCGTTCACGCCAGGAAAATCATTAACGACTGGCGGCAGGATTATAACGAGTGTCGGCCACATTCGGCACTGGATTATCAGACGCCATCAGAGTTTGCAGCACGGTGGCGAAATGGAAAATGTGAAGGTAAACAAACCGACATTACTAACTGACGGTTGTATCTAATACTGGGGGCAGGTCACGTCCCTGTTGGTAACTGTCACGCTAAGTTAGACGGTGAGAGACAGGATAACTCAGCGTTGGCGGCAGTTGCATCCTCACACCGCGATAGTAAAACGTGAAAAAAGCCTATCCTGACATTGTTATGTCATCGACAGAGTAATCACTCGCATTAAAGCCTGATATACAGGCTCTTCCAGCGCTTCGACAGATATACGAGCACCCTGATAAGGTGTGATCCTTCTGACAATCTGATGAAGTCGCTACGCTCTGCTTGTTGCTTGTACCACTAACGGGGCTTTATGGCTTCTATTGTCCAAAATCTGTTAGTTGCGCATTTTATGCACCCTGGATACCCTGAGATTAATCCTATTAACTCAAGGGTGAGCATGGCTATCGGGAAGAGACAGAACCAAAAGGAATCACCTGAAGAAGAGTTAGATCGCTTGCTGGATGAGCTTGAACTCACACAAGAGCAACGAGAGTTTATAGAATCTATGCGGCAAGAGGAGGGGGATAAAAGCAACGGGGAGTAGTGTTTGCACCGTCACTGCGTTTGATGAATGGCTAAAGTTCGCGTATAGACTATTTCGAATTATGATTTTACGATGTAGATAAATCATACAAGGAGGGCAGTTTATGAGCGCGCAGGCGGAGGAAGGTACATTACGCCGGATGACGTTAGGCGAGATTGCAATGGCTCGTAGGGTGTTCGGAGATTCAATAGTTTATAGCCGTGTCTGGATTCATTGCGACAGCTATTTACCCTTCGGACTACAGAAACAAAACTATGCGATGACTCCCAACGGAGAGTTATGGTACAGAAAGTCGATGTACAGAGAAGATTTTTCCGCAAACTCTGTTTTCATCGAAGATAAATACGTTTTCATCCACGAACTGGGGCATGTGTGGCAACACCAACATGGGCAATGGGTGAGAGTGAGGGGGGCTTTTAGCTGGGCTGCTGAATATACCTACAAGCTGGATAAAGAAAAGCTCACTGATTACTCTCTTGAACAGCAAGCCTCTATTTTGGCTGATTACTGGTTACTGCTGGTTTATGGTATCAATAAGTGGTCTTACTATCAGAGACCAGGGCGCATGGGGATGTACAGGGGCGTTGATATGTCGCAGGATGTCCCCTCGCTTTATCAGAAAATCGTAACAGGGAAGGGGCGTTAAACATGAAGAATAAAATATTGCTGGGTGTTGTATTCCTCTTAACGGGATGCCCTGGGCCTGGTGATCGAATGGTAGATCGCGAATCTACAACGGCATTAATCAAAGATAATCAAGTTTGTGTGGTGTCACCACTGGAGCCGCAGGAACGGATCACTGCTATTCAAATCAATAGCGATAATAGCGACTCTCTTCACAAGATTTTCGAAGACAAGCCTGTTTATGTACCGAAGGGTGAGTGTCTTCCAGTATTTGGATTTAAATTTACATCTGGAAAACGATATAACTTCGCGTATGACGTCCAATCTGATAAGTCAGAATCGCATTTAGTCACCGCAGAATTTTCGTATCCCAAAGGATAAGGGGGGCAGAATGTCCCCAAGATCTTACTTCTTCAAGTCACCAGTATATTGATATTCCATTGTGACTATTGTTTCCATACATCCGCTTGAGGATGGTTGAGAACAAACTCAGGTATAACCGCCGTGACCTGCTCCCCATTCATTAACACATCACAATGTAAGTTATATCTGTATAAACCACATGAGAACGTCCCCTTAAAAAAGTGTTTTTTGACAAATACATCATCTGTATCCTCCGCCAGGACGAACCGGGGTTTTGCATTGAAACGCTGTCTTAAGGATGCTATTTAAGACGCCATCTTCTGGAACTTATGCAAGAAGTCTGGCGGTATGGAAGTACCCGAAGTGAAGCGGGAAGCCGTGGGCGTTATGTCTGAGTGA
>NZ_DATERI010000062.1:0-7046 GCF_035271705.1 Buttiauxella sp.
CATTCAGGCTCCGGCACAGAGCCTGGCCGCGACGACTACTCGAGATTAATATGCAGAACTTTGTTCGTATTTTCCTGACCTGCCTGGTGATGAGCCTGCTGTTACTTCTGGCCTGCCCAAAGGTGAAGGCAGAAAGCGTGCCACCTAGCGGGCGGGATACGACGGTGACGACTAGCTTTGATAAAAGCGAGGCGCCCGCCGAGTTTAAAATCTGGACGAACGAAAGCGGAGGTTACGATTCCAATAACGATACGCTTTGGGGGCGAAACGTCTGGACCTGTCTTTCCAACACTGACCCCGCAACAGGAAAATGCAGTACTGAGGTAACCGGTGTCCAGAACGGGAAAACCACCATTGCGCTACTGTTTACCGAAAAGAGAAGTGGAATTACGCAAATCATTAATCTGACGGGCTACCATAGTATTGTTGCGACGACGAGCGCAGGATGTTGGCCTAAGGACAATGTATGGGGCCCCTATCTCATCAATGCGGGGATGCAGGTCAACTGTAGTGACGGCAACTCCAACGATGAATCAACATTAACGGTTTCTATCCCCAGCACTGAACTGAGTAAGCTGCCCGTTGGCGGGGTTTGGGAAGCACATTTGCAATTAAATCTGATGCAGTGGAGTCCACGAACAAAACTGGCAGACTGGAACGCCCACATCACGCTAAACGTCACTGATACTAATAATCAGCAAATTTATCTGCCCGAATTTGGCAACGCAGCGCCTCATGTGGATTTAAATTTACGCCCCCTGCCCGGCACAACAGGCAACCAAACCATGCTCAGCGGAACCGCGACATTGGATATGTGCCTTTATGATGGTTACAACGCCAATAGTAGCGAGTTCATTATTTCGCCTAAAGATCAATACAACGGTCTTCCCGGACGAGGTTTTGGTCTGTACTCTGTTTATCACAACGGTAAAATCGACGATGCTAACCGCATTGATTATCAACTTCAGATATTAAATCTCGTTTCCAGGGAATTTGTCGATCTCGCCAACT
Source organism: Buttiauxella sp. (assembly GCF_035271705.1). Lineage (GTDB taxonomy): Bacteria > Pseudomonadota > Gammaproteobacteria > Enterobacterales > Enterobacteriaceae > Buttiauxella. Next base: position 1,012 of record NZ_DATERI010000062.1, read on the forward strand.
GGCAAAATTATGTTGCGAAGAATATTTCCGAGGCACCGCTGCGCTCGGTGCATCTGCCCGGCATTCCTCAAGCGGTAGTGTGTGTCCCTACAGCATTACGCTTTATCACTCCTGAATTCCCTATTGCCAATAAAACCGCAGGGAGTTACACAGGCACTTTGCATCTGACATTAACGACAGAAATGTGAATCTGAGGTTGCGATGAGAACAAAATTGAAAGCCATTTTGATGCTGGTACTGACCACTAGTTATCTACCCGCGATGGCCAACGTGACGGTGTTCCCAATGCGCGTGATGCTTAATCAGCAAGGCAGCAGCGTGGTGCAGGTGATCTCCAAAAGCACTGAAACTCGCTATATGGTGGCGGAAGTCAGGCGTGTTGAACATCCCGCCACGCCGCAAGAAAAAGAAGTGAAAGTGAAGATGGGAAGTATCGACAGCCTGGTGGTGACGCCGGCGCGCTTTGCCCTCCCCGCAGGAACCATTCAGCCGTTGCGCATTGTGAATATCAGACCGCTGCAACAGGAGGTTTCTTACCGGGTATGGCTGAATTCTGTGCCTGGCTCAACGCCGGATCTCACCGTTCCGGCGGGTGACAATACAGCCAGTACAGCGGTAGGGATTGTGATGAGTTGGGGGGTGGTGGTCAATGTGCCGCCAGAACATCCGCAGGTAAAACTCAAAATAGATTCTGCAGCACAGACTGTTTCCAATCAGGGAAATATTCACACGGTGATCAATCGTATCGGTCGCTGTACCGATAGCAGCTCTTGCCAGTGGACCCCTATCAATAAAAGCCTTTATGCCAATGAAAAACTGGATATTAGCGCGGCAGGTATCAAAGGCGCATCGTTGCAAAATATCAAACTGGAATATATCGACCCCATTTCCAGTAAGACGGTGACGGTTGAAGGCTCCGGGCTGTAATAAAACTTCAACTAATAAAACTTCAACCAATAAAACTACAACCCCAGAACCGTACCAATCAACAACCACAAATTCAGTGCTACGACGATGGCGACAATCACCCAACCGGTCATCTTCACCACACGAGTATTCACCAAATCGCCCATCAATTTGCCATTACTGGTGAAAATCAGCAGTGGCACCAGCGCCAGGGCAATCCCGAAGCTGAGCAATACCTGGCTCATGACCAGGATGCGTGTCGGATCAAGCCCCATCAGAATCACAATAAATGACGGTGCCATGGTCACTGAGCGGCGAACCCACAGCGGGATATAGAAGCGCACGAAGCCTTGCATTACAACCTGCCCGGCTAAGGTCCCCACAACAGTGGACGACAACCCCGCCGCAACAAGGCTTAAACCAAAGATGGTGGCCGCCGAATGGCTCAGTAAGGGTTGCAATGTGAGATAGGCTTGGTCGAGGTCAGCCACCCCGGTATGGCCGGTGAAGTGAAACGCCGCGGCGGCGGTTGCCATCATCGCCAGGTTAACGAACCCTGCAATGGTCATCGCAATCGCCACATCCCATTTCGTCGCTGAATACCGTTCAGCCCGATTGCCATGGTGCATATGCTGGGTCAGCGACGAGTGCAGATAGATGACGTGCGGCATGATAGTTGCGCCCAACACGCCTGCGGCAAGAAAGACCGCTTCGCTATTTGGCAAGTCAGGAATCAGCATCCCTTTCCCCAGTTCCACCAGGTTAGGTTGCGAGAAAATGAGCTCAACGATGTAGGCCGCCGCGACAAACAGCAATAACCCGCCAATCACTTTCTCCAGAGGCTTCTGACCACGCCGTTGCAGCATTAATATCAGGAAGGTGGCAATACCCGTCAGTACCGCACCTTGTAATAAAGAGATGCCGAGGATCAGTTTGAAACCAATCGCCGCACCAATAAACTCAGCGAGATCAGTCGCCATGGCAATGATTTCTGCTTGTATCCAGTAAAGCCAGACGACCGGGCGCGGGTAATGATCGCGAATCTGTTCGGCAAGGTTCTTACCGGTCGCGATGCCGAGTTTTGCCGACAGGATTTGGATGAGCATCGCCATCATGTTCGCCCAGACCACCACCCACAGCAATTTATACCCGAAGCTGGAACCGGCCTGGATGTTAGTCGCAAAGTTACCGGGGTCGATATAACCAATGGCAGCAATAAATGCCGGCCCCATTAACGCCAGGCGTAATCTGCGCGCTGTGCGGGTACCACTCTCTTCAACGCGACTGTTATTCATCATCTGCCCCTGAGATATAGCCTTTGCTATGTTTCAAACTAGCAAAAGTGAGAATGATTATCAAATTCATTTAAAAGAGATAAACTGATTTCTTCGATAGTCTGAAACGATGAGGGATTTTAGATGCCCATTACGAACCACAATTGTGACGACAACTATGTTAGAGATATGTGCGTTGACGCAACTTTTACCTTCTTTACTTAACATAGCAGAAATGTATGGTTGATCACTAATTTTGAGTTTGGTCACATGTCATCACTATAGTGTGCGATTGATCTCGTTTTCTTATTGCTTGTTTCATAGAATGTGCAACGAAATTAAACCTGCCTCATAATATTTGGAGCAAATATGTCCCGCGTTCTGCATTTTGTTTTAGCGCTTGCCGTGGTTGCGTTACTTGCTTTGTTGCTAAGTAGCAATCGTAAGCAGATCCGTATTCGCTTTATCGTTCAACTGTTAGTGATTGAACTCCTTCTTGCCTGGTTCTTCCTTAACTCAGAAGTGGGTCTGGGCTTTGTGAGAGGTTTCTCAGAAATGTTTGAGAAACTCCTGTCATTCGCTAATGAAGGGACAAACTTTGTATTCGGTAAGATGAATGACGAAGGACTCGCCTTCTTCTTCCTGAAAGTACTCTGCCCAATCGTCTTTATCTCTGCTCTGATTGGTATTTTGCAGCACATTCGCGTACTGCCGATTATTATCCGCTTTATCGGTACCCTTCTGTCTAAAGTGAATGGTATGGGTAAACTGGAATCCTTTAACGCCGTAAGCTCGCTGATTTTGGGACAGTCAGAAAACTTCATCGCTTATAAGGACATTCTTGGCAAGATGTCGCGCAACCGCATGTACACCATGTCCGCTACGGCCATGTCTACCGTGTCCATGTCGATTGTCGGCGCTTATATGACGATGCTCGAACCAAAATATGTGGTGGCAGCACTGGTATTGAACATGTTCAGTACTTTCATCGTGCTCTCTCTTATCAACCCATACCGTGTTGACGATAACGAAGAAAACCTGCAGATGTCTAACCTGCATGAAGGTCAAAGCTTCTTCGAAATGCTCGGTGAATATATCCTGGCAGGTTTTAAAGTTGCGATTATCGTTGCGGCAATGCTGATTGGCTTTATCGCCTTGATAGCCGCACTGAACGCACTGTTTGCCGCTATTTTCGGTATCTCCTTCCAGGGCATTCTGGGCTACATCTTCTACCCAATCGCTTGGGTCATGGGTGTTCCGTCTCATGAAGCCTTGCAAGTTGGCAGTATCATGGCAACCAAATTGGTATCGAACGAGTTCGTTGCGATGCTGGATCTGCAAAAACTGGCCGGTACGCTTTCTCCACGTGCGGAAGGTATCCTGTCTGTGTTCCTGGTGTCATTTGCCAACTTCTCTTCTATCGGGATTATCGCAGGTGCGATTAAAGGCCTGAACGAAGAGCAAGGTAACGTCGTTTCTCGCTTCGGCCTGAAACTGGTTTATGGCGCAACGCTTGTGAGCATTTTGTCTGCTTCTATTGCAGGCTTGTTCTTGTAAATCCTCACGCTAAAAACAAAAACCGAGGCAATCGCCTCGGTTTTTTTATGCCTGTCACTTAAAAAGGTTGGACGGTATTAAGAGGCATGGGTTTGCCAATGAGATAACCTTGCAAAAACTGTATACCCAGCCCATGTAAGAGCGTGCGCTGTTCTTCTGTTTCGACATACTCGGCGACGACACTCAATTGCTTGGCATGGGCCATATCGCATATGGATTTAACAATCAGGGGATCAAGCGAGTCCGATGTGATGTCTTTGATGAAACAGCCATCAATTTTGATAATGTCCGCTTGCAGACGTTTGAGTCTTTCGTAGTTCGCATAACCCGTGCCAAAGTCATCAATGGCAATTTTAAAGCCACTCTCACGCAGTAGCGTGATGTTCTGCATTGAGATTTCTGATTCTGAAAATGCCTGCTCCTCAGTGACTTCAATAATCACACTGCGGGTTGGCACCTGGTATTCGGTAAACAAGGACACAATTTTCTGAACAACATCTTTCTGCATTAACGTCAGCGGCATGAGATTGACGGAAAAGCGTGCCTGCTGGCTATCAGTGGGATGTTGCTGCAGGAAACTCAGCAGTTTCTTCATGATTAACATGTCGAAGCGGGTACTGAGGTTAAACTCAGTGATGACAGGAATAAACTTATCCGGCGTAATAATATGACCATCGATTATTAAGCGACTCAGTATTTCGTGATAGCCCTGATGCTGAGCGTCGACAATGGGTTGGGCATAAAGCACAAAGGGATGTTCTTCCTTCAACGCATGTTTAATTTTTTGTAGAAGTAACACACGTTCTGTCGTTTGGTCTGAAACGTCTTCTATTCGACTATCCAGACTAAGAACACGCCTCGAGGCACAAGCCTGCTCAGAAAGATAACTTAACTGCCCTAATGTCCGGTGTAATTCAATAAGGTCGTTATCGATAACGCTATATGATGCACTGTACTCAATTTCCAGCATGGTGTTATGCCATTTTATTTGTTTGCTATTGAGAATGTCGACCATATGGCCCAGTCGCGCTGCGGTATCCTGCCCATGCAAAAATATTAACACCTCACTCCCTGGCAATTGAAATACCTGTTCGCCTTGGTGTAAGAATGGTGTTAATTGGTTGGTGATAATACGTTTACAGTGAATACGCATCATGATGCCGTAATGGCGGCTTAAAAACTCCAGATTAGACATACGCAGGCAGCACAGTGTCCCTTTTGGGTAACATTGCAGATGATGTTCCAGCGCACGGAGATTCGGTAATAGAGTTAAAGGATCGGTGAATGCTTGTAAACGATAAATACGTTTCATCCACTCGTTTCTCTTGAACATTGTCGTCATATATACCATACAGACGCTAAACGAGATAAAGACCGAGAGGATAAAGGACAGGGCAAATTGGGTGTTTACCCCATAAAGAAAACCATCGTTATATGTCAGCAATAGCCAGGCAGAAACAGCCCACATCAGCTCCAGTAAACGCGGACCAAAATGGCGAACCCCTAAGGAAAACAATACGAAGATTGCCGGTACCAGATAGCCTGAGACCTGTAATAATCCCCAGGATGAACACACCACCCCCAGCAGAATTATCAGGCAAAAGAGCCAAGTATAGGAGTAAAAACGACGCGCCCCCACAAAGTCACGCATAACACAACTGCGCCAGAAGGCACGCGCGTAATAAGGATGTAGGATCATCCGTAATGGATAATAGAATAAAGGGGTAAAAATGAGTGAAGCTGCCACTAAGCTTTGAACATCCACCACCATGAAAATCAGGGCGTTATCACCAAAATACGCCGAAACTTGAGTAGGGAATTTTATATAACACCCAGAAATATACATCAGCAACTTAATAATAAATGGCACAACAAAACCCAGGAAAAATATCCTGATGCCGATACCTTTATCTGCCAATCTATAACGCCAGCGTGTACCAAGATAATAACGAGCCATCATACTACAAACTGATATTGAAAATATCAGGCAAAAAACAAATACTATCAGCCCAAGTAAAGATATATTCAAACAGAATGAATATGCCACGAGGGATGCAATTGTTAACGGAATGATCGCCACTCGACCATAAATAAACACCATGGCAATCATGAAACTTATCGGAAGGTAAGCAAGATAAATCTGCTTAGACTCAATCACTGTAGCAGGTGAAAAATAACGAGAAAGAGGTATGAGCAGAAGGCTTAAAACCAATGCTGTGGCGAATTTTTTTATCATTTTTTTGAAAGACTTAAGCTCTGGTATAAGTATGCTGCTATTAAAAGGCAGTGTTATTCAGT
>NZ_DATERI010000063.1:0-6499 GCF_035271705.1 Buttiauxella sp.
ACGTCCGCAAAGGTCAGTTGGATACCGGCATCTGCCAGCAGTTTGCCGATAAAGCCACGTCCGATATTACCTGCGCCAAAATGTAATGCTTTCATGTCGTTCACCTTCTTAAATTTGAATCACCCGAGAGGGTTCGGGTGAGGAGGTTTGTGGTGCTGACCACCCTCACCAGAACCCTCTCCCACACGGGAGAGGGAAAAGTGACTTACTTCTTACCTGCCAGCAGGTCGAGCACTTCCTGAACACTGGTGGTATTCGCCAGACGCTCAATCACTGACTCATCATCCAGCGCGTTGGTCAGGCTGGTGATGACCTGGATGTGTTCGTTATTGCGAGCAGCAATACCGATAACCAGACGGGCAATATCATCAGGTTCTTCACCGAAGTGCACACCGTGAGGATATTGGCAGAATACAACGCCGGTTTTCAGTACACGGTCTTTCGCTTCAACCGTGCCGTGTGGAACCGCGATGCCTTCACCCAGATAAGTTGGGGTCAGTTTTTCACGTTCAAACATCGCATCAACATATTCAGGCTGCACGTAGCCGCCGTTCACCAGTTGCTCACCGGCAAAGCGAATCGCTTCTTCTTTTGTCGCAGCGGTCAGGCCGAGGAACACGTTGCCAGCACCCAGACGGAACAGCCCTTCTTCACTTGGCACAAAGCTGTCTTCCAGGCTGCTCATGACCTTAACTTCTTTTTCGCTCAGGCTATGAGAGGCCACCAGACGCTCGGTCAGGTTGGTGTACAAACTGCTGTCGAGGAAGTTAGTCAGGGAAATATGCTGTGCCTGTGGAACCTGGCGCATTGCACGTTCAGTCAGGTCACGGTGCGTAATCACCAGGTCTACATCATCCGGCAAGCTGTTGATTGCACAGTTGGTCACGGAGATATTTTTCAGGCCCGCGTCGTTCACTTTCTTACGCAGCACGCCAGCACCCATGGCACTTGAGCCCATGCCTGCATCACAGGCAACGATGATTTTACGTACGTGGCTCAGGTCGTTAGACAAACCTGCACCTACCGCCAGTGGCGCTGTGGCACCTTTAGATTCTGCTTTCATCTCTGCCATGCGACGAGCCGCAGCTTCAATGTCATCTTCTTCTTTCACTTTGCTGGTTTTCAGCAAGATAGATGCCACGACAAAGGAAACTGCTGTGGCCGCAACGATTGCTGCGATGTTAGCGAAGTAAGCACCTTTAGGAGTCATTGCCAGAACCGCCAGGATGGAACCCGGAGAGGCAGGAGAAACCAAGCCGCCGTTCAGCAGAGTCAGAGTGAACACACCCGTCATACCGCCGAGGATTACGGCCAGAATCAGACGTGGGTTCATCAGCACATACGGGAAGTAAATTTCGTGGATACCCCCCAAGAAGTGGATGATTGCCGCACCGCCCGCAGACTGCTTCGCATTACCACGACCGAAGAACATGTACGCCAGCAGCACGCCCATACCAGGGCCTGGGTTAGCTTCAATCAGGAAGAAGATGGATTTGCCCAATTCGCTGGACTGCTGAATACCCAGCGGTGAGAAGATACCGTGGTTGATTGCGTTGTTCAGGAACAGGATTTTCGCGGGTTCTACGAAGATAGACGCCAGCGGCAGCATGTCATGGACAACCATGAAGTTAACGCCCGCTGCCAGAATTTTGGACAGGACTTCAACCGCAGGGCCGATACCGAGGAATGCCAGAATCGCCAGGATCATACCGATGATGCCAGCGGAGAAGTTGTTCACCAACATTTCAAAGCCGGATTTGATCTTGCCATCAACCCATGCGTCGAAATGTTTAATTGCCCAGCCACCCAGAGGACCGACAATCATCGCACCCAGGAACATCGGCATATCCGCACCGACGATAACACCCATCGTTGTGATAGCACCGACTACACCACCACGGTCACCACCGATTAAGCGACCACCGGTATAACCAATGAGCAACGGCAGCAGGTAAGTAATCATTGGGCCTACCAGTTTCGCCAGTGTCTCGCTTGGCATCCAACCGGTTGGAATAAATAAGGCCGTGATAATACCCCAGGCGATAAATGCGCCGATGTTTGGCATTACCATGTTACTCAGGAAACGACCAAAGCTTTGCACTCTGATCTTGATATCGGATGACATACGCACACCCCTTATTGTGTTCACGTGCTGCAAAAACAGCCCGAAGATTATTGTTAATGTGGTGGCAAGCAGTGCTGCCAGATGCTGTAAGTGAGCCGAATCTGGCACGTGATCGTTAAGCTGTCCAGTGCGCGGGAATTTATGTGATGCAGATCACTCATTACTGGGTGTGTCGAAGCGCGATCAGGAGATCTCGATCACATAATTGATGTGTAAAAAAAACACATCAGCTATTTTTTACACAGAACTGGCGCTTATATGTGATAAATGTCACATTTTATGATTATCACTTTGTTATCTATATGTGACATTTATCACAAAATATCTTCATCGCAAATTTCCCGCCGTGCTCCTGGGCTGTCACAGAGAAAGCCTTCATTTCATTTTGTTAGAAAATTACAGCGCAGCGGCAAACAGCTTTGAGCAGTACCCGGGTACACCTTTTAGAGCATCCTGATCCATACTTATCTTTTGTCGATTAAAAATGGACGATGTAATGAAACTTATCGGTAATTACACCAGCCCCTATGTGCGCAAAATATCTGTGATACTGCTGGAAAAAGGTATCACTTTTGAGTTTGTAAACGACAACCCATGGACATCAGAAAGCACGACGCCGCATTACAATCCGCTGGGTAAAGTCCCCGCGCTGGTCACAGACAACGGTGAATACTGGTTCGACTCGCCAATCATTGCGCAATACCTCGAGTTGTTGGATATTGCCCCCGCCCTCATCCCGCGTGAACCTCAAGCCGCTTTGCACATGCGCCAAATAGAAGCCCTTGCCGACGGTATTATGGACGCAGCCCTGGTTTCCGTACGCGAACGCCAGCGGCCTGTCGAGCAGCAATCAGAAGTGGAATTGCTCCGCCAACGGGAAAAGATAGGCCGTGGCCTGACGATGCTCGAACACTACGCTGCAGATAAAAAGCTGGATGCAGAAAACCTGAATGTGGCGACGATTGCGGTGGCTTGCGCCGTGGGTTATCTCAATTTCCGCCGGGTTTCCCCAGGCTGGTGTGTTGACCGTCCGCATCTGGTGAAACTAGTAGAGAAACTTTTCGCACGCGAAAGTTTTGCACGCACCGAACCGCCAACAGCATGATCTCTCGCCATGACAGGGGGCTCACTCCCCCTGTAAACTATCGGGATATTTCACCACTCAGCGGCGTGTTATGACTATCCATCGCACCTTGTACAGCCAACTTCCTGCCATCGACAAACTGTTACGTGATGCCTCATTCAGCGCTTTGCTGCACAAGTTTGGCCACACTCAGGTGGTTAATATCTTGCGTGAGATGCTGGAAACCGCGCGTGAGCATATCCGCTCACAAGAGATGTTGCCGCCGTGGAATGACAATTGGGCAACGCAGGTGCAGGACCGTCTTGAATCCAACCAGCGCAGCGCCTTGCTGCCCGTGTTTAACCTAACTGGCACGGTGCTGCATACTAATCTTGGCCGGGCATTACAGGCTGAAGCTGCAATTGATGCGGTGGCACAAGTCATGCGTACCCCCGTCACGCTGGAATATGACTTATACGGCGCGGAACGTGGGCATCGTGATAAAGCGCTGGCTTCCCTGCTTTGCGAGCTGACTGGCGCTGAAGATGCCTGCATTGTTAATAACAACGCGGCAGCGGTTTTGTTGATGCTGGCGGCCTGCGCCAGTGGTGAAGAAGTTGTGGTATCACGGGGCGAGCTAGTCGAAATCGGTGGGGCATTCCGTATCCCGGATGTGATGCGCCAGGCGGGTTGCCAACTGGTTGAAGTCGGTGCAACCAACCGCACGCATTTGAAAGACTACCGCCAGGCCGCAGGTGCAAACACCGCGTTACTGATGAAAGTCCACACCAGCAACTATCAAGTTGCGGGCTTTACCAAAGCCGTCGACGAGGAAGAACTGGTCGCACTCGGCAACGAGCTAAACATCCCTGTCATAACCGATCTGGGTAGCGGCTCGCTGGTTGATCTTAGCCAGTGGGGATTACCGGAAGAACCGATGCCTCAACAGCTGATTGCAGCGGGCGTGAGCCTGGTGAGTTTCTCCGGCGATAAACTGCTTGGCGGGCCACAGGCGGGCATTATTGTGGGTAAAAAAGAGCTGATTGCCCGCATTCAGCAACATCCGCTCAAACGCGCGTTGCGGGCCGATAAAATGACACTCGCGGCACTGGAAGCAACTTTACGCCTGTATCAGCATCCGGAAACGCTGGCTGAAAGATTGCCGACACTGCGTTTACTCACCCGCATTGCTTCTGACATCACCGAGCAAGCCAACCGTCTGTTGCCCACCCTCGAGGGCAAATATGGCACACAATTTACGGTGCAGGTCGAACCTTGTTTGTCGCAAATTGGTAGCGGGTCGCTGCCGGTTGACCGCTTGCCCAGCGCGGCACTGACCTTCACACCCAAAGATGGCCGCGGCAGCACGCTAAGAACGCTGGCTGAAAGCCTGCGCGATTCATCCACACCGATTATTGGCCGCATCAACGATGGGCGTTTATGGCTGGATTTACGCTGCCTGGAAGATGAAGCTGGTTTCATGGAGAGCCTGAACCGATGATTATCGCAACCGCCGGGCACGTTGACCACGGCAAAACTACCCTACTGCAAGCCTTAACAGGTGTGAACGCTGACCGTCTGCCAGAAGAAAAAAAGCGCGGCATGACCATTGATCTCGGTTACGCCTACTGGCCGCAACCCGATGGCCGCATCCTCGGTTTTATTGATGTACCGGGGCATGAAAAATTCCTCGCCAATATGCTGGCGGGCGTAGGTGGCATCGACCATGCGCTGTTAGTGGTCGCTTGCGATGACGGTGTGATGGCGCAAACCCGCGAGCACCTCGCCATTTTGCAACTCACCGGAAAACCGTCGCTAACAGTCGCTTTAACTAAAGCTGACCGTGTGAGCGAAACGCGCGTTGATGAAGTGCGTGAAGCGGTGAAGGAAACCCTCAGTGAATTTGGTTGGCAAGACGCGGCTTTATTTGCCACAGCGGCCACCAGCGGTATCGGCATTAACGAACTTCGCGAGCACTTACTGACACTGCCAGAACGCGCTCATCCGCGTCAGCACCGTTTCCGCCTCGCTATTGACCGCGCTTTTACCGTGAAAGGTGCAGGCCTGGTGGTGACCGGCACGGCGTTAAGTGGCGAAGTGAATGTGGGTGATTCGTTATGGCTGACAGGTGCCGATAAACCCATGCGCGTACGCGGTCTGCACGCACAAAACAGCAAAACCGACACCGCCTTTGCCGGGCAGCGCATTGCACTCAATATCAGCGGTGATGCGGAAAAACTCGATATTAAACGTGGCGACTGGTTACTGGCTGACAAACCACTCCAACCGGTAGAGCGCGTGATTGTTCAACTGCAAAACCACACCCCGCTACAACAGTGGCAACCCTTGCATGTCCACCATGCCGCAAGCCATGTCACTGGGCGCATTTCGCTGCTGGAAGATGACCTCGCCGAACTGGTTTTAGATGTTCCGTTGTGGCTTGCCGATAACGACCGCCTGGTGCTGCGTGATATCAGCGCTCGGGTCACACTCGGTGGAGCGCGAGCAATACTTCTACACGCACCGCGTCGAGGTAAACGCCAGCCTGCATTTTTGGCGTGGTTACAACAGCTTAAACAGGTTGAAACCGATAAGCAGGCGCTCGATATTCAATTACAGCGTAGCGCCGTTACGCTCACTGACTTCGCCTGGGCACGCCAGGTGACGGCTCAGGGTTTGCAAGAGTTGCTGGCCGGCACCGACTATCTCCGCGCAGGCAACAGCCTGCTCAGCAACGAGATGGCGACGCGCTGGAAACAAAAACTGCTCGACACCCTCGAGCGTTATCATCAGCAACATGACGACCAACCCGGCCCTGGGCGCGAACGTCTGCGTCGCATGGCGCTGCCAAGTGAAGTTGAGCCGCTGGTTCTGGCGCTGATTGAAAAAATGCGTCAGGAAGGATTGCTGGCAAGCCGCCAGGGCTGGCTGCATCTGCCCGAGCACAAACCGGGGTTCTCTGCCGAACAACTGGCTGTCTGGCAAAAGGTGAATGCGATATTTGGGGATGAGCCATGGTGGGTGCGTGATCTGGCTCGGGAGACGCAGCAAGACGAACAAGCTATGCGCCAACTGTTGCGATTTGCCGCACAACTGGGGCTGGTCACGGCGATCATAAAAGATCGTTATTATCGCAACGATCGGATTCAAGTTTTCGCTAATTTGATCCGCGAACTGGATCAAACGCAAGGCGCGACCAGCGCGGCGGATTTCCGCGACGTCCTGGGCGTGGGCCGCAAACTCGCGGTGCAGATTCTTGAGTATTTTGACCGGATTGGTTTCACCCGCCGTCGTGGGAATGACCATTTGCT
>NZ_DATERI010000064.1:0-37998 GCF_035271705.1 Buttiauxella sp.
GTGTGGGTTTATGAGGCACAATCAGGGCGTGCTTTTGGAACCGCTGCACAATATGTTGTTATCCCTTCACAAAATGCCGTTGTATTACCGGACAATGTTTCTTTTGAAACAGGTGCATGCCTCGGTATTCCCGCGATGACAGCACACCGCTGTTTGTTTGCCGATGGAGATTTACGTGGAAAATGGGTACTGATTCAGGGCGGTGCAGGGGCTGTAGGAACAGCAGCCATTCTTCTGAGTAAATGGGCTGGGGCAAGAGTTATAACCACTGTGAGTCGTCCGGAGCAAGAAGATGTCGTTCGTAAACTTGGCGCCGATATTATTGTTAACCGGCATACCGAAGATGTGGCTGAGCGAGTCAAGCAAGCAACCGGTGGATTCGGTGTTGATCGAATTGTCGATGTTGACTTAGTGAGTAACCTCAATACAGATGTGACTTGCCTGAAAAAATCTGGCGTCATTAGTGCCTACGCCACTGAAGAGCCAACGGCTCAGCTGCATATTCCTTTTTTGAAAACAATGTTTGAAGGTTTTGTCTTTCGTTTTGTATTTGTCTATACCATGCCGGAAGAAGCACGAAACGAAGCCATCCGTGATATCACAGCCTGTCTGAGAATGGAGTCATACACCCCTGAGATCGCGCTAACGCTTCCTCTTGTTGATATTGCCGTTGGTCATGAGGCTATGGAGCAGGGTAAGGCTATCGGCAAAATATTAATCAGCCTGGAATAGCGCTTCTTGAATCATTATAATGTCCGCTCCTGGCACCGAACGGCTGTTCAGTCCTGTTAGCTCTAGTGCCCACGTTCCTCAGGGGAACAATGAAAATTTTGCTGGAGATGCTCAAGTAATTTGCGAATAAGTAGTCAAGTCAGATGCAATTTCGCACCCAACCTTGGCTTATGGGGAATACTGGAGCAATTTATACTGGGAACCAGGTCAAAACCTAAACCAAAACCGGCCCAGTACGGTGAAGGAAAAATGAAGGTCTCCGCGAAGCGGCGATTTAGAGCCGGGAGCCGGGATTATCAAGGGTGCTGCGGTAGCACCCTTGATACGTTCACCGGTTCGGTACGTACAGGATTCGATAAACGTTAAGTGAACGGAAAAATTGCTATTTTGGCATAGAGATCGGTGGCTACACCTGGCGTCTACACGTCAAAAAACACCGTTTCCCGCTCACCCTGAAGATACACATCAAACGTATACACCACCTCATCGCCACGCTTTTCGCGCTTACCCATCAAGGTATTACGACGCACTTCCCATTCAATCAAATTCAGCACCGGATCGGTCTCATTCGCGGTTTGCTCGTCTGAAAAATACATCCGCGTATTGAGGCCGATATTAATCCCGCGAGCCACAATCCACAGGTTCAGATGGGGTGCCATCATGCGCCCGTCACGACCGATTACGGCGCCGGGTTTGATGGTGTCAAAACGCCAGACACCGCTGTCGAAATCTGAGCAGGTGCGTCCCCATCCACGGAAATCTTCATCCAGCGCTTTATGGGTTTGCTGGTCAGCAGGGTGGTTATAGCGCCCGGCGGCATTGGCTTGCCACACTTCCAACAACACATCACGCACTGGCGTACCGGAGCCGTCGAACACCCGACCTTCTACGATAATCCTCTCACCCAGGGTATGAGAATTGGTCAGCACATGGCTAAAATTTTTCTCAAAAATGTTAAACCCTGCGGCATGTGGGGCCAGGCCAATATGGACATAAGGGCCAGCGGTTTGCGAGGCGGTTTCCGCTAAATAATCTTTCATCAAACGGCTCCTTGAGTGCGGTTTTCAAACAACGTGGCGCGGTGGCCGCGTAATACCAAATCAAAACGATATGCCAGACAGTCGAGCGGCACTGCTGCATGGGTGTCCAGTTCGGCAATCAGCGTGCGGATGGCGTCGTCGTTATTGATAGTTTTCACAATCGGGCACTGTTTAATCAGCGGATCGCCTTCAAAATACATTTGCGTAATCAGGCGCTGGGCAAAGGACTCACCGGAAAGTGAAAAGTGAATATGCGAAGGGCGCCAGTCGCTGGCCTGGTTACGCCATGGATAAGGGCCTGGCTTAATAGTGCGGAAAAAGTAATAGCCATTTTCATCGGTCAGCACGCGTCCACAACCGCCAAAATTAGGGTCGATTGGCGCAAGATACTTGTCTTTTTTATGGCGGTAACGTCCGCCAGCATTGGCCTGCCACACTTCCACCAACGTGTTTTTCATTGGTCGACCGAAACCGTCGCGCACATAACCGTGCACAATAATGCGCTCGCCAATCGGCAGGCCGTCTTTGGCGTAATTCATGATCAAATCGTTATCAAGCGGGTCGAGATCTTTCGCACCAAATATCGGGCCAGTAATTTCAGATAACGAGTTTTGCAGTGAGATCAACGCATTTCGTGGCGAACGCAGCACGCTGGTTTTATACCCCGGCGCGAAAGCCGGTGGGTGGGAATCATAGTCGCGATGAACCAGCTCACGGGGTTTCCAAATTTGTGACATAGGCAGCTCCATAATGAGGGCTACTCGTGATATTTCGAGCCGCAGAGGCATGGGCAACACCCTGTAATTCGAATTATGTAGAGTACTAATAGTTTGAATATCCGCACACAGTGTCAGTTAATAAATTGTTAAATTAAAGTGAATTTATGTGCGCCATTACATAACGTTTGGTTATGTAAATATCGGTTAGCATTACTTTTGATGCAAGGCTGTATCGTCGATCACAAAACGAAAATTCTTCACGCAAAATCGCTGCGCAACATTCTACGCTTTCAGCAATATTCACTGGAGATACGACATCATGGCGAACAACATCACGGCTGATGATATTCGGGAAAAATTTTCGCACGCTATGTCGACGATGTACCAGCAAGAGGTGCCGCAGTACGGAACCTTGTTAGAGTTAGTTGCCGACGTGAACCTGGCGGTGCTGGAAAATAGTCCCGACCTGCAACAGAAGCTAGAAAATGCAGATGAGCTGGCACGGCTGAATGTGGAGCGTCATGGGGCGATTCGCGTAGGCAAGGCGGAAGAACTGGCCACCTTACGCCGCGTTTTTGCGGTGATGGGGATGTATCCGGTCGGCTATTACGACCTTTCACAAGCAGGCGTTCCGGTGCACTCCACGGCGTTTCGCCCGATTGACGATGCGGCACTGGCACGCAACCCATTCCGTATTTTCACTTCGTTATTGCGCCTTGAATTAATCGATGACCAGGAGCTGCAAAAAAAAGCTGCGGTTATCCTGGCTGAGCGCAATATTTTCACCCCGCGTTGCCGGGCATTACTCGATATTTACGACCAGCAGGGGGCTTTTAACGAAGCTCAGGCTGATGAATTTGTGAGGCAGGCACTGGAAACGTTCCGCTGGCACAGCCATGCCACGGTGGACGCGCGGACATATCAGGCATTCCACCAGCAGCATCGGCTGATTGCCGATGTAGTCTGCTTCCGCGGATGCCACATTAACCACCTGACGCCGCGCACGCTGGATATCGACCGTGTACAAGCGTTAATGCCGGAATATGGCATTGCACCGAAAGCGATTATCGAAGGCCCGCCGCGCCGTCTGTTCCCAATTTTGCTGCGTCAGACCAGCTTTAAAGCGCTCGAAGAACCGATTATTTTTGCCGGTGTTCACCCCGGAACACATACTGCGCGTTTCGGGGAAATTGAACAGCGCGGAGTGGCGTTAACACCGAAAGGGCGCGCGTTATATGACGAACTGCTCAATGAAGCGGGTAATGGGCAGGATAACTTTTGCCATCAGCAGCATTTACAGGAGATCTTCTCCCGCTTGCCAGACAGCGACACGCTGATGCGCTGCCAGGATTTAGCCTATTTCCGTTATCGTTTAACCCCGGTGGGTGAAACGCACCGTCAGTCGATTAAACCTGGCGACGATCCCCAACCCTTAATTGAGCGCGGTTGGCTGGTGGCGCAGCCGATTATTTATGAAGATTTCCTGCCCGTCAGTGCGGCGGGGATTTTCCAGTCGAATTTGGGCAGTGAAGGCGGTCAACGCAGCCACGGCCATTCCAGCCGAGCCGCGTTTGAAGAAGCCCTGGGTGCACCGGTTGCTGATGAATTCGAGCTGTACCAGCAAGCGTCTGACCGCAGTAAAAAGCGCTGCGGGTTGCTGTAACGGTTTTAGATTTTCATGAAAAGGGCCGCATAATGCGGCCCTAATATTTATGCGGCATCCGCCAAAATGAACATGCCGTACGGGTGGATCTCCAGATAATAATTATCCCCCACGTCAGGCTGCAGGCGTGTTGCGTTCACCTGCAATAAGAGCGCCTGCCCATGCCATTCCACGGTGACTTCATACTGCGGCCCCATATAAGCCACATGGCGCACGACGCAACGCTGGCTTTCTTCGCCATGTTCACTCAGCGTAATGGCCTCCGGACGCACGCCAACCGTGCCTTCTGCCTGTGTCACGGTTAGCTGCGACGGGCGAGGTAAACGGTAACCGTGGATCTCAACAAAATCACTGCCGAAACGTGCCGGGAATACGTTCGCATCCCCCATAAAACTCGCCATAAAGCGTGAGGCTGGCTGGCGGTAAAGCGTCTGCGGGCTGCCAATCTGCATGATTTCGCCTTTGTTCATCACCAACACCGTATCAGACACAGCAAATGCCTCGCTTTGGTCGTGGGTGACGTACAGCGAGGTGATATTGAACTGCTTTTGCAGTTCACGGATTTTGTCACGCATGCTACGACGCAAGTTGGCGTCGAGGTTACTTAACGGCTCATCGAATAGCAGCACTTTTGGCTTCAAGATAAGTGCGCGTGCCAACGCCACACGTTGTTGCTGGCCCCCGGAAATCTGGTCGACAAAACGGTCTTCGAAACCGTCCAAATCGACCATCGCCAGTGCTTCTTTCACCCGTGTTTTAATTTCAGCGCGCGGCGTGCCAAGCATCTTCAACCCGTAACCCACGTTATCGCCCAGCGACATATGCGGGAACAGGGCGTAGGACTGGAACACCATGCAGATGTCGCGCTGCTGAATTGAACGATGCGTCACATCTTCGCCATCAATAAAAATCTGCCCTTCGGTGGGTTTTTCAAGGCCTGCCACCAGGCGCAGCACCGTGGTTTTCCCACAGCCTGAAGGCCCAAGCAGTGTCACCATTTCCCCTTTCGGAATAGCCAGATTAATGCCGGCAATGACGGTGTTATTGCCAAACCGTTTCGTGACATTGCGCAGTTCTACAAAATGAGGTTGTGTCATGTTTTACTCCGTAATCACGCGTTGGTTTTGGCTTTCGAACGCGAGATCCGCGCTTCACCAATCAACCAGTCAAAAATGAAAATGATCGTCAGCATCACGACGATAAGAATCGAACCATACGCAATGGCCACGCCGTATTCGCCATCTTCCACACGGTTAAGAATGTAGGCGGTGGCGACGCGGGTGTCCGGCGTGACGAGGAACACAATGGCGCTGACTGTGGTAATCGCACGCACGAAGCTGTAAATCAGCGCGGAAAGAATCGCCGGACGTAGCAGCGGCAGTAAAATATTGATAATGGTGCGCATCGAACCGGCACGCAGGCTTAAAGAGGCTTCGTCGAGGGATTTGTCGATTTGCCCAAGCCCGGCAATGCCGGCACGGATGCCCACCGGAACGTTACGCATCACCATCGACATAATCACAATCGCTGCGGTGCCTGTCAGGTAAACCGGTGCGCTGTTAAACGCCAGAATATAAGACACGCCTGCTACGGTGCCCGGTACGGCAAAGCACAGCATGGTGGTGAACTCGATGGTCTTTTTGCCACGGAATTGCTGGCGCACCACAATCCAGGCGATTAATAAGCCAAAGAAAGCAGTGATGGGTGCGGCGATCCCGGCGAAGAGCAGCGTGTCGAGCAGTGAAGGCCACGCGCCATCGCTCATGCCCTGGCCGAACAGTTTGATGAAGTTATCGAACGTCAGGGTGTAATCCACCCCCCAGTTGACGGTAAAACTGCCGTAGAAAATGCTACCGTAGAGCAGGGCGTTAAACGCAATCCACACGGCTAATAACGCGACTACACCCCATACCAGCGTGACGGGAAGCGGCTGCACGTCGCCACGGTTTGATTTACCGGAAACCGTGACGTATGAGCGTTTGCCAATCCACATGTATTGAATGCAGAACACTAACAGCGAGAACAGCAACAGGAATGCACCGAGCGTACTGGCTGCCTGGTAATCAAGCTGCGAGCCGGTGATGTAGAAATAGATTTGCGTGGCGAGTACGTCGAAGTTGCCACCTAAAACCAGCGGGTTACTGAAATCCGCCAGCGATTGCACAATCACAATTAAGAATGCGTTAGCCAGCGCCGGTTTGAGCAGTGGCAAAAATACCCCTTTGAAGGTTTTCCAGTGGGTGGCACGCAGGGTATACGACGCTTCTTCCAGTGACGGATGAATGGTTTTAATCGCGCCATCAAGGATCATAAATGCCATGGGCGTGAAGGCCAGAACCTGGGCGAGCCAAATACCGGTAAAACCGTACAACCAGTTAGTGTTGGTCAACCCAAACCAGTCAACCATTAACTCAGTAACATAACCTGAACGACCCATCATCAACGTGACGCCAAGGCCGACCACAAACGGTGGGGTGACGATAGGTAAAATAGAGAAGATACGGCCAATAATCGCGCTGCGTTTAGCGATGCGAGTGGTGTAAATGGCCAGCACCAGGCCGAAGAAAGTACAGCCAATCCCCACTGCAATCGACAGGGCGATGGA
Organism: Buttiauxella sp.; assembly: GCF_035271705.1. Classification (GTDB taxonomy): domain Bacteria; phylum Pseudomonadota; class Gammaproteobacteria; order Enterobacterales; family Enterobacteriaceae; genus Buttiauxella. Next base: position 6,760 of record NZ_DATERI010000064.1, read on the forward strand.
GTTGATGATCACCTGGAGAATATGTGCCTGGCTCAACACGGTCATAAAGGCCAACGGGGCAAATTCACCGCTATCGGTGGTAAACATCGGGATAAAAATAGCGATGCTTGGCCAGACAATAAACACGCTAATCAGCGCGATAATCGCGACCAGTGAACCAATAACAAAACTGTCACCGCCCAGCCATTCGAGGCGCGTCAGGGCCAGTGTGATAACCATTCCCAGGGCGATAAACAGCACGATAGTGGCGTAGCCCATTCCACGTTCGGTTACGGTTGCGCTGACCACCACAAATGCCATACACAGCAGCGCCCAGCCAGCATCGAAATAGTGACGCTTACGTTTTTCTGGGCCGAGTTCATTGAACGGGCGAAGCAGCAACAGCGAAGGCAAGACGTACCACAGCAGGCTGATGTTAAGCCCCGACCAGCTGTAAGCGTCGAGCAACTCCTCACGGGTTGATTCAAACAGGCCGTAATCCAGGCTCCAGCTTGGCAATAGCGCAAAAGCCAGCCAGCACAGCGCCACCCACCAGAGAATAGCGTCACGTTTTCGCGAAGGGCGCAAAATCAATGTTTCAGACATAAATGCCTCATCGGCCAAAAGAAAAAGAGGAAGCAGGTGACGTGACGTTGTCACCTGCTAATGGGTTAATTACCCATCTTCACTTCACTAACCCACTTGTTAATAAGCGCTTTACGCATGTCGGTCGCGCCGTATTTGTCCATGTCATAGTTGATAAGTTTCAGGTCATCAAGCTTGAGTGAAAGCGGGGAGCTTTCGGCGGTGGTGTTAGTCAAAATTTGGTACGACTTGCCTTTTTTCCATGACAATTCTTGCGCTTCTTTCGACAGTACCCAATCGACAAACAGCTTGGCGTTATCCGTATTACGTGCCCCTTTCAGGATACTGACGCCGCCAATTTCGTAGCCAGTGCCTTCGCACGGTGAAATCAGCTCCAGCGGTGCGCCGTTCTCTTTTTCCAGCGAGTAATCATGCAGGAAGCCAATGCCGATGGCGGTTTCGCCACGCGCAGCGTTACGCGCTGGGGCAACGCCGGATTTGGTGTACTGGGAAATATTACTGTTGAGTTTTTTCAGATAATCAAACGCCTGGTCTTCACCCCACAGCTGCGCGAAGGTTGCCAGTGCGGTATACGCAGTGCCAGAGCTTTGCGGGTCAGCAACCTGGATTTCACCTTTATAAATTGGGTTGGTCAGATCTTTCCAGCACTTCGGCACTGGCAGGTTTTTCTCTTTCAGGCGATCCGTGTTGACCCCAAAACCGAGAATCCCGATATACACCGCCGAGGAGTAATTGCCTTTGCGTTTAGCCGGATCCTGGAACTTCGGCATGATCTGCGCAAGGTTTGCCGATTTATACGGTTGCAGCAGGTCCATTTCACCCGCTTGAGATTGCGGATCCAGCGTGCCGCCGTACCACACATCAGCCTGCGGGTTTTTCTTCTCGGCATCGACCTTCGCCAGGGTGCTACCGGAGCCGTTACGGATAAACGAGGTTTTCACATCGTATTTGTCGCCGAACGCTTTGGTTTCGGTTTCACACATTTCGTTAGTGGCACTGCAATAGACTACCAGACGGCCTGTTGCCTGGGCAGCACCAGATAGAGTAGCCAACGCAACACCAGCAGCAACCAGAGAAGAGAGTACGGTCAGTTTCATATTATTATCCTAAGTGTCCTGAGGTAAGGTGACTGCCGGATCCATGGCACCAACACTCCTGTCCTGCGCACTGATGCCCGCGATAAGCAACGGCATCAGCAAAAATCCAATCAGAGCCGCGGCGACGGTTAATAGTGCGAACATCCCCGACCAGCCGTAACGCTCAATCACTTGCGACAGCGGCCATCCCGCCAGTGCCGCGCCCAAATAGGCGAATAAACCTAAGAACCCGGTGACACTACCTGCGGCCTGTTTATGGCTGCATTCCACGGCGGCAACACCAATCAGCATCTGCGGGCCGAAGACAAAAAATCCGATGGCAAAAAAACAGACCGCCAGCAGCGCGTAATGGTGAACGGGCGATAACCACAGTGCGGCAACCGAAACAAAAAGCCCGAGCGCAAACAGTAAAATCATCGGCCCACGCTGGCCACGAAACAGCAAATCTGAACCCCATCCGGCAAACAACGCACCCAATAATCCACCCATTTCGAATAGCATCACCGTGGCGTTGGCGCTGAGTAGATTCACACCGTGGCTTTCAGAAAGCCAAATGTTGCCCCAGTCGTTGAGTGCGATACGAATCAGATACACCAGCACGTAACTCACACCCAACAGCCAAATCCTCGGGTTTTGCAACACGGTAGTGCGAAACATCTGCCACTGCGGCATCGGCGGGCTTAACTGCTGCTGGCGCATTTCTAACGGGTCATGCCGCCAGACACCGACCGATGGCAACCCCATTTCTTGTGGCGTGCCGGCCAAGCTGCGGCATAGCCAAATCCCCGTGATGATGCCGATGCTGCCTGAGACAAATAACGACGCCTGCCAGCCATACCACAGCGCCATCAGTGCTGAAATCATTGGAACTGCCGCACCGCCAAGATTGATGGAGGTGTTCCAGCATCCCCACCAGAAGCCACGCTCATTGCGCGAATACCAGTGCGTCAACAACCTTGCACACGGTGGCCATCCCCATCCCTGAAAGAAGCCGTTCAGCGTCCAGACAATCAGCAACATCGGCAAGTTGCTGCCAAAAGCGAACAGAATGTTCAGTATTCCTGTCGCTAACAGGCCAACGCCCATAAACCAGCGTGCACCGTGACGGTCATGCCACAATCCAGCGGCGAATTTCGACAGGCCGTACGACAGATAAAACAACGTTCCCAGTAGGCCAATGTCACTTTTGCTTAACGCCAAATCGACTTGCATTACCGGAAGAACGAAGCTGACGCTCTTGCGTGTCAGGTAAAAAGCTGCGTATCCCACAACCATCGACAGCAGCAAACGTGGGCGCCAGTAACGATAATCACCACCAATAGTTTGCTCAGACATCTTGGGATCCCTCTGGATTGAAACGACTATAGGAAACGATGAAGAAAAAGGGATGAGACAAGGTTTTAGTCAACCAGGACTTTTTCCTGGTTATCCCTGATTTTCTTGAAAAAGTGTGGGCAGGTTAACAATTACGCGGGTGCCAGATTGGCTTTCAAGTTGCAAATCACCCCCTAACGCGTGAATGCGTTCTGCAATGCCCTGCAATCCGTGTCCGGTGTGGGTATTACCGCTAAAACCAACGCCATCGTCTTTGACTTCAAGGCGCACGCCGTGGGGGTACTGAGTCAGTGAGATCTCAATCAAGCTGGCGTCTGCGTGTTTGCAGATATTGTTGAGTAATTCCTGCACCAGCCGGTAAAGCGTAAACACCACCGGGTCACTGGCGGGTTTGCCCGGTAGAGCGTAATGGAAACGACAGAGGATCCCACGTTCAGTAAACGCGAACTCCTGTATCAGATGATGTAGTGCGTTATCGAGTGAGATTTCGTCCAACACGGGTGGGCGAAGCTGGCGCAGCAGATGGCGGGTTGAGTGATGAATCCGTTGGGCAAGTTGATTGATTTGTTCGGCGGCGAGAACAGTGGCATCCCCGCTGGCGGTGCGTTTGACCAGCATAGACTGGATTTGAATCGCGGTAATATTCTGGCCGATTTCGTCGTGCAGCTCGCGTGCCAGGTGCTTGCGCGTGTCCTCTTCGGTATGCACCAGTTGCTCCATCAGTTCGCGTCTGGCCTGCAATTCAACTTCCAGCCGTTGGCGATAGCGGTGCAGATTGTTAGCCAGATGCTGTTGGCGGCTTATCGCAATCCCAAGTCCAATACCCAGCAGCGCCTGGGTTGAGAGAAACAGTTCCATTTCCATCAGCCCATTAAATCCGCTACCAATTTGGCGGGCGATGGTAATCATCATGCTGCCTAATAGCGCCGCCAAAACCCCGCCTTGCCAGCCAAATTTGTAAGCCATCACCACGTTTGGCAGAAACACCACGATCAGCAAAAGCCGCTCGATTTCAGGCGATACCACCATTTGCGCGCCGACCCCAATGATGAAAAACAAGCTGCACCAGATAAGCAGAGAGGTGCGCAGTGGCGGGTTAGGGGTTTCCTGCGCCAGCAGGCTTTCGAGATGTTGCTGGCGCAAGTATTCATAAATCAAATAGACGAACGGGGTCAGTACGATACCGCCGGTAAATGCTGCCAGCAGTATTTGCGAAGCGCTTATCGAAAGAAACGGCGTCAGAATCACGGTGTGCAGCAACGCATCGCTGGTAATCGCCGCCATCAGTAGTGATAACCGTTGCCAGTAAAGCGTAAAACGGTGCCAGTAATGCTGAACTAAAAGCGCCGGAATAGCGCTGAATAGCGGCGAAAATAACATCACCGGCTCAGTCATTAACTGCTGTTGCCAAAGCCAGGCGAGCAGCCCAAGCACCGGGATAAACAGAGCCGGCCAGTAACGGCGGTGCAGTAAAATTAGCAACGCCAGATGGACGCCTTGGGGTAACAGTAAAGTGGCTTGCTGGCCGTTATTGGTGAGATAAAAACTAATCGTCCACAGGGCAAGCCAGGTCAGCCCCCAGGCAAAAATAATAAACAGCGATAGCAGCAGTTGACGCCACGAACGAGACATTTAGTGCCCGGCTAACAGTTGGTGTTCCAGGGCAAAATGCACCAGTTCGATGGTGCTTTCACACTGCAATTTCCCGAGAATATTGGCGCGATGCACATGCACCGTTTTGTGGCTGAGACTGAGTTGTTCGGCAATGTGTTTCACGCTTTCGCCTTTAATCAGTAAATCGAAAACCTCATGCTCGCGCGGTGTGAGGACTTCCAAAACTTTGGCCGGTTGCACTGCATGACGCAATGCCCGTAGCGCATCGGCACACAAATAATGACCACCCATGCCGACGGTGCGCACCGCCTGCACCAGTTCTTCAGGGCCACAACGTTTAGTGAGATAACCGCTGGCACCTGCATCCAGTGCGCTTTGCACAAACGCGGTGGTGTCGTAAATGCTCAGAATGATGGCGCGAAAACCGGGGCGCTGCTGGCGCAGGCGTTTAAGCAAGCTCAAACCATTTTCGTCAGGCATGGCGACGTCAAGTACCGCGACATCGGGCTGATTTTTTATCAGCGAGGGAAAGGCTTCGGCGGCAGAACTGAACTGCCCAACAATCTCAATATCGCTTTCAAGGCTCAGTAACTGCGCAAAACCGGAGCGCACTACAACATGGTCATCAACTAAAGCAACAGCAATCATCGGTATGCTCATCAGGAGGGGTCTAGCGACATCATGCTGATGAATATATCCAGCGCAACGCTGGGGTAGGGAATATGCTACAGCGGTAGCAAAAATGAGGTTTACTTCACATCCGACAACAACGACTGACTTAACGTCAGCAAACTGTTTTTAAATGCCTCGAGTTCATTGCTGTTTTCACTGCCAGGGCGCAGAGACAAGCGGTAACACGCACCGGTTTTGACACTGCTGGCAAACGGCTGCACCAGGCGCCCACGCCGCAAATCTTCGGCCACGAGTGTGGAATCGGCAATCGCAATGCCAAACCCTTGAATCGCCGCGCTGATGGCTAAGTCCATCGTGTCGAAGTGTTGATTTTTATTCATAACAGGCGCGATGTCGGTATTTTGCGCTAGCCACAGTGACCAGTCGGTACGATCGCGTGTTGGATGCAGAAAGGTATAACGGCTCAAATTCTCGGCGGTGAGCGGCTCCTCAGGCAGCAAATGTTGGCTTATTACCGGCGTGAGTCGTTCTTCAAACAGCAAAGTCCCTCTGTTGTCTGACTGGCCGAAAATAATCGCAGCATCATATGACTCGTTTTTGAAATTGACGCCATGCTCAACGGTGGTGGTTAACGCTACCTGAATGTCGGGAGCTGCACTCTCGAGTTGCACAAGCTTAGGCACCAGCCAACGCATGGCGCAGGTGGGGGCTTTAAGGCGAATGACACTGGATTTATGGCAGGCGTTATTGGCCACACTCAGCAAATGCTCAAAGGCGTGCTGCATTTCTGGCAGCAGGGCGTTGCCCTGAGGGGTTAAATGCAGTCCACGGGCATGGCGGTCAAACAGTGAATAGCCAAGCCACTCCTCAAGGGTCGAGATTTTGCGGCTCACCGCACCTTGTGTCAGACAGAGCTCTTTTGCGGCATGGGTCAGATTTAAATGTTTTGCCGTCACCAGAAAAGCATCAACCGTATTCAGGGGAAAATTGCGCCGCATGTGTGATTGCTCTCCGTTAAGCCATGAATTTTTTGCATGGCTATTATGACAACAATTCGGTTGTGGTGGCAACCTGTTACAGATTGAATAGTTATGCAAATTGCGCATTCACAGGAGCGGCCATGACCATGCAAACCCCGGTGCAACTTCGTTCAAAATTACCGGATGTTGGAACCACTATTTTTACTGTTATCGGCCAACTGTCGGCGCAACATAACGCCATCAACCTGTCGCAAGGTGCTCCTAACTTTTCGCCTGACCCGCAACTTATTGCAGGCGTCACCAAAGCGATGCAGGAAAATCATAACCAGTACGCACCGATGACCGGCTACAAGCCATTAAAAACGCTGATCGCCGAAAAAGTGGCGATGCTTTACGGCTCACAATATGACGTTGACGATGAAATTTTAGTGACCGCCAGCGCCAGTGAAGGGCTTTATTCTGCTATCAGCGGGTTAGTGCATCCAGGTGATGAAGTGATTTACTTCGAACCTTCTTTTGATAGCTACGCCCCCATTGTGCGCCTGCAAGGTGCAATCCCTGTGGCACTGAAACTCGCACTGCCAGATTTCACCGTCAACTGGGACGAAGTGCGTGCAGCGATTACGCCACGTACGCGTATGATCATCATTAACACGCCACATAATCCAAGCGGGCAAGTGTTTAGCGCGTTGGACTTGGATATGTTGGCCGAGCTGACGCGCAATACCGACATCATTATTCTCTCCGATGAAGTCTACGAACACATTGTATTTGACGGCCAACGGCATCACGGCATGGCAACGCATCCGGCACTGGCCGAGCGCAGCGTTATCGTGTCGTCATTTGGCAAAACTTTCCATGTGACAGGTTGGCGCGTGGGGTATTGCCTGGCACCGTCCGAGTTAATGTCGGAAATCTGCAAAGTGCATCAGTTTTTGATGTTCTCCGCGGACACGCCCATGCAGTATGCCTTTGCTGAATATATGACGAATCCAGATACTTATTTGTCGCTGGCGGCGTTTTATCAACGTAAGCGTGATTTAATGCAGTCATTGTTGGCCCAGTCGCCATTCAAGCTGCTGCCAAGTGCAGGTTCGTTCTTCCTGTTGGCGCAGTTCAGTCATTTCAGCGATGAATCCGACAGTGAGATGGTTAAACGTTTAATTACTCAATATGGTGTGGCGACAATTCCGCTCTCCGCGTTTTATACCGATGGGACAGACAACAAGTTGATTCGTTTGTCATTTGCTAAAGATGAAGCTACGTTACGTGCGGGTGCTCAGGCACTTTGCCAGGTTAAGCCACGCTGATACGAGGTCATAATGAAAAAAGTTTATGCGTTAAGTTTGTTGGTTGGGATGTGTGCTTCATTCGCGGTAGCAGCGGCAAGCGAAATGCGCTATGGCGTGGAAGCCGAGTATCCTCCGTTTGAAAGCCGTAACTCGGCAGGTGAGCTGGAAGGGTTTGATATCGACTTGGGGAACGCTATTTGTCAAGCGGCGAGCCTGCAATGCTCATGGGTGGAAACCTCATTTGACGCATTAATTCCAGGGCTGGTGGCGAAGAAATTCGATGCTATTAACTCGGCGATGAACATCACTGAACAGCGGAGTAAAAGCATCGATTTTACCCAACCAATCTACCGTATTCCTTCTCAGTTGGTGGGTAAGCTGGACAGTGGAATGGAAGCGACACCAGAAGGGCTGAAAGGTAAAACGATTGGCGTTCTGCAAGGGTCTATTCAGGAAACTTACGCAAAAGAACATTGGGAAAAACACGGTGTTACCGTCGTTTCCTACAAAGATCAGAACATGGCGTGGGGTGATTTGCTCAATGGTCGAATCGACGCGTCACTGGTGATGTCGGCTGCGGGCCAGGCGGGCTTCTTGAGCAAGCCGCAGGGCAAAGGTTTTGGTTTTATCGGCAAGCCAGTTAGCGATGACACCATTCTGGGCAGCGGAATCGGTTACGGCCTGCGTAAAGGCGACGAGCAGACCAAGAAACAGCTGGATGCGGCAATCGATAAAGTCCGTGCTGATGGCACGATTACAACCCTTGCCAAGAAGTATTTCCCGGGTATTGATGTCAACGTGAAGTAATCGATACACCCCACTCACGGCTCACAATGTGAGCCGTTTTTTTTATCGCAATCTTATGTACATACCCAAAATAATTCGAGTTCCAGGAAGGCGGCAAGCGAGTGAGTCCCGATGAGCTGACTTTAGTCGGTGATGACTCGGCCCATTCATGTGCCTCACCCCTTCGGGTGAGCAAACGCTGCCAACGCACCTGCAACTTGAAGGATGACGGGTAGAGAAATAAATTGCGATTCATTGCGTAAAGGTCAGCGCTGGTGATTGGTTTTTCAGTGAATATTGTCTAGAGTGTGCGGTCTAGATTTTGCCGCTTTTCTGCCCTTGGTGGGATGAAAGACATCGACAAAGAAGGACTATTTTTCAGGCATGAACCGTAGACGTTTTATCAAGGCCTCAATGGCTCTCGCCGCAGTCAGCGGCACAACTTCACTTGCCACGCTCTTCTCACGCGCAGCCTACGCAGCAGAGTCTGAAATTGCCGACGGTCGCACCACCTCGTTTGATTTCGGCGTGCTCCAGTCAATGGCCCATGACCTGTCGACGAAACCCTGGGTTGGGAAACCGCGTCAGTTGCCTGACACCCTGGCAAACTTAACGCCTCAGGCTTACAACGCCATTCAGTATGACGCCGACCACTCTTTGTGGAATAACATTGAAAACCGTCAGCTTGATGTGCAGTTTTTCCATGTGGGAATGGGGTTCCGCCGCCGCGTGCGCATGTTCTCCGTTGACGCATCGACCCAACAGTCGCGTGAAATTCACTTCCGCCCGGAGTTGTTTAATTACAACGATGCGGGTGTCGATACTAAACAACTTGAAGGCCAGATTGACCTTGGTTTTGCCGGTTTTAGAGCGTTTAAAGCACCAGAACTGGCGCGACGCGACGTGGTTTCCTTCCTGGGCGCGAGCTATTTCCGTGCGGTAGATAACACCTATCAATACGGTTTATCTGCTCGTGGGCTGGCGGTTAATACTTATACCGATCAACTGGAAGAGTTCCCGGACTTTACCTCGTTCTGGTTTGAAACAGCGAAAGCGGGCGATACCAAATTTGTGGTCTACGCACTGCTCGATAGCGCAAGTATCACCGGGGCATACAAATTTACCATCAGTTGTGAAGCCGAACGTGTTGTGATGGATGTTGAAAATCACCTGTATGCGCGTGAAGATATTAAACAGCTGGGCATCGCGCCGATGACCAGTATGTTTGCCTGCGGCACCAACGAACATCGTATGTGCGACACCATTCACCCGCAAATCCACGATTCCGATCGCCTGTCGATGTGGCGTGGCAACGGTGAGTGGGTGACGCGCCCACTGAATAACCCGCAGAAGTTGCAGTTCAATGCCTACACTGACAACAACCCGAAAGGGTTTGGTTTGCTGCAATTAGACCATGAGTTTGCCAACTATCAGGACATTATGGGTTGGTATAACAAACGCCCAAGCCTGTGGGTTGAGCCGTTAAACAAGTGGGGTAAGGGGACTATCGGCCTGATGGCAATCCCAACAACGGGTGAAACGCTGGATAACATCGTCTGCTTCTGGCAGCCAGAAAAACCAGTGAAAGCAGGTGATGAACTGTCGTTCAAATACCGTCTGTACTGGAGTGGTTTACCGCCAATCCAATCGCCACTGGCACGCGTTTACGCAACGCGCACCGGTATGGGCAGCTTCCCGGAAGGTTGGGCGCCTGGCGAGCATTTCCCGCAGAAATGGTCACGTCGTTTCGCCATTGATTTTATCGGCGGTGATTTGAAAGCCGCGGCACCGAAAGGTATTGAGCCGGTTATCACGCTGTCTAACGGCGAAGCCAAACAGATCGAAATCCTGTATGTCGAGCCATTTGACGGCTACCGTATTCTGTTTGACTGGTACCCAACTGACGACTCTACTGACCCGGTAGATATGCGAATGTTCCTGCGTTGCCAGGGCGATGCCATCAGCGAAACCTGGTTGTATCACTACTTCCCGCCAGCACCGGACAAACGTCAGTACGTTGATGACCGCATAATGAAATAACCAGGAAGCCCCGCACGAAAGTTCGGGGCTTTTTTTATCATTATTCCAGCGGTCCACCGAGAATGGTTTCGCGCATCCCCGACAGCACGCGCTCGCCGGTTTCACTTTTCAATTCTTCATACCAGTTGTGGGTGACATCCATATCTTTCCCGTGGGTCACATCGCAGCGTTTGCGCGCTTTAAGCACCAAATCTTTGACACGATAAGCGCGTTTTTCCTGATAACGCAGTAGTGCATCTTCCACGCCCAATGAGTTGGTTTGCAATGCAACTGCCAGCACCACGGCGTCTTCCATTGCCGCGCAACCCCCCTGGCCAATATCAGGCGTGGTGCTATGGCCGGAGTCGCCAAGTAACGCAACACGACCGCGAACCAGTTGCATAAAGGGTTCGATATCATGAATTTCTATGCGATTAGTGGTGTCGGGGTTAATGGCAGAAATCAATTTTTGAACCGCGGGAGCCCAACCGGCAAAGTAGCGTGTTAAATCAGCTTTTACCGTGCTGCGGTCTTCGGGTAACCCTTTTTCTAACGGCACGTCAAAGAAGAAATAAAAACGATTACCGGCAACTGGCATTAAAGAAACCCGTTTGCCTTCACCCACAAACGTCGTCCATTGATTGGCTGGGGCAATAGATTCGTCAATGTCGACCAGACCATTCCAATTCACGTATCCGGCATAACGGCGCTCAGTAGGATGACCGAGAACATAAGGTCGAATCACCGAATGAGTCCCATCAGCGGCAATTAATACATCCCCAACGGCCACATGCCCATCATCGAAAAAGGCTCGCACACCGCCATCAAATTCTTCCACCTTAACCACGCGTTTGCCAAACTGGATATCAGCACGGCCATAGGTCTCGATCAGCATATCTTGCAGTTCTGCCCGTGCCACAGGATAGGGGCGTTCACCGACACTTTTGATCAAAGGCTCGAGACTAAAACGCGTCAAAGTTTGGCCGTGGACAAACTCCTTATAGGCCATAAATTCCATCGGCCCACCGAGTTGCTGGAGTTGCTCTTTCATACCGAGCCAATTCAGGCATTTCACGCCATTAGGCCAAATAGAAATCGCCGCACCAACGGGTTTGATCTCTTTGACGGCTTCATAAACTTCCGTTGTAATGCCACATCTTTTCAGGGCAATTGCCGACGAAAGTCCACCAATGCCGCCGCCTATTATGATCGCTTTCATCTTTGTCTCCTTTAGGTTACAAAGATGTTAAGCAACATCTATGCCAGCGTGGAAAACCGTTCAATTTAGCGGTGGCAAGCGGTATACAGCAGACACAGTGTGCAATTGTAGGGAGCCCTGGTGGTGCAACGGTTTTTTCTGCACCATTATTTCCCACAGAACTTTATTTCCCACTGATAACAAAGGAGAGGCGAAGTGCGGGATCCTGATGACTGGCAAGACGACCTGATTAACATAGACGACAACATTACGCTGCACTCCATTCACGAACGCTATGTGGATGAGATTTTTGCGCTGGTGCAGAAGAATAAAGCCTGGTTACAAACGGCAATGGACTGGCCGAAGTTTGTGCTGTCGGTTGAAGACTCGCGCAAAATGGCCCAGGGAAATTACATACTGCATCATCGCGGCTACGCGAAAATGTTCCTGATATACCAGCAGCAGAAAATGGTTGGGGTGGTTTCATTTAACCAGATTGAACCCACCAATAAAGTGGCTTACATCGGTTATTGGTTGGATAAAGACGTTTTAGGGCAAGGGATTATTTCCCGCGCCGTACAGGCAGTTGTGGATAAATATGCTCGTGAAGGCACGGTGCGCCGCTTTGTGATTAAGTGCATCGTCAGTAATTCGGCCAGTAACCAGGTGGCGCTGCGTAATGGCTTCACCCTTGAAGGCCGCCTGAAACAAGCCGAGTTTTTGAACGGCGAGTTTCATGACCAGAATATTTATGGGCGGATTGTACACATGGGCGATTCACTCAAACGCCTGTCTTAAAACAGCCCATAAAAAGGCGAGCGCGTAATACGTTGTTCGCCGTTAATATCTTTAATTCCGCGAATATGAATAAGCTCGCCATTCAGCCCGTCGACCGCCGCTTTATCGTAAATCTGTACATTATTCTCGATAAGGACATTACCAGCCACGTGAGCCTGGCCGTAGATTTGCACCTGGTTGTCTAGCTGAATAGGCCCGCCGGTAAGCCTGGCGTCATCAAAAATATGCACTTGATGCTTTAAGACACAATCGCCTTCAATTAACGCATTACCATAAACTTGCGAAGAGTAGCGAATCGTCGGGATTTGGTCGTCGCCGCGCCCGGCGATAATCCGCGCATTGTCAAACACACGAGCACAGTCGCAAACCCAAATATTGTTCTCGTCATTCCCTTCCAGAATGGCCTGGCCGAAGACTTCAGCACGGTGTTCAATGAAGGCATTGTTAACAACAGCGTTGCCAAAAATTTGCGCCTGATGCACCACCCTGGAAGCGTTTACTGTGGCGTTGCCATAAATTTGCAGCAACTGATCCTGGTCGGCGGTCAAACCACGAACGGCAATCACCTGGCTGCCGTTCAGAATGCGAGCGGTATCGAAAATACGGCACTCACCGCTGATCAGCGACTGCTCAACCCAACTTTTTCCACTGACGTGTGCCTGGTGGCAAAGGGTCGAACTGCCGTGAATTTGCGCATCATCCGTGACACTTGAGCCGCCATAAACCACGCTTTCGCTGCCATAAATCCAACAATGGCCCTGCTGGCTGAGGTTATCTTCGTTTTCAATCCAGCCACCGATCTGACCGGCTTTAACATCGCTGAAATCGTAAAGTGCGACGACCTGCCAGAGTTTGACCTGCTGCTTTTGGCCATCAACCAGATAATCATGTAACCGCGCTTCACCCGTAAGCTGATACTTGTTCATCCAATGTTCGCCTCAGTGTTTATTAAATCGCTGTTTAAAACGTAGCAGGTAAATCCCCTGGTGGCGTTCCGCGCTGTGTTCGCATAAAATGCATCAAAAATACACCTTAAGATTTAACCTTAATGAATAAGTCAGTCACTCGCACCATGCTCAACCTACCAGCAGGGTATTTTGGCATTGTCCTTGGCATCATCGGGATGGGGTTTGCATGGCGTTACGCTGCTAAGATTTGGTCGATTTCACCGGTCATTGGCCATGTGCTGCCGCTGTTTATCTTCACTAATGTTATTATTGGCCTGTTGTTGTTGCGCACGATTGCTCTGTTGTATCAGGGGAAATTACTGTTGCGTAGCGAACTGCCTGCAAAAAGGACAAATTAAGATGGCTCCTGAAAATTATTACACTGAGAAATATGGTTTAACCCGTACTCACTCCGAAGTGCTGAATGCGGTCACTATCGTCCCACCGGGTAAAACACTGGATCTCGGTTGTGGCAGTGGGCGTAACAGCCTGTATCTGAATCAAAAAGGGTTTGATGTGACGGCCTGGGATAAAAACCAGATGAGCATCAGTAACCTGAATAAAATCATTGAAACTGAAGAGCTGAAAAACCTCATCACTGATGTGGTTGATCTGAACACATTACAGTTCGAGGGTGAGTATGATTTCATCCTTTCGACCGTGGTGATGATGTTTTTAGAACGCAGCACCATCCCTGGGCTGATTGCTAACATGCAGCGTTGCACCAAAGCCGGGGGCTATAACCTGATTGTTGCCGCCATGGATACCGAGGATTTCCCTTGTACCGTCGGTTTCCCATTTGCTTTCGTAACAGACGAACTGCGCAATTATTACGCGGGTTGGGAATTGATTAAATACAACGAAGAAACGGGCGAATTACATAAAACTGACGAACAAGGCAATCGCATTAAATTACGCTTTGCCACTATGCTTGCGCGTAAAATTTAAACCGCTGGCCACGCGCGGTTTTGTAGCACAACGCGATAACCATCGTTATCAATAAATGTACGACCACTGATATCCCAGTATGGATTAAAACTATTAATGGTCAAAAAACCTGCCTCCAGCATTTGCTGGCAGGTTTTTTGCCATTGTGAGTTATCTGGATAATAAAGCACCAATAGATCGTCCACTGTGGCTGCAGGTTCGACGGGGTGGCGGTGGCAAACGGTAAATTCCAGATGCCAGCTTAAATCGCTGCGACCCAACATCACGCCACTGAAGCCATCATGTTCGCTAAACCCCCCCAGTTCTTGCAAACTTAAACCCAGGCAATACATGTTTTTGCTTTGAGCGAGGTCGGTTACTGGTCGAGCTATTCGCAGATGAGGTGTCATATTGGCTCCTTATTATTGGTGGTGATTATATATGTTAGCTCATAGATGCATAATATTTATTATTAATGGGTAAATAATGAAGGATTATTTTTTCGGGAAGGTGTCTTTTAAAAAATCAGCATCTTTAACCTTTTGAGATTCCCTTTTTTATTGCTATAAAGCGAGCGCTTATATGCAATTTACAGGGAGTATTTATGCGAATGACAATTTGTTTTAAAGCGGCGTGTCTGACGGGGTTATTAGCATTAGCCGGTTGTGCTTCTTCTTTACCCGAGCCTGAAAACTATTCGGGTTTTTTAAAGGATTATTCAGGGTTACAGGAAACAACATCAGATTCGGGTAAAACTGTTATGCGTTGGGTTGATCCTGACTTTAAGGGGAGTCATTACGACAGTATTGTGTATCACCCAGTCATCTATTACCCAGAACCAAAACCGACGACGCAGATCGGTACAGATGCACTGGCGGCCTTGTTGAACTACACCAATATCCATCTCAAAGAGGCGGTGCAGTCGCATAAGCCGCTAGTGACTCAACCCGGCGCACGCAGCCTGATTTTCCGCAGTGCGATTACCGCAGTGGACAGTTCTAAAGAAGGATTACAATTCTACGAAGTGGTGCCGATTGCGTTAGTCATTGCGGGTACGCAAGTGGTTACGGGGCACCGCACCATGAAAACTCACTTATACTATGAGGCGGAGTTGATTGATGCGGCAACCGGTAAACCGATGGTACGTGTGGTGCGTAAAGGAACAGGAGAGGACTTGAGCAACGAAACCAGGTTACTCACCGTGGCGACCATGAAGCAAGCGGTTGATGACCTGGCCACGGATACCACCACGTTTTATACCAATCAGAAAAGCTAATTGGTATAACGAACAGGCTATGGCACGACGCTAAGGGAGCCTTGCTCCCTTTTTTAATCCTCACGCCGCCCGCTTGCACCACGGCAGGAAGTTAAACATCCCCGGTTTTGCGAACATCACCAAATTCCCCAGCAGGATCATCACTAGCCCAATAATAGCGTTGCTGTGCCAGACATAGTCTTCATAAATCGTCGAAAGGCTGAGTGCGACGAGCGGGAAGAGCAGAGTACTGTAAGCTGCCTGGCTGGCACCGATGCGCCCGACCAGCGTGAAATACGCACCAAAGGCAATCACTGAACCGAATATCGCCAAATAGAACAGCGAGCCCAAATAGCGCAGCGTGAACTCGGGCATAAACGAATCACCACGCAGCAGTGCCAGCACACCCATAATAACGGTGCCATAAAACATGGCGTAGGTATTGGTCGACAGCGTCTCAAGTCCTCGGCGTTGATGGCGCGTGCTGATCATATTACCGAGCGAAAAACCAAACGTGCCGAGCGCACTTAACCCGATACCCAACAGCAATGACGGTGCCAGTTGTGTGGCAACCAGATCGTGCCAGAACAGCGCGATAACGCCGGAAATGCCGAGCACCGCTGCTGGCAGCAGGTTTTTATGTGGGCGCTGGCGGAAGAAAATCATGCTATTGACCGCGTTAAACAACACCGCCATGGAAAAAATAACTGACTCCAAACCTGAGCTGATATACGTCGCCGCATGATAAAAGCAGACGAAGTTAAAGCCAAAAACACAGCCGCCTTGCAGCATACAGAACAGATGATCGCGCAAACTGATACGCCGTAAAGGCCCCAATGAGCGCAGCACCACCAGCATCACGACCGCTGCCACAGCAAAACGCCAGAAAATAGAAACGGGTACAGATACCACGCCTTGCTGCATATAAATCGCCAGCCACGTTGTACCCCAAATCACCACCACTAAAATATAAAGTAACGCATTCATGTTGTTATCTCCCCAAACGGATAGTGGGAGTATCTGCGAATGCGCAAACGCATGCTTTCACCTGTTTGCTGGACTTGCATATTCTTGCGGTTTTTTATCCGTTATACGTCCTGCAACTCGGATTATTTAGGGTAATGTTATGCTTTACATCTGGAAACAGGCGCGGTCACTACTTAAACTGTTAGCTCTTAACTTTGATGGCCGCCCGTTATGACCCAGTCGTATAACGCTTTTGAAAATCTTCGCCAGCACAACGCGGTGCTGGAAGATAACGTGCAACTGGGTTCTGGTATCCAATTGTCGGCGTGGTCAAACAGCCTCGATCGTGTCACGCAATGCAGTGATCACCATACGTTAAGCATGTATGTGAACGAGGGGCAGGAAACCTACCATAAAACTTCATCCGGCTGGAAAAATGGCGGCGGGCCAGACCGGTTTTGCCTGATGCCACAAGACAGCGAAACCACATGGGATATCCGCAATCATTTTTCGTTTGTGCATCTGTATTGTACCGATGGGCATTTGCGCAGCATTGCCGAGCAAATCTGGGATCGTAGCCCGGCGTCTATCCAGCTTGATGAGAAAATCTTCAGTGAGGACCCGCGCATTACGCAGTTGTATCGCCATTTTTTGCTCAGCAGCGACTGGCAACAACGGGCGAACCATTTAACGCTCAGCACCGCGTCAACATTGCTACTCACCCACTTGATTCAGACTTACAGCAATGTGCAGTGGCGCTTGCCCATTGTGCGAGGCGGTCTTGCTCCGGTGGTGTTACGCAATATTCAGGCATACATTGAACAGCATCTCAGCGAACCTTTGACGCTGACCGAACTGGCTCTGGAAGCCGGGTTGAGTGACTTTCATTTTGCTCGGATGTTTAAGCAATCGACACAACTTGCACCCCATCAATATGTGATGCAGCGGCGCATGCTGCGCGCTGAAAACCTGGTAAAAAATAGCGCGTTAACGTTGACCGATATTGCGATGGCTTGCGGTTTCAGCTCGGCAAGCCATTTCAGTCATCGTTTTAAAGCCTCAATCGGTGTGACCCCTTCGCAGCTACGCGCGGCGGGAAAGTGAGAACAGCGCGTAACACATCCCACCAGCAACCAGCCCCCAAAAAGCGGAACCAACCCCCAACAAATTGACCCCAGAAGCGGTGACTAAAAAGGTCACTATTGCGGCATCGCGCTCTCGTTCGTGGTTTAACGCCTGATACAAGCTTCCGGCAATGGTGCTCAGTAATGCCAGCCCCGCCAGCGTATGAATGTAAGCAACCGGGAGTGCGGTGAGTAAGGTGGTAATTGAGCCGCCAAAAATACCCGCCAGCAAATAAAATACCCCAGCCGCAGCGGCTGCAAGCCAACGCTTTGAGGGATCCGGATGAGCTTCTGCCCCCTGACAAATGGCGGCAGTTATTGCAGCAATACAGATTGAAAATACGCCAAATGGAGCCAGCAATAGGGCAAGGGCGGCCGTGACCACAATCAGCGGTGAGATGGGAACGTCATAACCCGAGGCTTTTAGTGTCGCGACACCAGGTGCATTTTGTGACGCCATCGTGACCAGGAAGAAGGGAATACCGATACCGAGCAAGCTTGCGAGCGAGAAGTGCGGAGCAGTAAATTCGGGCATTACCATCGCAACTGGCATGCTGCCGTTTTGCAGATTGCCACTCATCACACAGACTAGCAGGCCAACAACCATGGCAACGACCACGGCGTAACGCGGTGCCCAGGCTTTTGCCAACAACCAGCCAAGCAGCATACTCGCGCTGAGCAAAAAATTGCCCTGCAATGATGTAAAAGCATCGAGGCCAAATCGCAGCAGGATCCCCGCGAGCATGGCGGCGGACAATGTGGAAGGGATCAGGCGCATGACACGTGCGAACAAACCGGTGACGCCGCACAGCAGAATCAAAAACGAAGCGAATATAAATACGCCAACGGCTTCGTTTAGCGAATGGCCCGGTAGGCTGGTGGCGAGGAGTGCCGCCCCTGGTGTCGACCACGCGGTGAGAATCGGCGAGCGATACCAAACCGTGAGCACCAGGGTGCTGATGCCCATGCCAATCCCCAGCATCGTCAGCCAGCCCGCGATTTGCAGGGTATTCGCACCTGCGGCTTCAGCCGCCTGCCAGATGATTGCCGCTGAACTTGCGTAGCCAACTAATACGGCGACAAACCCTGTCAGTACCGTAGGTAACGGAATGGATAATGCGCGCATTTTTTCCCTTCTTTGTTATAGCGTTACCGGACTATAACATTACAACCCATTAACAACAGAACCGATATTCTTGAAAAATCTGCACGTTAATTTGGGGTTTTACTCAACGCATTATTGAGATATTCCCACGCATCATGGCTTTCCATAGGTGGTGAAAAATAGTAACCCTGCATATAAGGGATGCCGCATTGCACTAGCATTTTGCGCTGTATTTCAGTTTCCACGCCTTCCGCAATCACGCTAAAATTGAGACTTTGGGACATATTCATCACAGCCTGCACGATAGACAGACCTTTGTGTTCAATGTGTTGAATAAAGGAACGGTCGATTTTGATGTAATCGATATTCATATTCTGGATAACAGAAAGGCTCGAATAACCCGAACCGAAATCATCGACGGAAAATTTCACACCGCACTGCTGGAGCTGGCTCACTTTTTGGTTAATATGCATTTGTTCCGTCTGGAAAATTGATTCCGTCACTTCCAGATGCAGCAAATGCCCTGGGATATCGTAGCGTTTGATAACCCGTTTAACGTTCTCAACAAAGCCCTTATCGTAAAACTGAATCAGCGAAATATTCACGCACATGCAGATATCTACGTTGCACTGGCGCATCTTCGCTAAAGCTTTACAGGCTTCTTCCAATACCCAACTGCCGACTTCGACGATGCGACCGCTTTGTTCCATCAAAGGAATAAACTCAACGGGTGAGATATCCTGGTCTTGATAACGCCAGCGCATCAATGCTTCGAAACTAATAATCTGGCCTGTGCAATCGACAATTGGCTGATACACAAGACGAAGTTGCTGGTGATGAAGTGCGCTTTTTAACGCCTCATTGAGCATGATTTTATGGCGCAGATTGCGTTCCAGATCGAGATTATAAAAAGCAACACGTTCCGGATATTTGCCTTTTTGTGAATACATGGCGATGTCGGCCAGTTGGATCAGGCGGGTAATCGAGGTGGCATGTTCCGGGCAAACCGCAATACCAATGGTGGCGTTAAGGGTAACGGTTTGGTCGCCTAAATTTATGGGCAAAGAAAGGGCGGTGGTAATGTGTTGTGCGAGTGCGTTGATGGGCTGATGTTGGTTTTCTTTCACCAGCAAGATAAACTCATCGCCGCCCCAGCGGCACATAATAGTGTCAGCAGTATTACACTTTTTTAACTGGCCACTAATATTCACCAGTACGTCGTCGCCTGCATTGTGGCCGAGCGTGTCATTAATGTTTTTAAAGCCATCCAGGTCGATAAAGAATATTGAATATCCCTCGATGTGGTGTTGCTTAAAATCTTGCTCTACGCTTTTGACGGCGGCCAAAAAAGCCGTGCGATTATATAAACCAGTCAAAGAATCTTTATTTGAAATCTCATAGACTTGCTGTGTTCTTTTGCGAATGGTGTCTTCCATGCGAGAGACAAGTTTTTTGTTTCTATAGCGTAATAAAATGGCTTCTTTAATATAATTCGTGGTACGTGCTGCTGCGATAATCATTATTAGCGTGAAGCAAATGCCTAAACCACCGAGATTAATTCTATATTGTTCATCCTGCATGATGAGCAAGATTGACATCGGCATAAGGATAATAATGTTGTAGGCCACCGCAAGCAGAAGGTTTGCAGAAAGCAAACTGCTTGCTCCCCCGGCCATGGCGGCAAGAATGACAGTGGTGGTGCTCAACTCTTCGACAGAAAAAGTTTGGTAAAAAATAACTGCATAGGCGCTCCATAACACGGCGGTTATTAAACAGCCTAATGAAAACCGTGGCACCCACGTTTTGCTGCGTTTACGCTCAGCGCTACTTTTTATCCACATAAATGTATCAATAAACCGTGCGGATAAAGTTAACGTCATCACTATCCACCAGGTAATTTTTGCCTGGAAATCGTGACTGTCGATAAAAGTGAAAGCAAGTACAGTTGAGGCAATAAATGTAATCAGAATGCCAGGTAACGAATTATTGTAGAGTAACTTGGCACCTTCTGATTGGTAAAGCTCTGAGTGTTCAACGTTTTTTGTCATTTTCAATTATCTTAACTTTGTCATTCAACGAGCTTCCACTTAAATAAGTTTAATATGATAACTCTTGTGATTATTTCCTTGATGAGTATGAATTATATCAATATATAGTTCAGCATCTTTAGCTATTCCAGCGTAATTTGAGCGACTGCTTGGGGGCAGGTGAGAAAAGATGTAACAAAGTATAGCTAAGATATTCCAACTACTATGGGTTGCGCAGATCTTTGCTTACCAGCTCAATCTGACTACAATAGCCGCCTTTCGCCCATAACACAGAAAACAAACTCACTATGCGCCTGCACGCCAATCATCTTGAACTACTCAGTCCAGCCCGTGACACCGCCATCGCCCGCGAAGCTATTTTGCATGGTGCGGATGCGGTTTACATTGGTGGGCCTGGCTTTGGCGCTCGCCATAATGCTGGCAACAGTCTGCAAGACCTGGCAGAACTGGTGCCGTTTGCACACCGTTATGGGGCGAAGATTTTCGTTACGCTCAACACCATTTTGCATGACAACGAACTCGAACCCGCTCGCCGGATGATTCACGACCTGTATCAGGCCGGTGTTGATGCGCTGATTGTGCAGGACATGGGCGTGATGGAAATGGACTTACCGCCCATTGAAATCCACGCCAGTACCCAGTGCGACATTCGAAGTGTTGAAAAAGCGAAATTTCTTTCTGATGTCGGCTTCTCACAAATCGTGTTGGCGCGCGAGCTAAACCTCAACCAGATTCGCGACATCCACGAAAACGTTGACGCCACTATTGAATTCTTTATTCACGGCGCATTGTGCGTGGCGTATTCCGGCCAATGTAATATTTCTCACGCCCAGACAGGGCGTAGCGCAAACCGGGGTGATTGCTCCCAGGCGTGCCGTTTGCCCTACACCCTAAAAGATGATCAGGGGCGTGTTGTGGCCTATGAAAAACACCTGCTTTCGATGAAAGACAATGACCAGAGCGCCAATCTGGCGGCGTTGGTCGATGCGGGCGTGCGTTCCTTCAAGATAGAAGGGCGCTACAAAGATATGAGCTATGTGAAAAACATCACCTCGTATTACCGCCAGTTGCTTGATGAATTAATGGAGCAGCGCACGGATTTAGTTCGCGCGTCAGCGGGTGTGACCTCGCATTTCTTTATCCCATCGCCGGATAAAACCTTCCATCGCGGTAGCACCGATTACTTTGTGAACGAGCGTAAAATCGATATTGGCGCGTTTGATTCGCCTAAATACATCGGCCTGCCAGTGGGCGAAGTGCTCAAAGTCGGCAAAGATTTCCTCGATGTGAATGTCACCGATTCGTTGACCAACGGCGATGGTCTGAACGTGTTGATTAAACGTGATATCGTCGGTTTCCGCGCCAATACCGTGGAGAAAACCGGTAAAAATCAGTACCGCATCTGGCCGAATGAAATGCCGGAAACCCTGAAAAACGTGCGTCCGAACCATCCGCTGAACCGTAACCTTGACCATAACTGGCAACAGGCGCTGACTAAAACTTCCAGCGAACGCCGAATTGCGGTGGATTTGGAATTAAGCGGTTGGCAGGAACAACTGGTTTTGACTGTCACCAGTGAAGATGGCGCCAGTGTCAGCAAAACGCTGGAAGGGCAGTTTGACGTGGCGAACAACCCGGAAAAAGCCTACGCCAGCCTGCGGGACAGCCTGGCGAAACTGGGGCAAACGATGTACCAGGCACGCAAAGTCGATTTGAATTTGCCTGCTGCTTTGTTTATCCCAAACAGCCAGCTTAATCAGTTGCGCCGTGAAGCCATCGACGAGTTAAGTGATGTGCGTTTGCAGCAGTACCAACGCGGCAGCCGTAAAGCGGTGAGTGTGCCGGCACCTGTCTATCCGGAAGAACACCTCACTTTTCTGGCGAACGTTTACAACCACAAAGCACGTGAGTTTTATCAGCGTTACGGCGTGAAATTGATTGATGCCGCGTATGAAGCACACGAAGAGAAGGGCGAAGTACCGGTGATGATCACCAAACATTGCCTGCGTTTTGCCTTCAACTTGTGCCCGAAACAAGCGAAAGGCTCAGTCAAAAGCTGGAAAGCCACGCCGATGCAACTTGTGCATCAGGATGAAGTACTGACACTGAAATTCGACTGCCGCCCGTGTGAGATGCACGTGATTGGCAAGATGAAAAACCACATCCTCAAAATGCCATTACCTGGCAGTGATGTGCTGGCGTCCATTAGCCCAGATGAGTTGTTGAAGACGATGCCGAAGCGTAAATAGTGGTTTGTGGTGGATGACGCTTGCGATTATCCACCCTATAGCAGCCCCCCGGGGTCGGATAAGTGCTGCGTCATCCGACTTTTTTATCCGATATCTGTTTGTGGATTTTGTGCCCGCAACTGATCAATCATCCAACGCCCTGCATGACCTGGGGGCGTTTTATTTGACCAAATAACGTCGACATCAATGCGTTGCGGCCAGCCTGCAACAGGCAACTCCTGCAAAATACCATGTCCAAACTGCTCAACCAGCCAACGCGGCAAAATCCCCCAACCAAAACCTTGTTCCGCCATCTCCAGCAGCATTAACCACGACGGTGAAGACCACTTCGGGCCGCCGCTTTTATTGCGCGTTGGGTCAGTGAATGTGCTCAGGCACAGTTGGCGTACGGTCTGCAAACGGTCCATTTCGACAGTTTTCAATTGGCCTAACTCATGCTGTTGATGAATGAAAATCGCCATTTCGGCCCCGACCTGTAAACGCGCTACCGTCACATCCACCGGGTAACGCGGCTGCACCCGCAGCACGCCAACGTGCGCACGACCACTCTGAATCAGGTCAATAACATCCTCATCTTCAGCAATCAAACATTCGAATTCGATATCGGGAAAGCGTTGGGAAAAACGCTGCAGGATTGATTCGTGATGTGCCGTTTGCCAGACATCAGACAGCACGAAACTCAGGCGGGGTTCCACATCTGCGGCCAGACGTACCGAGACTTCATTCAGTCTCTCGCTTGCCGCCGCTATCGACTGGATATAAGGCAAGACATGCTGCCCTTGAGCGGTTAACACCGGCTGTCGGCTTTGGCGGTCAAACAGCGTCACACCTAAATCGGCTTCCAGATTGGCAATCGCGCTGCTCACCGTCGACTGGCTTTTCTTGAGCTTACGAGCCGCCGCAGAAAACGACCCGGTTTCGACTGCCTGCAAAAACGCTTCGAGGGCTTCGGGAGAATATTTCATCATCTATCGCTTTAATCGATGGCTATTCATTTTAGTCTATCAGTAATTACGATGATAATGCGCTGCATAGCCCTATTGCTGTGAGATAGTCTGGAGTGTGTTATGCAGTCTCAAAATAGAACACTTGCCGAACGCATTGTGCATGCGGTGGGTTTTGAAGTGATCGCGATTGCGATTTGTGCACCGCTGGCGGCGTGGGTGCTGGATAAGCCGCTGTTCCAGATGGGGGCGCTGTCGATTTTGCTCTCGACCGTCGCAATGGTGTGGAACCTGATTTATAACGCCGTGTTTGATAAGTTTTTCCCGGTTGGCCAAAAGCGCCGGATGCCCCTTCGCGTAGCGCACTCTGTGGGTTTTGAAGGGGGCTTTATCCTGATTGGCCTGCCGATAGCGGCCTGGGTGCTCGACATCACACTGCTGCAGGCGTTTATGGTCGAAATTGGCTTCTTCTTGTTTTTCCTGCCGTATAGCGTGATGTATAACTGGGCCTTTGACGCATTGTGTGACCGTTGGTTCCGGTGTCAGGCTGTCTCCTCAAAATAGTGCAAATGGCGGGTGGCGCTCATGCTTGCCCGCCCTGAAAAGGTGCAGTCGCTGGCACGCTTGCCCCTCATATGCGCAAATCTCCGCTCTTTTTGCACCAAAGCGCACCTGGCATATTTCCTGCTTAATTCCTTTTAACTCCATGGCATTAAGCGAGGGAATTATGATCAATATGGACCCTGGTGCAGCATCTTTTTTTGATGAAATGTTTGCAGTTGATGGCAATCATCGTGGCCATTACGGGAATTACTGGAACTGGTTACAACAGGCCGATAGTAGTGCTGTGATGCGCAAGAAACAGGAAGCCGCTTTACTGTTTCACCGCGTGGGAATTACTTTTAATGTTTATGGCGACGAGGACGGAGCCGAACGACTCATTCCATTTGATAGCGTTCCGCGCATCATTCCTGCCGCTGAATGGGCGATGCTCGATGCCGGTATCCGCCAACGCGTGCAGGCGCTAAACCTCTTTTTGCACGACATCTACCACGATCAAAACATTCTTAAAGCCGGAGTCATCCCCGCCGAACAAGTACTGGCAAACGATCAGTATCAGCCGTGTATGCAAGGGATTAACCTTCATCGCGATATCTACGCGCAAATCATTGGCGTGGATATGGTGCGCGGCGGGGACGGGGAATATTACGTGTTGGAAGATAACCTGCGCACACCTTCTGGCGTTTCATACATGCTGGAAAACCGCAAAATGATGATGCGGCTGTACCCAGAATTATTTGCCCAACAGCGTATTCGCCCCATCGAGCGCTACCCCTCTCATTTGCTGCAAACTTTGCGTGAAAGCTCGCCAGTTAACGACCCGACTGTGGTGGTGTTAACCCCTGGGCGCTTTAACAGTGCGTATTTCGAACACAGTTTCCTGGCACAACAAATGGGCGTCGAATTAGTTGAAAGCGCCGATTTGTTTGTGAAAGAAGGGGCCGTTTTCATGCGTACCACGCTGGGCCCATGCAAAGTTGACGTCATTTATCGTCGTGTGGATGACGCATTTCTCGACCCACTGGCGTTTCGTCCCGACTCCATGCTCGGCGTGCCCGGGCTGCTCTCGGTGTACCGTGCAGGTGGCGTGGTGTTGGCAAATGCCATCGGCACCGGTGTGGCTGACGACAAATCTATCTACCCGTATGTTCCGGCAATGATCCGCTTTTATCTTTCCGAAGAACCGATTCTCCACAACGTGCCCACCTGGCAATGCCGCCACCCCGACCAGTTAAACTATGTGCTTTCGCGGCTGAACCAAATGGTAGTGAAAGAGGTTCACGGAGCGGGCGGTTACGGCATGTTAATTGGCCCTGCGGCCAGTAAAGCGGAGCTCGAAGCCTTTCGTGCCGTCTTGAAAGCGCGCCCGCAAAACTACATCGCACAGGATACGCTTGCGCTCTCAACTTGCCCGACTTTTGTTGATGAAGGGCTGGCACCACGACATATCGATTTACGTCCGTTTGCGCTGTATGGCGCAGAAACGCGCCTGATTGCCGGCGGATTAACGCGAGTGGCGCTGAAAAAAGGCTCGCTGGTGGTGAACTCGTCACAAGGCGGTGGCACCAAAGATACCTGGGTTCTGGAGGACGACACATCATGCTAAGCCGCACTGCCAGTGAACTCTATTGGATGGCGCGTTATCTGGAACGTGCCGAGAACATCGCCCGGGTACTGGATGTCACCAACCGTTTATCCATGATGCCGTTTCGTGAAACTGGACATCAAGATTTGCAGGTGCCACTGAATTTAACGGGCAGTGGGACTGCGTATTGGGAGCATTACCAGCAGCTCACCATGCCAGGTATTTTCGACTATTTTGCGCTGGATAACCGTAACCCGAGCAGTATCTTCAGCTGCTTACAATCAGCCTGGGAAAATGCCCATGCGGTGCGCGGCAGTTTATCGTCGGAAGTGTGGGAAAGCATCAACTCTGCGTGGATTGAAATGAAGCGGTTGCGCAAAGAGGGCGTTAACAGCAGCAATGCCGATGACTTTTTCGACTGGGTAAAAGATCGTTCACACCTGTTTCGTGGGGCGATGTTCGGCACCATGTTGCGCAACGATGCCATGTCCTTTATCCGCATCGGCACTTTACTAGAGCGCGCAGACAGTACCGCCCGTTTGCTCGGTGTGAAAAACCAACTGTTGGATAACGACCCTGATGCGGTGCGCGAACACTATCGAATGGACACCTTGTTACGCGCAGTCAGCGCCCGCGAGGCGTATCACAGCATCTACAAACAACAGCTGGTGCGCGAAATGGTGGCTGACCTGCTGATTTTGCGCAGCGAAAGCCCGCGGTCCTTGCGCTCGTGCATCGAAGAGGTGGTCAATCAACTGGAGCTGATTGGCGGCCACAGTGCCAATGCACCACGCCGCCTGGCGCATGTTCTGCATGCTGAACTACGCTTTAGCACCTTAGATGACGTCATCAATACCGGCCTGCAGCCCTGGCTGACTCGCTTTTTAAGTCAGGTTAATGCGATTTCCGAAAGTATCCAATACACTTACCTGGAGGCACAATGAGACTGACGATTGAGCACAGCACGCATTACAGCTATGACGAGTTGGTGAAACACAGCACGCAATATTTGCGCCTCACCCCGCAGGAATCAGTGCATCAGCACATTATTTCGTGGCAACTGGCATTACCCGTAGAGGCGGTGCAGACCACCGATGCGTTCGGGAATATTCTGCACGTATTGACGCTCGACCGCCCGCATCAGTCGATTAGCATTAAAGCCACAGGTGTGGTGGAAATTGCCGAAGGCGAAGCGCTTGATGACGGCACTTGCGAAGCACTTTCGCCACTGGTGTGGCTGCGCCATACGCCATTAACCCAACCCGATAGTGCAATTCTGGCCTTTGCCGGGTACTACTGGCAGGAAACAGCTCCGCTGGAAAGTTTGACCGTCATCATGGGCGAAGTATTAGAGCGCATGCCTTACACGCCAGGTGGCACGAATGTGAAAGACAGCGCCGCGCAAGTGTTCGCCGCAGGCGTGGGGGTTTGCCAGGATCACGCTCACGTGTTTGTCGCCTGTTGCCGCAGCCTCGGGATACCTGCACGTTATGTCAGCGGTTATCTCTACACCCCAGACAGTGCACACGTGGCGACGCACGCCTGGGTGGAAGCGTTAGTCGAAGGGCACTGGCACAGTTTTGACATTACCAACAACACGCGCAACACCTGCCACCATCTTAAACTGGCTGTGGGATTTGATTATCTTGATGCTTGCCCGGTACGAGGTGTGCGCATGGGGGGCGGCGACGAAGGCATGGAAACGGTGGCGGCCGTTCAACGTATGCAGAGTACGCAACAATAACCAACAGCTTTGACGGGCGAGTAAACACCACGAGACTCGCTCATATCCAGACAGGGGATTTTTATGACTTATTGCGTCGCCATGCGCCTGACAAGCGGGATGATCTTTGTCAGCGATTCGCGCACCAACGCAGGCGTTGACCACATCTCCACATTCAAGAAACTGCATGTTTTTCATCGTGGAGATGACCGCACTCTCATCATGCAAAGTGCGGGAAACCTGGCGACGACACAAAGCGTTATCAACTTGCTACAGCACCGTTCGCAGGATGCCACCACGCAAAACCTCTACACCGTTTGCTCGCTGTATGACGCCGCCGTGCTGGTGGGGCAAACCTTAAAAGAGGTGATTGCCCGCGATGGGGCAGATTTTACGGCTACTTTTATTCTCGGTGGGCAGATTCGCGGCGAAGGGATGCGCCTGTTCCATATTTACGCCGAGGGGAACTTCATTGAAGCCACCGTTGACACACCTTATTTCCAGATTGGCGAAAGCAAATATGGCAAACCGATTATCGATCGCATCGTCAGTTACGACACCGGCATTGATCAAGCGGTGCAATGCGCACTGATTTCCATGGACTCCACGCTTAACTCCAACTTATCCGTTGGCCTGCCGCTCGATGTGATGATTTATCACGGTGACAGTTTTGATGATTCCCACCAGTACGCCATCACTGCACAACATGAATATTTCAGCGAAATTCGCACGATGTGGGGAAGTTGCCTGCGTTCAGTTTTTGACCAACTCCCACCACTGCGCCTGAAATAACGTGACCCTGTTGTTTTGTAGGGGGAATAAGCGCGAGCGACATCCACCATTTACGGCGGTTCTGTCGGAAGACGTTGCGCTTTTCTGACCGACGAATGCGCGCTGGGATACTGGATACGCACGGCTAATTCAGCGGCGGGTCGGGTGCGTTCGGCCTCAAACTGTAAGTTGCGAGCGGGGTTCCAGTCTTGCATCGGTCTACCTCAGCTAAAATGATGAATCAGAATGTGTCATCTCTTAGATTACGACAAGATGTTGTAACCTGATGCCTGGATTCAGGTAAGGAAAACCGTAATGAAAGTGACACGCAAACAGGAAAAAGTCATCCGGCATACGCTTGAAGGCTGGCGCAAAGAAGGGGTGATAGAAGAATCCGAACAACAGCGGCTGCAACAAAATCTCTCGGTACAACTTTTTGACTGGCAGCGCCTGAGCCGTTACGCCTTCTGGATTGCGCTCGCTTGCGCCATTATCGCTATAGGAAGCCTGGTCGCCGACGAGTATTTGATGGCGTTGCTGTTCAATTTTGGCTACGCCACCCGTGCCGTGATTCTGGCTATTATTGCCGCAGCTTGTTACTCCTGGGGTTTTCAGCGCCAAAAACGCACACCGGAGAAACGCTATAGCAATGAAGCGATTGTGTTCCTCGGTGTGTTATTCACCGCGCTATGTTTATCGCAGGTCGGCATGGCGCTGGATAACGGCAGCGGGAATGTCGCTCCGCTATTTTTACTGGGATGCGCAATTTATGGCGTGATGGGCTATCTGGCGCGTTCGGGGCTTGTCTGGCTATTTTGCCTGTTGGCATTAGGCAGCTTCTTCGGCTCTTCTACGGGCTATGCTTCCGGATGGGGGGCATATTGGCTCGGCATGAACTACCCCATCCGGTTTGTGTTATTCGGAGCGGTGCTACTTGCGGGCTGTTATCTGCTGAAAACGCCATTACAGCAGCGTAATCTATTTAACGTCAGCAAAGCGATGGGGTTGCTGTATCTGTTTATCGCGCTGTGGATTTTGTCGATCTTCGGTAATTACGATGTCGATATCTGGCAGAGTGTGCGCCAGATTGAGCTGATGCACTGGTCACTGCTATTTGCGTTGGCGGCTGGGGCATGTATCTGGATAAGCCTGAAAACCGACGACGGCATGCTGCGCGGTTTCGGCTTAACGTTCCTCGGCATCAATCTCTACACGCGCTATTTCGAAATGTTCTGGGACGATACCAACAAAGTGATTTTCTTCCTGTTGCTTGCCATCTCACTGGCGTTGGTCGGGCGCTATGCGGAGAGGATTTGGCGAGTGGGGGAAGGGCATAAGTCACACTGAGACTGTCTTTTCGCATCATCTTTTGCGAGGATAGCGCGAAATTTCAAGCTGAAAGCAAAAGGGTAACAAAATGGCTAAGCATCCTACGGGCAAGTATCTGCGTGCGCCCATCGTGTTCGACGACAAAAACGTGTTGGTTTATGTGGTGCGCGGTTCAAAAATTGAAGATATGCCAGCAGACGAAGATGAAGATTATCCAGGCGACATGCAGATGTTGATGCCACAACTGTCAAAAGAGTTTGATACCGAATTAAACGAAACGCTGGAAGCGTGCGGGTCAGGTGATGTGATTGTCTTTATGTGTACCACTGACATGATTTTTGAGTACGGTTTCTCGAAGATTAAAGCGATGCGTAGCGTTTAAATTAGTGGCTGATCGAGTCGAAAACCCCGGTGCGATGGCCGGGGTTGGGGCGGTTAGTGCTGGTAAAAAATCTCGCCTCTCATGGCTCGCATGATTTTCCCTTCCGCGTCGCTAATCAACACATAGTTGCCGCCCATGTACGTCCAGTGGCTACCCGCTTCGGGTGCAGGCAAGTGTCTGATTTTCCATGCGTCAATTTGATAGGGCTTGGTACGGTACAACTCCGGTACGACGTCGCCAATTTTATAGGGCTGGTAATCTGCATGAAACTCTTTGATTTCATAAGAAGAGCTTACCGCAGCTGAGCCAGCGGCTGGGGCATCCTCAGCGTGAGCCGTTAACGCCATTGGCAAAGAACTGGCCATCAGGGCCGCGGAAAAAAATAACACATTCAATTTACGCATATTTTCTCCAGATAAATTCATCTGTTCAACTTTCAAATAATGCCGTTATCTCTATCACGTTGTTTCGCGTGAGGTAATCATTTTTTCGTTACCTGAAGTAAATGTCTTGCGGTAGGCAGCAGGTGTTGTGGATAGCTTTGCGCGGAAATGATGGCGCAATGTGGCGGCACTGCCAAAGCCGACACGTTCGGCAATTTCGTCGATAGACAGCGTGCTGCTTTCCAGTAAGTCACGGCAGCGTGACAGGCGCATGTTCAGCAACCAGCGTGAGGGTGTGGTGCCAGCCGTCGCGGCAAAACGGCGTAAAAATGTTCTCGGGCTCATGCCGGTAAAAACCGCAAGTGACTCAACGGTATGCTCATCCGCAAGATGGCTTTGCAGATAATCAAACAGCGGGCTGAGGCGCTGACTTTCATAGGCTACTGGCACCGGTTGTTCGATAAACTGCGCCTGGCCGCCGACGCGATGCGGGGGCACGACCAGCCTGCGCGCCACGCTGTTGGCGGCAAACTGGCCGTAATCACGCCGCACCAGATGCAAACTCAAATCAATGCCTGCGGCACTGCCAGCGGATGTCAGCAC